>NZ_JBFRDY010000001.1:0-509924 GCF_052114035.1 Janibacter sp. RAF52 | reverse complement strand
GCTGGAGTACGTCGCCCAAGAGCTCAACGCCAGACCACGAAAGACGCTCGACTGGGCAACCCCAGCCGAGCGTCTTCGTGATCTACTCCAGGAGGCCTAACCACCAGGGCCAAATCCACACGGTGTTGCGAGCACCCCATGAATCCGCCACGAGGGGGACGCCCCCTTCGCGCTGCGGAGCTCAGTCGTGGTCGATGTGCTCCGGGTCGCGCATGTAGGTCTTCTTGGCGTAGACCGCGCGGTTGATGAACCAGGTGACCGCCCAGAGGACGACGCCGAGGGCCAGCAGGCCACCGGCGATCTCGTACTGCTGCTGCTGCTCCTCGTTGCGGGCCCACGGGCCGACGAGGAAGGCGCAGGTCAGTGCGGCGACGATCGGCAGGAAGGTCGGGGTCTTGAAGTGCTCCCGCCCGACGTCGTCGCGGCGCAGCACGAGGACCGCGATGTTGACGATCGTGAAGACGGCCAGCAGCAGCAGCGAGGTCGTACCACCGAGGAGCGAGACGACGGTCGACCCGCTGCCCAGGACGACGTAGCTGATCAGGCCGTAGGAGATCAGGGTCGTGAAGAGGATCGCGACCCACGGCGTCTGGCGCGTCTTGTGCACGATGCCCAGTCCGGGGGGCAGGACCTCCTGGCGCGACATGCCGTAGACGAGACGCGAGGCCATGAGCATGTTGATCAGTGCCGAGTTGGCCACGGCGAACATGCCGATGAAGGGGAAGATCTTGTCGAAGGGCAGGCCCGGCGCGCCGGTCGCGACGACCTGGGTCAGCGCCGACTGCTCCCCGCTGACGAGCTCACCGACGGGCACGAGGGCGACCGCGGTGATCGAGACGAGGACGTAGATGACACCGGTGATCGCCAAGCCGCTGAGCATGACCTTGGGGAAGATCTTCGCCGGCTCGTGGGTCTCCTCGGCCATGTTGACCGAGTCCTCGAAGCCGACCATGGCGAAGAAGGCGAGCGCCGTCGCCATGGAGATGGCAATGAAGGTGCTCTTGTCGCTCGGGCTCTCGAAGACCATCGCGCGGGAGAAGTCCGCCTTGCCCTGCGTCACCGCGTAGAGGCCGACGAAGATGATGAGCAGCAGGCCGGAGAGCTCGACGAGCGTGAGCACGACATTGGCCTTGACCGACTCGCCGACACCGCGCAGGTTGATGAGCGCGATGACGGTCATGAAGGCGAGGGCGACGAAGAGCAGCTGCGTCGAGCCGGCCTCCCACTCCAGGCCGAGCCCGTCGCGCAGGAAGCCTGCGAAGGCGTTGGAGGCCGTCGACGCAGACGTGATGCCGGAGCACATGACGGCGAAGGCCACGATGAAGGTGAGGAAGTGGACGCCAAAGGCCTTGTGGATGAAGGTCGCTGCCCCGCCGGCCTTGGGGTACTTCGTCACGAGCTCGAGGTAGGAGAAGGCCGTCATCGTCGCGACGATGAAGGCCGCGAGGAAGGGCGCCCAGGCCGCTCCGCCCACCTCGGCCGCCACGTCACCCGTCAGCGCGTAGACCCCCGTGCCGAGGATGTCTCCCACGATGAAGAGCAGCAGGAGCTTGGGCCCCATGACCCGCTTGAGCTCGGTCTGGTCCTCCCCTGCGGCATGGTCCGAGGTGGCGACGTCGGACATGTGTCCTCCCTGGGTCGGGGCGCGCTGGTGCGCACCAATCCCCTTACCGTGACCCACGCCACGCACCGGCGCAACAACTGACGCGCCGACGCGCCGAACTTTCGTCGCAATCGTGACGTGCCGTCACCGGTCAGGCGTCGATGCGCTCCCGGTCGAGCTGATCGGCCGACGAGACGATGAAGTCGCGACGGGGGTCGACGTCCTTGCCCATGAGCAGTTCGAAGACCTGCTCGGCGATCTCAAGGTCCTCGGTCGTCACCCGGCGCAGCATCCGGTGGCGCGGGTCCATCGTCGTCTCGGCGAGCTGGTCGGCATCCATCTCACCCAGACCCTTGTACCGCTGGATCGGCTGCTTGATGTTCTTGCCCCGTGAGGTCAGCGACGCGAGCTTCTTGCGCATCTCCGCCTCGGAGTAGGTGTAGATCAGCTCGTTCTTCTTCGACCCCGGGTTGACGACCTCGATGCGGTGCAGCGGCGGCACGGCCGCGAAGACCTTGCCCGCCTCGACGAGGGGACGCATGTACCGGAAGAAGAGGGTGAGCAGCAGCGTGCGGATGTGGGCGCCGTCGACGTCGGCGTCGGTCATGATGATGACCTTGCCGTACCGCGCGGCGTCGACGTCGAAGCTGCGGCCGGAGCCGGCCCCGATGACCTGGATGATCGAGGCGCACTCGGCGTTCTTGAGCATGTCGCCGACCGCGGCCTTCTGCACGTTGAGGATCTTGCCGCGGATGGGCAGCAGGGCCTGGAACTCGCTGTTGCGCGCCTCCTTGGCCGTGCCCATCGCCGAGTCGCCCTCGACGATGAAGAGCTCCGTGGCCTCGACGTCGCTGCTGCGGCAGTCGCGCAGCTTCGGCGGCAGGGACGAGGTCTCGAGGGCGTTCTTGCGGCGCTGGGTCTCCTTGTGCAGCCGCGCGGAGATGCGCGACTTCATCTCGGCGACGACCTTTTCGAGCAGCTGACCGGCCATCTGCTTCTCGGCCCGCTTGGTCGAGGTGAGCAGGCTGGTCAGCTCGGTCTCGACGACCTTGCTGACGATCGAGCGCACGGCATTGGTCCCGAGCACCTCCTTGGTCTGCCCCTCGAACTGCGGCTCGGCCAGGCGCACGGTCACGACCGCGGTCAGTCCGGCGAGCACGTCGTCCTTGTCGACCTTGTCGTTGCCGACCTTGAGCTTGCGGGCATTGACCTCGAGCTGCTTGCGGAAGACCTTGAGCAGGGCCTGCTCGAAGCCGGAGACGTGGGTCCCGCCCTTCGGCGTCGAGATGATGTTGACGAAGGAGGAGACCTTGGCGTCGTAGCCGGTGCCCCACCGCAGGGCGATGTCGACCCCGCACTCACGCTCGACCTCGGTCGGGGTCATGTGCCCCTTGGCGTCGAGGACCGGCACCGTCTCGGTGAAGGTGCCCGTGCCCTCGAGCCGCCACACGTCGGTGACCGGCGCATCGGGCGCGAGGTAGTCGACGAACTCGCTGATGCCGCCCTCGTGGTGGAAGACCTCCTCGATCGCCTCGTCACCGCGCTCGTCGCGCACGACGATCGTCAGCCCCGGCACGAGGAAGGAGGTCTGGCGGGCGCGCGCGGCCAGGGCCTCGCGGTCGATGTCGGCACCCTTGAGGAAGATCTGGGGGTCGGCCCAGTAGCGCACCCGGGTGCCGGTGACCCCGCGCTTGGCCTTGCCGACGACTTCGAGCTCGCTGCCCTTGTCGTACGGGCTGAAGTCGTTGTCCGGGGACTTCGCCCCCTTCGCACCGGCGACGTCGGAGAAGGTGCCGGGCTCCCCACGGCGGAAGCTCATGGCATAGGTCTTGCCGGCGCGATCGACCTCGACGTCCAGGCGCGAGGAGAGCGCGTTGACGACCGAGGCGCCGACGCCGTGCAGTCCACCGGAGGCCGTGTACGAGCCGCCGCCGAACTTCCCGCCGGCGTGCAGCTTGGTGTAGACGACCTCGACGCCGGTCAGACCGGTGCGCGGCTCGATGTCGACCGGGATGCCACGACCGTTGTCCCGGACCTCGACCGAGCCGTCGGCGTGCAGGAGGACCTCGATCCGGTCACCGTGGCCGCCGAGGGCCTCGTCGACCGCGTTGTCGATGATCTCCCACATGCAGTGCATGAGGCCGCGCTGGTCGGTCGAGCCGATGTACATGCCCGGCCGCTTGCGGACGGCCTCGAGCCCCTCGAGGACCTGCAGGTGGTGCGCGGTGTAGTCCTGCGCGGTCTTGCTGCTCGCGGTCTTCTTGGCGGTGCTGGCTGCCGGAGGCACGAAGGTAGCCTGCCTTGTCGTCGGTCGGAGGTGGACGTCTCGCAGGGTAGTCCGCGCCGCCGACACCGCCCGGGAGGCTGCACCTCGGTGGTGTCGCAGTCCCGGACCCCTGTGCCCTCGGTCACGCCACGACCCCGCGGGTGCAGGTCGGGAAGGGATCGGCGTGTTTGACTGTTGTCTCGGACGTCCACGGAACGACGCATGAAATGAGGCACCACGTGAACGCGACTCTGGCCAGCCCCCTGACCGCAGCCGACCGCTGCGACCGCTGCGGAGCCAAGGCCTACGTGCGCGCTCGGCTCCACGCCGGGGGCGAACTGCTCTTCTGCGCCCACCACGGGCGTGAGCACATCCCGGCGCTGAAGGACCTCGCCGAGATCGACGACGACTCCGCCCGGCTCGACGAGAGCACCCCCGCCTCGGCCCCGGTCGAGGAGCGCTGAGCGGGCTCCCGCCGTGCTGACCCTCGCTGCCGAGGCCACCCACGACCCGACGTCGATCGCCCTGGCGGTCGGCATCGTCATCTTCGTCATCGGTGTCCTCGGCATCGTCATCCCGGTCCTGCCGGGTCTCCTGCTCTGCGTCGCCGCCGTCCTCGTGTGGGCCGGCTTCACGGGCGGCACGACGGCCTGGGTGACCTTCGGCGTCGTCGCGGTGATCTACGCGGTGACGCTACTGCTGCAGTTCCTCATCCCGGGGCGGCGCATGAAGCGCGACGGTGTCGGCGGTCTGACGCTCACCCTGGGCGTCGTGGGCGCGATCATCGGCTTCTTCGTCATCCCGGTCGTCGGCCTCCCGGTCGGCTTCGTCCTCGGGGTCTTCGCCGCCGAGTACGTCCGCTTCCGCGATCTCGACCGCGCCTGGCAGGCGACGAAGGCCGCGCTGCGCGGTGTCCTGCACAGCATGGGCATCGAGCTGTCCGCGGCGCTCCTCATCGCGGTCACGTGGACCGTGGGCATCGTCGCCCACTGACGACCCCGGACATCTGCCCGCGGCCGTCGCGAAGGACTACCAGCCCTGACCCTTGCTGCGGCGCTCCTCCCAGCGCTGCTCGAGCCGCTGCATGAAGGTGCCGGACCGGGCGGACACGCGAGCTTTGGCCCCCTTCGTCTTGCGCTGACGGGCCGGGCGGACCGTGCCGTCGTCCCCGACGAGTCCGAGACCGCCGCTGCCCTCGCTGCCGCCACCGGGGGTGACGGCGACCGCGACCGAGGCGACGATGAGCGCGAAGCCGGCGACGCCGACCCACAGGGTGGTGTTGATGCCGAGCAGCACCAGGCCGAGCCCGACGATGGCGCCGATGACGCCGATGGCGACACGGCGCCGGTCATGACCGGAGTGCGTCCCCTTCATCTGCGAGGCAAAGCGAGGGTCTTCGGCCCGGATGGCCTCTTCCATCTCCTCGAGCATCTGCCGCTCGCGCTCTGACAGCGCCACGGTGACCTCCCTACGAACCTGGTCTCGTGCGGGCGGTGCCCGCGGGTCCCCACGGCGAAAGGACCGCCGTGGTCTCCTCAGTCTAGGTCGCGGCCGCGGCCTGCGGTAGGCCGGCGTCCCGCTCGGCCCCGGTCACCGAGCAGGCTGGCCGGGCGCACGCTGCCCGCCCCGAAGCGCGCGCTCGCGCGGTCGACCGCGCGGTCGGCCTCCCGCCAGCCGTGCTCGGGCTCATCGAGCGCCACCTGCACCGGCGTGGACGAGGCCTCGGAGAGCTGCTCGACGCGCACCCCGACGAGCCGCACCCTGGCCCGCTGCAGGCCGAGGGCGTCGTAGAGCTCACGGGCCAGCGCCGCGATGTCGCGGGAGACGTCGGTGGCATCGCGAAGGGAGCGGGAGCGGCTGATCGTCGTGAAGTCCGCGAAGCGCACCTTGATGCTCACCGTCCGCCCGACGAGGCCGGCGGCCCGCAACCGGGAGGCCGCCTTGTCCGCGAGCGCGAGCAGGGCGCGGTGGACGACCTCGGGGTCGTCGACGTCGTGGTCGAAGGTGCGCTCGTTGCCGATGGAGCGCTCACGGCGCACCGGCTCGACGGACCGCGGGTCCCTCCCCCAGGCGAGGTCGTGCAGGTGGTTGCCGGTCGCCTCGCCGAGCGCACGGACCAGGGTGGCGCGGGGGGTGTGGGCGATGTCGGAGACGGTCTTCAGCCCGAGGCGGGCGAGCGCCTCCTCGGTCTTGTCGCCGACTCCCCACAGGGCCCCGACGGGCAGCTGCTGGACGAAGGTGACGACCTCGTCCGCGGGAATGACGAGCAGCCCGTCGGGCTTGGCCAGACCGGAGGCGAGCTTGGCGACGAACTTCGTGCTCGCGACGCCGACGGAGCAGGTGATGCCCTGCTCGTCGGCGACGGTGTCGCGGATGCGCTGGGCGATCGTCGCCGGCGAGCCCATGAGGCGCACGGCGCCAGCGACGTCGAGGAAGGCCTCGTCGCTGCTCAGCGGCTCGACGAAGGGGGTGATGTCGGCGAAGGTCGCCATGATCGCCGCGCTGATCCGCGAGTAGAGCTCGTGCTCGGGCGGCAGGACGGTCGCCTGCGGGCACAGCCGCCGGGCACGGCCCATCGGCATGGCCGAGGTGACCCCGAAGGCCCGGGCCTCGTAGGTCGCGGAGAGCACGACGCCGCGGTTGCCGCCGCCGATGATGACGGGGGTGCCGACGAGCTCGGGGTGGGCGATGAGGGAGGCGGACGCGAAGAAGGCGTCCATGTCGACGTGCAGGATCGTGCACCCGGTGTCATCCGGGGGGCCCTGGCCGGCCCGCGGTGGGGGCCGGTACTGACGCCGGCTCATGAGCGGTCAGTCGCGGCGGGCGATGAGGTGGACGGCGCCACCGAGCGCCGACAGACCGGTGCGACCGGCGTCGGCGGAGGCGAGCTCCTCGAGGGCCAGCAGCGCTCGGCGCTCGGCCTCGGTGTCGACGAAGGTGCTCGGCACGACGTCGCTGAAGATGCGCACCCCACGTGTCTCGAGGGTCGTGAAGCCGGCTCGCGTGAGCATCTCGGTCAGGGCGGCCCGGTCGAAGCGGCGCGGGACGGGGTCCTCGTCGCCCCACCGTCCGTCGGGGCTGGTGAGGGCAGTGGTCGCCTGGTCGAAGCGCCCAGCGAGGGCTCGCAAGATGACGGCGGCGACGCGCTGCGCCGTGACGAGCGAGAGGTGCCCACCGGGGGCGAGGACCTCGGCGATGCGGGCGAGGGTGGCCTCGGGGTCGTCGACGTACTCGAGGGTGCCGTGGCAGGAGAGCAGGTCGACGGTGCCGGGCGGGGCGATGCCGGCGAGGGTGTCGGCGTCGCCCTGCACGGCGGTGATCCGCTCGGCGGCCGGCGACTCGGCGACCCGGCGACTCATCGAGGCGAGCGCGTCGGGGCTGGGGTCGACGACGGTGACGGTGTGGCCCTGCTCTGCGAGCGCGACGGCCAGCCCACCCGTGCCGCCGCCGAGGTCGAGGACCCGCAGCGGCCGGGAGAGCTCACGCTGACGGGACTCGCTGAGCGCGCGCACCTGGGTCCAGATCGCGGCGGTCCGGACATTGCCCTCGACCCCGCTGCCGCCACGGCGCCACGCTCGCTCGTCGTTCATGCCTCCAACCCTAGTCGGCGGGGGTGACACCCCCTTCGGCCTCCCCGCCCCGTCAGGTCAGGAGAGTCCCCTGGTGATGGACCTGGCGCCAGCCTCCATCCCGTTCGCACCAGATCGACGTGCGTCGCGCGCGGCGCTCCCCTTGGGCCGACGTCCACGAGGCCCGGACGACGCCTGGTGCGATGGTCCGGGCTCGCAGGTCGTCGATCTCGATGGTCGGCGAGTCGGGGTCCGCGGACTCCGACTCGAGCATCGCGAGGATCGAGTCGCGGTCCCAGACCCGACCAGACGCCCCGACCTCCTCGAAGTCCGGGGCGATGAGGTCGCGCAGACGCCCGGCATCGGCCCGCGTCTGCGGCGACTGCAGCTCGCGCTCGAGGTCCAGGACCGTGATCAGCGCCAAGTCATCCATGTGGACATTCAAGTACAGGTCGCCACCAACACCCGCTGCGCCTCCCCGCTCGGGGTCGAGGTACCTGCGACCGACTATCCGGTCGGGGATACCTCGACCCAGGGCGAAGGGGGCTGACCCGGCGGATCTGCGCCCGTCAGTGGCCGGAGCTGCCGGGCGAGGAGTGCCACAGCTTGCGCGGGGGCTCGACACCGGTGCCCGCCGGTCGGGTGTCGGCCCACGGCGACTGCCGGAAGCCCGAGGCGTGGACGAGCACCCGGTGCCCGGCCGGCTGCTGGTGCGCGGCATCACGGGCCCGGGCGAGCTCGTCGGCCTCGTCGAGCGCGGCGTGCACGGCGGTGATGCCGCCGCGCTGCCATGCCTCCCACAGCGTCGACAGCTCCCACGCACCGGAGGCGAGCACCGAGACCCCGCGCGGCCCCGCGCGCCGGATCGTGCCGCGCACGAGGAGCAGCCAGGAGTGGAAGATCGTCGCCGCGTAGGGCCCCTGCACGTCCTCGAAGAAGGTCGCGTCGACCGGCCCGGTCGCGTCGTCGACGGTGAGGAAGACGACCCGACGCCCGGAGCGGATCGGTGGGGTCTGGGTCGCGACCTTGACCCCCGCAGCGAGGATCTGGGCACCGCTGCGCACCGAGAGCAGGTCCGCGCTGCGGGTCACCCCGAGCGCCTCGAGCATCGGCGCGTAGAAGTCCATGACGTGCCGCGAGGCGTCGAGCCCGAGGATCTCCAGCTCGGCGCTCACCTGGTCGGGGATGCTCATCTCGGGCAGACCGACGCCTTCGCCGAGCTCCGGGGAGTCGCCGAGGTCGAGGGTCAACTGGCTCGCGACCGGCGTGGTCGTCGTGCCCGTGCGCACCTGCTGGGCGCCCGGCCGTCCGGCCGCCCAGGCCGGCGCCTCGGACGACCGTCCCCGCGCACCCAGGCCACCGGTACCCCGGCCCCGCGCGCCGCGTGACCGACCCGCGCTCGCCCGCGACCACCGGTCGAGCTCGGCGACATGCAGCAGCAGGTCCCGCCGGGTGAGCCGCCCGCGGCTGCCGAGCCCCGGCCCGGCCCGGTCGGCGCCGGTGCCGTGCACCGCGTCGAAGGCCCCGACGAGGACGAGCCGCTCGACGACCGGCCGGCTCACCTGCGCCCGCTGCCAAAAATCGGCGAGCGAGTCGAAGGGGGCCCCGGCGACGACGCGGGCGACCTCCCCTTCGCTCATGCCCTTGACGTCGGCCAGCGAGAGCCGGATCGCCCACGGCGACCCGTCGGGCAGGTCGGGATCGTCCGGTGCCCGACCGGGGACGGGGGCGCGCTCGACGCGGTACTCCCCCGTGCTCGCGTTGACGTCGACGCCGAGGACCGTGATGCCGAGCGACCGGGCCTCCTCGAGGAGCAGCCGCTTGGGGTACATGCCCGGGTCGTGGGTGAGCACGCCGGCGAGGAAGGCCGCGGGATGGTGCGCCTTGAGCCAGGCCGACTGGTAGGTCGGCATGGCGAAGGCCGCCGCGTGCGCCTTGCAGAAGCCGAAGGACGCGAAGGCCGCGAGCACCGCCCAGATGCGGTCGACGTCCTCCGGCGGGTACCCGCGCGCGGCCGCCGCCGGACGCCACCACGCCTCGATGCGCGCCTGCCCGTCGGGGCTGCCCATCGTGCGGCGCACCTCGTCGGCCTGGGCGAGGGTCGCGCCGGTCGTCTCGGCGATGATCCGCAGCATCTGCTCGTGGAAGACGACGACCCCCTCGGTCTCGGCGAGCGCGGGCACGAGCCGGTCGTGGAGGAACTGCGGCCGGCTCCACCCGTGCCGCGCCTCGAGGAAGGGGCGGATCATGTCGGACTTCACCGGGCCGGGGCGGAAGAGCGAGATGTCGATGATCAGGTCGTCGAAGACGCTCGGCGCGAGCTTGCCGATGAGCTCGCGCTGCCCCGGGCTCTCGATCTGGAAGCACCCGAGCGTGCGCGTCGTGCGGATCATCGCGAAGGTCGCCGGGTCGTCGAGCGGCACGTCGGAGCGGTCGTCGAGGTCGACCCGCTCCCCCGTGACCCGCTCGACCTCGCCGACGGCGTGCGCCATCGCCGACTGCATCCGGATGCCGAGGACGTCGAGCTTGAGCAGCCCGAGCGCCTCGACGTCGTCCTTGTCGAACTGGCTCATCGGGAAGCCCAGCCAGCTCGACTCGACCGGGGTGCGGTCGAGCAGCCCGCCATCGGACAGGACGACCCCGCACGGGTGCAGGGCGATGTGCCGGGGCAGCCCGTCGAGCCGCTCGACGAGGTCGAAGAGCGTCGTCAGGCGTCCGCCGTCGAGGCTGCGGGTGCGCAGCTCGGGCAGCTCGGCCATCGCCGAGCGCACGTCCTTGGCCCGGATGTGCGGGAAGGCCTTGGCGATCTCGTCGACCTCGGCCGGGGGCACCCCGAGCGCGGCGCCGACGTCGCGGATCGCGTGCCGTGCCTTGTAGGTGTCCATCATCGACACGCAGGTCACCCGGTCGCGGCCGAAGCGCTGGAGGATCAGCTCGTACATCTCGGTGCGGCGGGCCGACTCGACGTCGATGTCGATGTCGGGCAGCTCGGCCCGTAGAGGCGAGCAAAAACGCTCCATGAGCAGGTCGTGCCGGATCGGGTCGATCGCGCTGATGCCGAGCAGGTGGTTGATCAGGCTGCCGGCGCCGGAGCCACGGGCGGCGACCCGCACCCCCGCGCCGGTGATGAGGTCGACGACCTCGGCGACGGTGAGGAAGTAGGTCGGGTAGCCCAGCGCCTCGACGACGTCGAGCTCGTCGGCCAGACGCTCCTCGACCTGCCGCAGCACCGCCGGCGACGCATCGGGGTAGCGCGCGCCGATCGCGGCCCGGCAGCGCTGCGCGAGCACCACCTGCGGGTCCGCGTCGGGGGGCAGCCCGAGCACACTCGCCTCGGGCAGGTGGACCCGCCCGATGCCGAGGTCCTTGCGGTCGTCGAGCGCGCACTCCACCGCCGTGCGCACCGTCGCCTCGAGCAGCGCCGCGGCCCGCTGCCGGGGACTCGCGCAGGCGAAGCCGCCCGCACCGCCACCGAGCACGCTCGCCACCCGGTGGGCGTGCTCGACCATCGTCGCGTCGTCGGCGAGGTGCCCGGCGGTCGTCACCCGGTCGAGGTGCCGGGCGTCGAGGACGACGAGTCGTCGGGTCGCGTCGAGGACGTCGGCGGTCGTCGCGTCGTGCGGGTGGAGATGACGCACTGCCGCGGTGAGCACGGCCGGGACCCCGCAGGCGTCAGCGAGCCCGAGCAGGTGGGCGGCGTGCCCGGTCGACGCGGGGGTGCCGGGCGGTCCGCCGTGGTCGACGACCTCGATGGCGAGCGCCCCGGCCGGCAGCACCCGCTGCCAGGCCTGCAGCCGCTCGCGGGCCACGTCGGGACGTCGGGCGAGCAGCGCGGCGCCGACGTCGGAGGTCGGGCCGAGCAGGACGAGCAGCGGGGCCGGCTCGTCAGCCCCGGGGGCCGCGGCGTGCCGGGCGATCATCGCCGCGGTCGCGACGGCCTCGCCGCGCTCACCCGTGAGGTGCACCTCGCTGACGAGCCGGCACAGCCGCGCCCAGCCGACCCCGTGCGGCACCCCGGCACCCGCCCCCCGGGCGAGCACGGTGACCCGCGGGTGACGCGGGTCGACCTCGGCTCCCCCGCGCACCGGGGTGCGCCGACGCTCGGGGGCGCGCCCGCCGCCGTCGACCGCGAGGTCGACCCCGAGCACGGGCGCGATGCCGGCCGCGGTCGCGGCCCGGACGAAGCGCACCGCCCCGTAGAGCCCGTCGCGGTCGGTGAGGGCGAGTGCCGGCTGCCCGAGCTCCGCGGCCCGGGCCACGAGGTCCTCCGGTGTCGTCGTGCCGTGGCGAAGGGAGAACCCCGAGGCCACGTGCAGGTGGGCGAAGGTCACCCGGCACCACCCCTTCGCCGCGCGTCCTCGAGGTCGTGCGCTGCGAGGTCGTGCGCTGCGAGGTCGTGCGAAGGGGGGATCGCGGCCAGCTCCCCGACGACCCGGACCGGGGGCAGCCCGAGCACGCCGGAGACGATCCGCACGAAGTCCTCCCCTTGGCGGAGCAGGTCGTCGACCTCCCGGACCGACATCGGCCCGGACGCCCCGTGGCCGGGGCGGGAGCCCCCTTCGGGCAGGACGGTCGCGAAGAAGTCCGCCCACTCGGTCAGCTCGGGCGCGACCCGCGGCAGCAGGTGCCACACGTCGACCGGACCGTGTCCCCGGGCGGCCCCCGGCGAACGACCGCGCGCCGAGAGCACCGCGGCCGCCGCCCGCAGGACGGCCAGCTTGGTACCGGCGCTGCGACCGGCCACGGAGGCGGCCATGTGGGCCGCGGCCAGGCTCTCGCCGGCTGCGGCGAGCAGGTCGAGCGCGGCATCGAGACGATCGGGGTCGAGCACGGGCAGAGCACCCATCACCGTCACCTCAGTCCTGGGTCCGCAGGAGCAGCCAGCCGGGGGCGCCCCCACCCGGGGTGGCCTCGTCCGACGCGTCGACGCCCAGGTCGTAGACCCCCGGGGTGCTGCTGCGGCCGCGCTGGGCGCTGACCCGCCAGACCTGCCGGGTCAGCGGGACCTGGGCGAGCGGCCGGTCGGCCCCGCGCCACCACGCGCACCGCTCCTCCCAGTGGTCGACGACCTCCATCACCCGGTAGAGCCGCCCCCGCCACAGGAACTGCTCCGGCGAGGCACCCCCCACGCGCACCTCGATGGGCTCCTCGACGACCCTGACCATGACCGCTCCCTCCACTCGAACACCTGTTCGAACACAGTAGCCCGGGGGGCGGACATCGCGTCAACCCCGGTCGACGTAGGCTGGTCGCGATCCCGTGATGCGATCACGGGCCACCGACACCCCCCTTCGCCACCTGGAGCCGACGTGCCGCACCCGCTGGACCTGGACGACCTGCGCTCGCGGGTCCAGGACCGCATCGACGCCGAGCTGGACCGCTGGGAGGTCGAGCTCGCCGAGGTCGGCCCCGAGGTCGCCGACCTGACCACTCCTGTGCGCACCCTCCTGCGGGGCGGCAAGCGCCTGCGGGCCGGCTTCGCCTACTGGGGCTGGCGCGCCGCCGGCCGCGACGACCACGAGGGCGCGATCTCGCTCGCCGCCTCCATGGAGCTCTTCCAGGCCGCTGCACTCATCCACGACGACGTCATGGACGACAGCGAGACCCGTCGCGGCCAGCCCGCGACGCACCGGACCCTCTCCCGCGCCCACGCCGAGCGCGCCTGGCACGGCGACCCCGACCGCTTCGGCGTCGCCGGGGCGATCCTCGCCGGCAACCTCTGCCTCGGCTGGTGCGACGACCTCTACGCCGGCTCGGGGCTGCCGCCCGAGGCGCTCGCCGCCGCACGCCCCGCCTTCGAGCGGATGCGCGGCCAGCTCATGGCCGGCCAGTTCCTCGACATCGTCACCTCGATGCGCCCCTGGCACCAGCTCGCCGACGACGCACGGGTCGACCAGGCCCGCCACGTCATCACCTACAAGAGCGCCAAGTACTCGATCGAACACCCCCTCCTCATCGGCGCCACGGCCGGCGGGCTCGGCCCGAGCGACCTCGCGGCGCTCTCCCGCTACGGGGTGGCGCTCGGCGTGGCCTTCCAGCTGCGCGACGACGTGCTCGGCGTCTTCGGCGACCCGGACGTCACGGGCAAGCCGGCCGGCGACGACCTGCGCGAGGGCAAGCGCACCGTGCTCATCGCCCGCACCCTCGCCGGCGCCGACGACGTGTCGACGACGCGGGTCGACCAGTGGCTCGGCGCGCCCGACCTGACGAGCAGCGAGGTCGACTCCTTCCGCGCGCTCATCGTCGACACCGGCGCGCTCGAGAGCGTCGAGGCCGACATCAGCCACGGGGCCGAGACCGCTCGGGCCGCGCTCGCCGAGGCGACGGGCGTCGCCGAGCCCGCCCGACGGGTGCTCGACGAGCTCATCGACCTGACGACGGCCCGCAGCACCTGAGCCGCGCCGGCCCGGTTGCGCGACGCACGGTGCGCCGCGCCACGGGCCTCAGGCCTCAGGCCTCAGGCCTCAGGCCTCCTCCATCGCGCGGCGCCGCACCTCGGTCTTGAACCCCGCGCGGATCGCCTCGATCGGCGTCGGGCCACCGGGCAGGCTCTCGTCGCGGGCAAACATCCACTCGACGATCTCCTCGTCGGAAAAGGCGGCATCCGCCAGGACCGTGAAGGTCCCCGCGAGCTCCGGCAAGGGCTCGCTCTCGCCGAGGAAGGCTGCGGGCACCGACAGCACCTTGCGCTCCCCGCGACGCAGGGCGATCAGCTGCCGCTCGTCGACCATCCTCCGCACGTCGGACAGACGCACGCCGAGGCGCTCGGCGACGTCGGGGAGGGGCAGCCAGAGGGCGAGATCAGGGGTGTTGGTCACGCCGGTCAGTGTGGCAGAGCGCGCGCGGCGCTCTCACCTTCGGTACGGTCGACGGCGAAACCACATACGTCACACGCGTCACAGGCACCACAGGCGGTGCCGACCTCCCGCAGCCAGGGCGTCCCCTGCGCCCCCGACATCGGAGTCCCCCACATGGTCCTTCCGCTTATCGTCCCCGTCCCGGCCACTCCCGTGGTCCCGGCCCTCGACCTGACCACCGAGACGACCATGCAGGCCACCGCCTCCCAGGGCACGCGCCACCACACCGTCCGCGACGGCGAGACGATCTACGACATCGCCGCCCGCTACCGCGTCTCCCCCGGCGCCCTCCTCTCGCGCAACCACCTCTCCTCCGGCGACTTCATCCACCCCGGCCAGCGCCTGACGGTGCCGGATCGCTCCGGCGGGTCCTCCCCTTCGTCGGCCAAGCCGGCCCGCTCGGGGGCCACCCGCACGTACGTCGTGCGCAGCGGCGACACGCTGACCGGTGTCGCGGCCCGCCACCACATGAGCGTCGAGCGGCTGCGCTCCCTCAACGGCCTCGGTGGTGGCTTCATCCACCCCGGCGACACGCTGCGGGTCACCGGCACCGCCGTCAAGCCCGCCAAGCGCGCCACCACCGGCCGCACCACCACGACGCACACGGTCCGCTCCGGCGAGACCCTCACCGGCATCGCCGCCCGTCACGACATGTCGGTGACCCGCCTGGCCAAGCTCAACCACGTCGCCAGCGGCGAGTTCATCCACCCCGGCACCACGCTCAAGGTCACCGGCACGGCGTCGAGCACGCCTGCGTCGAGCAAGCCCGCGACCACCAAGCCCACGGCCACCCAGCGCAACACCTTCGCCGGTCGCACCTACTCCGACGACATCGTCGACGCCGCCGACCGCAACCGCCGCACGCTCGCCACCCGCGCCGTCCCCAGCCGTGCGGAGACCAAGGCCAAGATCACCCGCATCTCCCGACAGCACGGCCTCGACCCGTCGATCGCGCTCGCCATCTCCTACCAGGAGTCCGGCTGGGACCAGCGCCAGGTCTCCGTGGCCAATGCCGTCGGCACGATGCAGGTCATCCCGAGCTCGGGCGAGTGGGCCTCGCAGATGGCCGGTCGCGACCTCGACCTGCTCGACACCGACGACAACATCACCGCCGGCGTGCTCCTGCTCAAGGTCCTCACCGAGCAGGCGGACACGACCTCGGACGCCATCGCCGGCTACTACCAGGGGCTCGCCTCCGTCGAGGCCAACGGCATGTACAGCGACACCAAGCAGTACGTCAGCAACGTCAAGGCACTCCGAAGCCGGATGTGACGGACGGACGAAGGGGGCGAACCTAGACTTTGGGCGTGACCACCGCTTCCACGCACCCGCTCGTCGGCGCCCTCGTCGACGGCCGGTACCGCGTGCTGCGCCACCTCGCCGACGGCGGGATGGCGACCGTCCTGCTCGCCACGGACACCCGGCTCGACCGGGAGGTGGCGCTCAAGGTCATGCGTCCCGACCTCGCGGCCGACGAGACCTTCGTCTCGCGATTTCGCCGTGAGGCCCGCTCCGCGGCCCGTCTGAGCCACCCCCACGTCGTCCCGGTCTTCGACCAGGGCGAGGACGACGGGCAGGTCTTCCTCGCGATGGAGTACGTCGAGGGACGCACCGCCCGCGAGGTGATCGACGCCGAGGGCGCCCTCACCCCCCGGGCCGCGCTCGACATCCTCGAGCCGGTGCTCACCGGGCTCGCGGCGGCCCACGCGGCCGGCTACATCCACCGCGACGTCAAGCCCGAAAACGTGCTCATCGGCGAGGGCGGCCTGGTCAAGGTCGCCGACTTCGGACTGGCACGGGCGGTCACCTCGCAGACGACGACGGCCGAGGACGGCGTGCTCTTCGGCACCGTCGCCTATCTGTCCCCCGAGCAGGTCGAGCGCGGCATCGCCGACGCCCGCAGCGACGTCTACGCAGCCGGGCTCATCCTCTTCGAGCTGCTCACCGGGCGGCGGGCCATCGAGGGCGAGTCGCCCATCCACGTCGCCTTCCAGCACGTGCACGGGTCGGTCCCGGTGCCCTCCGAGCGGGTCGACGGACTCCCGAGCAGCCTCGACGACCTCGTCGCCCTGGCCACCCACCGCGACCCCGACGCCCGGCCGCGCGATGCTGCCGACTACCTCGCCGAGCTGCAGCGGGTGCGTGCCGACCTCACCTCCGACGAGCTCGACCGCCGGCCCGCCGGCGCGACCCGCAGCACGGCGCCCGCGGGTGCCGCCACGGTCGCCCACCCTCGCCCGAGTCCGACGACGGCCCTCGCGACGACCGGTGCCACGGCCGGTGTCGACGGCATCGACGACAGCGCCGACGACGGGGACGGCGGACCGACGGGGGCGGCGCTCCCTTCGTCCCGGAGATCGCGGTGGCGCGGCGGGCTCGTCGCGCTGCTCCTGCTCGCCCTCGTCGCCGCGGGCGGCGGCTGGCGGTGGACCCATGAAGGACCGGGGAGCACGGTCCTCGTCCCGGAGGTCTCCGGCCAGACCAGCGAGGACGCGCAGGCGCTGCTCACCCGGCACGAGCTCTCCCCCACGGAGCAGACCGCCTTCGACGAGCAGGTCCCGCAGGGTGACGTCATCACGACCACCCCGCCGGTCGGCACCGAGCTGTCGAAGGGAGCGGACGTCACCATCGTCGTGTCCAAGGGGCCGGAGCGCTACGAGGTCCCCGACCTCGGCGGCCGCACGGCCAGCCAGGCGACCGCCGACCTCGAGGCCGAGCACCTCGGCGTCGGTCGGACCACCCGGGCCTACGACGCCGACGTGCCCAAGGGACAGGTCGTCTCCAGCTCGCCCGCCGCCGGCACCGAGCTCAAGCGTGACGCGACGGTCGACATCGTCGTCTCGCGCGGACCCCAGCCGATCGTCGTGCCGGGCGTGACCGGGACGACGGCCGAGGCTGCCACGACGAAGATCGAGGGGGCGGGGCTCAAGGTCTCCCGCGGCGACGACGCCTACTCCACGACGGTGCCCAAGGGGTCGGTCATCAGCCAGAGCCCGGCGAGCGGCACCCTGCTGCCCGGTGAGACCGTGACGATCACGGTGTCCAAGGGGCCGGAGATGGTCGCGGTGCCCGAGGTCGAGGGCCTCAGCCGGTCCGCGGCGACCAAGAAGCTGCAGGACGCCGGCTTTACGGTCTCGGTGCAGACCTTCCTCGGCGGCCCCCTCGACGAGGTCCGCGCGTCGCGTCCGAGCGGTGGTACCGCCCCCAAGGGCTCGACGGTCACGATCCTCGTCGTCTGATCACCCGGCCGGCCGGGTGATCAGACGCGAAGGGGGTCAGGCCACCGGCGCGTAGTGCGAGGCATCCCCGACGAGCGAACGGCTGGGCTCACCGTCGATGCCCACGGGCACCTCGCCGGCGACGGTGACCCGGTGCAGGCGGCGGGGCAGCCCGTCGTAGTTGTCGGGGGCGTAGTGCTGGGTGATCCGGTTGTCGAAGATGACGAGCTGGTCAGGCTCCCAGGTGACGCGCACGACGTTTTCCGGCCGGGTCACGTAGGCCTGGAGCAGGCGGAGCAGATCACGGCTCTCGGTCGTGGAGAGGCCGACGAAGCGTCGGACGAAGCCGCCGAGGTACAGGCCGCGCTCCCCCGTCTCCGGGTGGACGCGCACGACGGGGTGCTCGGTCTCGAAGACCTGTGAGGTGAACTCCGCGCGGCGCTCCTTGAGCGCCTCGTCCTGCTGCTCCGGCGGGGTGGCGTAGTCGTAGTCGTTGGTGTGCACGGCCCGGAGCGAGTCGGCGAGGACCCGCAGCGGCTCGGGCAGGTCGCGGTAGGCGGCACCGGTGTTGGCGATGAGCGTCTCACCGCCGTGGGGCGGCACGACCTTGCTCGACAGGGTCGTCGCCCGCGGCGGCGCGTGGACGAAGGTGACGTCCGTGTGCCAGTGGTTGGCGGTGCCCCGCTCGCTGTCGACGGGTAGCACCCTGGGCGCTCCCTCGACGGACGCGACCGTCGGGTGGGCGCCGGTGACGGTGCCGAAGGACGTGGCGAAGCGCTCCTGCGCCGCGTCGTCGAGCGGCATCCCGCGGAAGACGAGCGCCTTGTGCTCGGCGAGCGCCTCGCGCAGGTAGGTGACGGTCTCGGCGGCGAGGGGTTGGGTGACGTCGACCCCGATGACCTCGGCGCCGATGCGGCCGGTGATCTTGCGGATGTCGCGGATGGTGGTCGTGGTGCTCATGCTGCCTGCTCCTTGCTCGAGGTGATGGTGGTCGCGATGTGGCCGGCCGACGGTCGGGCCAGCCCGTAGTGCTCGCGCAGGGTCGTGCCGGTGTACTCGGTGCGGAAGAGACCGCGCTGCTGGAGGATCGGCACGACGGTGTCGACGAAGACCTCGAGCCCCTGCGGGTAGGTCGGCGGCATGATGTTGAAGCCGTCAGCCGCCCCCTTCGTGAACCAGGTCTCGAGGTCGTCGGCGAACTGCTCGGGGGTGCCGGCGAGCACGCGGTGCCCTCGTCCCCCGGCCAGTCGCTCGATGAGTTGGCGCACGGTGAGCTGCTCGCGGCGGGCGAGCTCGGTGACGAGCGTGAAGCGGCTCTGGTTGCCCTGCGTCACCTCGTCGATGTGCGGCAGCGGCTCGTCGAGCTGGTCCTCGGTGAGCTCGATGTCGAGCATCGAGCTCAGCTGCGCCAGTCCGTAGGCGGGGACGATGCCGGCGTTGATCTCCGCCTCGAGCCGGCGGGCCTCCTCCTGCGTGGACCCGATGACCGGCGAGATGCCGGGCAGTACGAGCAGCTCGTCGCGGCTGCGGCCGTGGTCGGCGAGGCGCCCCTTGAGGTCGGCGTAGAAGGCGATGCCCTCCTCGAGGGTCTGCTGTGCGGTGAAGACCGCCTCGGCGTAGCGGGCGGCGTACGCCCGTCCGGTCGCGGAGGACCCGGCCTGGACGAGCAGGGGGTAGCCCTGCACGGGCCGGGGCACGTTGAGCGGGCCGGCGACGTCGAAGTGCTCGCCGTGGTGGTCGACGCGGTGGATCAGGTCGGTGTCGGCGTAGATCCCGCGCTCGGCGTCGGCGAGCACCGCCCCGTCGCCGAAGCTGTCCCACAGGGCCGCTGCGAGCTCGACGAACTCCGCGGCCCGCTCGTAGCGCCGGCCGTGGTCGGGTCGGGTGATGCCGAAGTTGGCGGCCTCGTCGCGGGTGCCGGAGGTGACGATGTTCCACCCGGCGCGGCCACCACTCAGGTGGTCGAGGGAGGCGAAGGCCCGCGCGAGGGTGTACGGGTGGTTGTAGGTGGTCGAGGCGGTGGCGATGAGCCCGACCCGCTCGGTGCTCGCGGCCAGCGCCGAGAGCAGGGTGAGCGGCTCGAAGGCGGAGTGCGAGTTGTGCCGCACGTTGCCGCCGAGCGCGACCGTGTCCGCGAGGAAGACGGAGTCGAGCAGGCCCCGCTCGGCGGTCCGTGCGATGTCGACGTAGTGCTGCAGGGTGAGGGCCTGCGTGGGTCGGGTCGAGCGGTGGCGCCAAGCCGCCTCGTGGTGGCCGTTGGGCATGATGAAGGCATTGAGGTGGAGCTGTCGTCGCGTGCTCATGTCGTGGATTCCTTTGCGGTCGAAGGGAGTTGGGTCCGGTCTCAGTTGCCGTGCGGCGTCGTGCGCCACCCGGAGAAGCGCCGCTCGAGGCGCAACAGTGACGTGTTGACGGCCAGCCCGAAGATGGAGACGGTGAGGATGCCCGCGTACATCTGCGGGATCTGGAAGCTGCTCTGCGCGTTGACGATGAGGTAGCCCAGGCCCGCCTTGGCCCCGACCATCTCGGCGGCGATGAGCACGAGGATCGACGCGGTGCCGGCCATGCGGACCCCGGTGAAGATCGTCGGGACCGCGGAGGGCAGGACGACCCTAAGGAAGAGCTGCAGGTTGCTCAGCCCGAGCGTCCGGGCGGCCCGGACGAGGAGCGGGTCGACGGTCCGCACGCCGGCGACGGTGTTGAGCAGCACGGGGAAGAAGGCCGCGAAGGCGACGATCGAGACCTTGCTCAGCTCACCGATGCCCAGGAGCAGGGTGAAGACGGGCAGCAGCGCCAGGGCCGCGGTGTTGCGGAAGAGCTCGAGCAGCGGGGTGAGGAACTCGCGCAGGCCCTCGTACCAGGCGACGGCGATGCCGAGGACGACGCCGGCGACGACCGCGAGGCCGAAGCCGATGACCGACCGCGTCAGGCTTGCCTGGAGGTGCTCCTGCAGCTGACCGGTCCGCACGAGGTCCCACAGCGCCTCGAGCACGACGTGCAGGGGTGGCAGGAAGACGCGGCGGGTTGGCTCGAGCAGGTACTGGGTGCCGTACTCCCACAGGAGGAGGAAGAGCACGACCGCGGCGGACCGGCGGGCGCCGGTGCGCAGCGCCCCGAGGGCGCGTCGGGTACGGGTCGGCTCCGCGGGCGGGCTCAGTTCGGGCGACGAAGGGGGTCCCTCCGCCCTGGTCGAGGTGGTGGAGGTCGTCGGAGTCAGGGTCGCGGTGCTCA
The DNA here is from genome assembly GCF_052114035.1 of Janibacter sp. RAF52. Taxonomy (NCBI): domain Bacteria; kingdom Bacillati; phylum Actinomycetota; class Actinomycetes; order Micrococcales; family Intrasporangiaceae; genus Janibacter; species Janibacter sp. RAF52. The sequence continues at coordinate 489,180 of NZ_JBFRDY010000001.1, read as the reverse complement.
TCAGGCCGCCCTCTCGGTGCCGTCGGGCTGGATCTTGTGGTGGCCGGCGCGCTGCGCCCGCTCGACCTCGTCGTGCAGCAGGCTCCAGATCTGGTGTCGGTAACCGACGAAGTCCGGGTCCGAGCGCAGGTCGCGCTCGCCCTCGCGGTCACCCAGGTCGATGTCGACGACCTGCTTGAGCCGCCCGGGCCGCGAGGAGAGGATCGCGACGCGCTGGCCGAGGTAGACCGCCTCCTCGATGCCGTGGGTGATGAAGACGGCGGTCGTGCCGGTGGTGCGCCAGATCCGCAGCAGCTCGTCCTGCAGCTGCTCGCGGGTCTGGGCGTCGAGCGCGGCGAAGGGCTCGTCCATGAGGAGGATCCCCGGCTCGTAGGCGAGGCTGCGGGCGATCGCGACGCGCTGCTTCATGCCGCCCGAGAGCTCGTGCGGGAGCCGGTCCTCGGAGCCGGAGAGCCCGACGAGGGCGAGGTACTCGCGCGCCCGCTCGGTGCGCTCCTTGCGGGTGAGCGGCAGCTGCTCGAGCCCGAAGGTGACATTGGCCAATGCCGTGCGCCACGGAAACAGGGCGTACTGCTGGAAGACGACGCCGCGGTCCAGGCCGGGTCCCGTGACGGGTGTGCCGTCGACGAGCACCTCCCCGCTGGTGGGCGTGCTCAGCCCGCCGAGCAGGTCGAGCAGGGTGGTCTTGCCCGACCCGCTCGGTCCGACGAGGGTGAGGAACTCCCCTGCCGGGACGGTGAGGCTGATGTCCTCGACGGCCCGCAGCACGCTCGCGCGCGGCTGGTCCTTCGTCGGGCGGACGACGAACTCCTTGGTGACGTGGCGCAGCTCGATGCTCGAGGTCACTTCGTCCCCTCCTTGGCCAGGTCGTTGTACTCGTTGGTGTAGATCGACGCCGGGTCGAGGTCTGCCTGGTCGACGATCCCGGTGCTCTCCAGCCAGGCCGCCCACTGGGTGAAGTCCTCGTCGGAGACCGCCCCGCCCTTCGCCGGGACACCGGTGCTCTTCCAGAAGCGGACGTTGTCGGTGCTCTCGTTGCGGTCGCGGCCCTCGATGATCCGCTCGAAGCGCGCGTGGACGGTGGCGCGGGGTGTCCTGCGGGCCCACTCGATCGCCTTGGCGACACCGGTGGTGAACTCGCGGACGGCGCCCGGGTGCTGGTCGATGAAGTCGTCACGCAGCACGTACTGGCCGCCGTTGAGCTCGTGACCGAGCACCTCGGTGTCGCGCACGAGCTCGCGGATGTCGGGCTGCGAGAGCGCCCGGTCCTGCAGGACCCCGCCGAGGGCACCGACGTCGATCTGCCGGCGACGGATGGCCTCCTCGGTGTCGTTGGGTGGCAGGACGACGAGCTGCACCTGGTCGATCTCCCGGCTGGTGAGGCCGGCCGTGGTCAGCCAGGTCTCGATGAAGGCCTCGGCGTGGGCCCCCAGCGTGTTGACGGCGATCTTCTTGCCGACGAGGTCCTTGGGCCTGCGGATTCCGCTGTCCTTGCGGACGTAGAGGCCCTGGTAGGACTTCTTGTCCGAGCCGTAGTAGTTGATGACCGCGGTGATCGGCGACCCGGCCTGCGCGAGCTTGACGATCGCTCCGGAGAATGCGCCACCGACATCGGTCTGCCCGGTCGCGACGGACTGGATGTCCTGTGGCCCGCTCACCGTCGCGCCGACGTACTCGAGGTCGATGGTCGGGAAGTAGCCGAGGTCGTCGGCCAGCTCGGGGAAGGTGACGTTGTTGGCGCTGCCCTGGTATCGGAAGGTCACGCGGCCCCCGGGCCCGGTGCCTGCGGCATCGCTCGTGGGCAGGGTGCAGCCGGCGAGGGCGGAGGTCGTCGCGATCCCGGCGAGGCCGAGCAGGACGGAGCGGCGTGAGGTGTGGGTGCTCATCAGGCCACCGCCACGGAGCGCGCGAGGAGGTCGCCGCGGTGGGCGGCCTCCGCGGCCGCGACGAGCGAGCGACCGGCGACGGCGTCGAGGAAGACGCGGGTCACCTCGGCCAGCGGGCCGGCGGCGGACTCGGCGATGCTCACCTCACCGCCGTCGTGTCGGGTGACCTCGGAGGCGAGGACGAACCACCCCGGCGTGATGGCGCTCGGCGCGAGGCTGGCGAGCACGGGGCGCAGGGCGTAGTCCACCGCGAGGACGTGGGCGGGGCTGCCGCCGGTGGCGATCGGCAGGACCACCTTGTCCTTGAGCCCGGTCTGCGGCAGCAGGTCGAGGAAGGCCTTGAGCAGGCCGCTGTACGCCGCCTTGTAGACCGGCGTCGAGACGATGACGGCATCGGCGCGGGCCAGGGTGCAGGCCGCGCGAGCGATGTCGTCGTCGTCCGTGTCGGCTCGCAGGAGCGGCTCGGCGGGCAGGTCCCGCAAGACGATCGGGGCGATGAGGTGACCGGCGCGCTGCACGCGGTGCGACAGGTCGCCGAGGACCGCCTCGGTCCGCGACGAGGTGGACGGACTGCTGGAGATGGTGGCGATGACAGCCATGGGGGTGCCTCTCTGTGGGCATGACGGATCGACGGTCGACGAAGGGGGTCTCGTCACCGGACCGGGGTTGGTGGGGGTGATGTCGCATTTCCCTAGGGAAACGCGCAGGTGGCGCCGCATCTCCCTAGGGAAATGCGCAGGTGGGGCCGTATTTCCCTAGGGAAATACGGGTTCAGGTCAGCGACAGAGCGCGCTGTTGACCCTCAGCAGGTCGACGTGGCGCCGCAGCGCCGGGCGCAGCGACCGCGGTGCGGTCCTGGCAGTGGTGCTCATGGGAGATCCCGTTTCTCGTCGGGAGGCCGGCGAGGGCCTCGCGCTTGCTCCGACCGGAAGTGACCGGAGCCAGGTCCTCACCCGGAGCACCCCACCGCGAGTTGGAGGGTTGCTGTCCAGCGAGCCGGGGCTTGACGCTGGAACTCGTGACCTGATGAAGAACCTACGCAGATCCATCTCCTACTGCAAGAGCAGGAGTTGCCTGTCTCGCGATCCGGACCCCACGAGTGCCCTTGTCCCCCAACGGGACCCAGCTGACTCGACAGGTGGTTGTGTGGTCAACCGGTAGCGCCGGGTGCCGGCAGCGCCCGGTGAGCGCCGCCGGCTCGCTGAACTCCCTGTTCAACACACAACCATCAGCAGGACGAAGGGGGCGCCGCCGCCAGCACGACGAAGGGTGGGGTCGACGCGACTCAAGGAAAAGTCCGGACTGCCTGCGCCCCGTGAGAGGCAGACCAAGCGGTCCGGACTTTTTCCCCAGCATCGACCCCACCCTTCGCCGGGCGGCCCGGTCTTCGGCAGGTCGGACGAGAGGGCTCAGCCCTGGCTGAGCATCTCCGCCGTGAGGAAGGCCAGCTCGAGACTCTGCTGGTGGTTCAGGCGCGGGTCGCACACGCTCTCGTAGCGCTTGTTGAGGTCCTCGTCGAGGATCCGCTCGGCGCCGCCGAGGCACTCGGTGACGTCGTTGCCGGTGAGCTCGACGTGCAGACCGCCGGGGACGGTGCCGAGCGCGCGGTGCACCTCGAAGAAGCCGCGGACCTCGTCGACGACGTCCTCGAAGTCACGCGTCTTGAAGCCGGACGCCGACTCGAAGGTGTTGCCGTGCATCGGGTCGCAGATCCAGGTGACCATCGCACCGGAGTCGCGGACCTTTTCGACGATGGCGGGCATCGCCTCGCGGATCTTGCCGGCACCCATGCGGGTGATGAAGGTCAGGCGGCCGGGCTCGCGGTGCGGGTCGAGCAGGTCGATGATCCGCAGCAGCTCGTCGGGGTCGGCCTTGTCGGAGACCTTCATGCCGATGGGGTTGCGGATCCGGCTGACGAAGTCGAGATGCGCGTGGTCGATCTGACGCGTCCGCTCCCCGATCCACAGGAAGTGACCCGAGGTGTCGTAGAGGTTGCCGGTGCGCGAGTCGACGCGGGTCATCGGGCGCTCGTAGTCGAGGAGCAGCGCCTCGTGGGCGGACCAGAACTCGGTCGCCCGCATCGCCTCGAAGTCGACACCGCAGGCGGCCATGAAGCGCATCGCCTTGTCGATCTCGCGGGCCAGGCCCTCGTAGCGCCGGTTGGCGGCGTTGGAGACGAAGCCGACATTCCAGTCGTGCACGCGGCGCAGGTCGGCGAAGCCGCCCTGGGTGAAGGCGCGCACGAGGTTCAGCGTCGCCGCACTCGTGTGGTACCCGCGCAGCAGGCGCTGCGGGTCGGGCTCGCGCGACTCGGGGGTGAAGGCGAAGTCGTTGACCATGTCGCCGCGGTAGGCGGGCAGGGTGACGCCGTCGCGGGTCTCGGCGTCCTTGCTGCGGGGCTTGGCGAACTGCCCCGCCATCCGGCCCATCTTGACGACGGGCATGCCAGCGCCGTAGGTGAGCACGGCGGCCATCTGCAGCACGGTCTTGATCCGGTCGCGGATGTTGTCGGCGGTGGCGTGGACGAAGGTCTCGGCGCAGTCGCCACCCTGGAGCACGAAGGCCTCACCGACGGACGCCGCAGCCATCCGGTCGCGCAGGTCGTCGCACTCGCCGGCGAAGACGAGCGGTGGATAGGTCGCCAGCTGCGCCACGGCACTGTCGAGGGCCGCACGGTCCGGCCAGCTCGGCTGCTGCGCGGCAGGCAGGTCGCTGTCGATGGTGGCGGCGGTCATGGGGGCGGGCACTGCAGTGGTCACCCCCACAGGATAGGCCGGGCGTGGCGGCGCCTCGGCACCCGTCCACGCACAGGACCGAAGGGAGGTCACTCCGGCTTGTCGAGTCCCCGGCTGATCGCGAAGCGGGTGAGCTCGACCCGGTTGTGCAGGTGGAGCTTGCCGAGGATGTTCTGCACGTGGTTCTGCACCGTCCGGTGCGAGATGACCAGGTCGGCGGCGATCTCCTTGGCCGTCATCCCCATGGCGACGTAGCGCAGGATCTCCGTCTCGCGCTCGGTGAGCTCCGGCACGGGCGAGCTGGGCTCGGCGGTCGCCGGCTCCGGCTCGGTGCGTGCCCGGCTGCTCATCTCGCGGAACTCGCCGAGGACGAGCCCGGCCAGACCGGGGGTGAAGACGGCGTCGCCGGCACCGGTCGCCGTGACGGCGTCACGGATCTCCGCGGGCGAGGCGGACTTGACGAGGTAGCCACTCGCCCCGGCCTTGACGGCCGCGAGCACGTCCGGCTCCTCGCCGCTGGCCGAGAGGATGAGCACCTTGGTCGTCAGGTCGCCGATGGCGGTGCACACCTCGTCGCCGCGCATCTCGGGCAGGTTGAGGTCGAGGACGAGCACGTCGGGGACGGTGGCGCGGGTGCGGCGCACCGTCGAGGGCCCGTCGGCGGCGGTGCCCACGATCTCGAAGCCGGCCTCCTCGAGGTCTCGGACGAGGGCATCCCGCCACAGCGGGTGGTCGTCGGCGACGAGGACCTTCAGGGGTGTGCTGGGCTCGCTCATGGGGTGGAGCCTGCCACGTGATGGGCCGGCACGGTGAGGGTGACGGTCGTGCCGCCGGTGCCGGGCGAGCGCCAGCTGGCGTCGCCGCCGAGGTCGAGCATGCGCCCGCGGATCGAGCTGCTCGCCCCGAGGCGCCCTTCCTCGACGGCGCGGACGAGCCGGTCGGGGGCCATGCCGACCCCGTTGTCACGGACGACGACCTCGACGCCCTGGTCGTCGGCGTCGAGCAGCACCCACGCGCGAGCCTGCTCTCCTGCATGTCGGCTGACGTTGTCGAGGGCGGCGACGACCGCGGCCTCGACCTCCTGGGTCACGGCGGCGGGCAGCCGGACCGCCCCGGCGGGCAGGACGACCTCGACCCGGGCGGAGCGCAGCGCCGCGAGGCGGGCCGCGAGGTCGGTGACCTGCTCGCTCTCGGGTGTGCCGGAGGTCTCCCCCGCCGCCGGCTCGAAGCGGGTGATGAGGCTGCGCAGCGACCGCTCCTGGTCGGCGGCGAGATCGGCGAGGGCCTCCCCTTCGCCGCCGATCTCACGACCGCGACGGTTGATGAGCGCCAGGGCCTGCAGCACCCCGTCGTGCACCTGCCGGCCGATCCGCTCGCGCTCGGCGAGCCGCTCGCTCACGGCGAGCGCCTGCTCGAGGCGTCGCTGGCTCTCCCGGGCGAGCTGGACGGCGAGCCCGACGAGCACGCCGAGGATGAAGAGCAGGAAGATGTTGTGCCAGGTCAGCTGGCTCGGGTGCTCGGCCTGCCCGAGGTTGGTCGCCGCGATGACGGCAGCGGCGAGCACACCCCCCTTGATCCCGGAGAGCAGGGCCCCCGCCATGACCGGCGAGGCGGCCCACACCCCGGGCACGGTGGAGATGCCGTTGCTCACCTCGACGGGGTCGTAGACGACGTTGGTGACGAAGATGCCGACGCCGGCGAGGCACAGCTCGAGGACGATCGCCGTCGTCGTCGGCCGGGGGCGAAGGGGGGCGACGACCGACCAGACGAGGGCGCAGGCACCCCACAGCAGGATCGGCCACCACCGGATGACGTGCTCCTGGTGGATGCCGACGAGGATCCCGGCGTAGACGAGGGCGACGAAGCGGTAGAGCGCCAGCCCGCGCCCCCCGGCGCTGTCGATGAGCGGCGAGGGGTTGTAGTGCCGCCGCAGCGAGCTCTCCCCCGGGTCCAGCAGCATCGGCCTACAGCCCGTCCTTGCTCTCCTCGGACCAGGGGCCCTCGCCGGGTCGGTCGCCCTGCTCGATGATGTCCTCGAGCTCGGGCACGGCACGACCGGGGCGGGCGGCCTCCTGGAGCTCGCGAGCGCGCCGGCGGGCCTTGGTGAGCAACTTTTCCTTCATCGACGTCGCGTACATGTCGACGTACTCCTGGTCGGACAGCTGCATGAGCTCGTACATGATCTCGTCGGTGATCGAGCGCAGGACGAAGCGGTCGCCCTCCATCCCCTCGTACCGGGAGAAGTCGAGAGGGGCGCCGATCTTGACGCCGACCTGACGGATGTTGGGGACGATCTGACCGGTGGGCTGCGCCTTGTCGGTGTCGATCATCGCGACGGGGATGACGGGCACGCCGGCGATCAGGGCCATGCGCGCGACACCGGTGCGTCCGCGGTAGAGGCGCGAGTCGGGCGAGCGCGTGCCCTCGGGGTAGAGACCGAGGAGGTCGCCCTCACCGAGCACGGCCAGCCCGGCACGCAGTGCGGCCTCGCTCGCCTTGCCGCCGCTGCGGTCGATGGGCAGCTGGCCGACGCCCCGGAAGAAGGCGGCGGTGAGCCACCCCTTGAGGCCGGGGCCGGTGAAGTAGTCGGACTTCGCGAGGAAGGTCAGCCGCCGGTCGATGACGAGCGGCAGGAAGATCGAGTCGGAGAAGGACAGGTGGTTGCTGGCCAGGATCGCCGGCCCCTCGGCGGGAATGTGCTCGAGCCCCTCGACCTTGGGTCGGAAGAGGACCCTGAGCAGCGGCCCGATGAAGACCCTCTTGAGCATCCAGTACAGCACTGTCGCACCACCTCCTGATCGCTAGCGAACTCTACGGTAACGGCGGCTGTGGTGACGCGTGCGAGGATGTCCGCGAGGCGAGGACGACGTCGAGACGAGCGGATCAGCAGATGGCGGAGCGGCACCACCCCGACGACCGGGACGTCGACGCCGCCTTCGAGGCGATCATCGCCCGGTGGGACGACGAGTCGACCGAGGGCTCCGCGCCGGAGCACGACCAGCTCCCGCGCCCCCTCGATGCCCCGCCACGGCGGCCGACCCAGTCCACCGGTGACGTCCGGCTCCCGCCGGCCCGGTCCGAGGGACCCCGCACCCCGGACGTGCCGTGGCGGGTCGACCCGACCAACTCCGTCGCCGACGCCCTGCTGCGAGGTGACGACGACCCCGGCGAGGGCGATGCCGACGAGTGCTACTCCCCGCCCCCGCCGCAGCCGCTGCCCCCACCGACGGACCGCCTCTTCTGGGGTGGCCTCCTCGGGCTCGCCCTGGGCGTGCTCGGGCTGCTGTGGCTGGCCATCGCCCGCCCGGACGTCGGCCGGTGGGCGACGGTCCTTGTCGTGGGTCTGCTCGTCGGCGGCTTCGTGTGCGTCGTCGTGCGCCAGCCGCGCGACCGTGACGACGACCCGAGCAACGGCGCCGTCGTCTGAGGACCACCGCAGGCGCTGCGGTCACTCCCCCGTGCGGGTCCCGGCCCCTTCGGGCAGAGGCGTGGTCTCGATGTCCACCCACACCGGTCGGTGGTCGGTCGCGGCCTTGAGGTCCTCCCACACCCACGGCACCTCACGGTGCGGCAGGACGGTGACGTCCGGGGTGGCGAAGACGACGTCGAGCACCCGGTCGGGCTTCGCCGAGGGGTAGGTCGGCACGAGCGGGCTCACCGGGCGCATCGACCCGCCGAGGTACTGCCACGCGGCGCCGTCGGACTGCTCGTTGAGGTCGCCGGCGAGCAGCGCCGGGCCGGGGTGGGCGGCCAGGCCCTCCATGATCTGGCGGGCGTGGACCAGCCGCTCGTCGGCGTCGAGGCTGAGGTGGACGCTCGCGATCGAGATGGGGACGTGGCCGAAGGGAGCCACCCGCGTCACCGCGAAGCCGCGCCGGTCACGCCACGTCCGGGCGGGCAGCCGGTGGTGGGTCACGGACAGGACGTTGGTCCGCAGGTTGGTGAGCACGCTCGTCTGGCCGGCGCGCTGGCTGCGCCCGGACCACACGAGCCCGCAGCGGGCGGCGAAGTCGGCGATCCTGTGGTCGACCGGACCGATCCAGGGAACCTCCTGCAGGCACAGCACGTCCGGGTCGACGGCCCGGACGGTGCGGGCCAGCGCCGCGACGTCGTCCTGCAGCGCGCGCAGGTTGTACGAGGCGATGCGCAGGCTCACATCTGCTCCTCGGCCCCCAGCGCCGCCGCACCGATGAGCCCGGCATCGGGGCCGAAGCGAGCCGCGACGATCGTGGCCGCGGGCCGGTAGCCCCGACCGGTGAGCTGCCGGGCGAAGGTGTCACGGGCGGGGCCGAGGAGCAGGTCGCCGGCGGCGCTCACGCCACCACCGATGACGAAGACCTCGGGGTCGAGTGCGGCCGCGAGGTTGGCGATACCGACGCCGAGCCAGTGGCCGATCTCGGCGAGCAGCTCGGTCGCGGTGGCATCCCCCGCGCGGGCGGCCTCGGTGATCATCGGACCGGTGAGCGAGGCGGGGTCGCCCCCGACGTGGGCGAGCAGGTCGGTGGCCATCGGCGAGTTGGCCATGGCCAGGCCGCGGGCCTCGCGGACGAGGGCATTGCCCGAGGAGTACTGCTCCCAGCAGCCGCGGTTGCCGCACTCGCAGCGCTGCCCGCCGGGCACGACCTGCATGTGGCCGAACTCGCCGGCGATGCCGTAGCGGCCGCGCACGAGGTGCCCGCCGACGATGATGGCGCCGCCGATGCCGGTGCCGAGGGTGATCATCACGGCGTGCGTCGCGCCTCGTGCCGCGCCGAAGCGGTGCTCGGCCCACAGCGCCGCGTTGGCGTCGTTGTCGATCGAGATCGGCAGGTCGACGCGCTGGCTGAGCGCCGCCCGCAGCGGCTCGTTGCGCCACGACAGGTGGGGGGCGAAGACGACGGTCGAGCGGTCGGCGGCGACGAACCCGGCAGCGCCGACACCGACGGTGCTCGGGGGCTCCGCGCCGGCCTCCTCCGCGAGGACGAGCAGCTCCTCGATGACCTCGACGATGGTGTCCTCGACGACCCGGGGCACGCTCGACCGGTCGGGGGTGTCGCACCGGGTGCGCACGAGGATGCGCCCCTCGGCGTCGAGGACGCCCCCGGAGACCTTGGTCCCCCCGATGTCGATGCCGATGCTCGTGGTCATGCCTGTGCCTCCCGGGCGAGTGTCGCGGCCCCGACGATGCCGGCGTCGTTGCCGAGCGTGGCCTGGACCAGGTCTGGCGAAGGGCGGTGCCCCCGGCCGATGAGGTGGGCGGCGAAGGCGGTGCGGGTCGGCCCGACGAGCAGCTCGCCGGCGTCGGCCACGCCTCCCCCGATGACGATGCGGCCGGGGTCGAGGACCGCGCAGATGGACGCCAGCCCCCGACCGAGGTGGGTCCCGAGGTCGTCGAGCAGCTCGATGCTCGCGACGTCACCCTCGCGGGCGAGATCGGTGACGTCACGGCCCGAGAGGGCCTCGACATCACCGCCGCTCCGCTCGCGCAGCGCCTCGGCGCGCGGCGACGTCGTGCCGACGAGCTCGCGCGCTGCCCGCTCCAGCGCCGTGCCCGAGGCGAAGACCTCGAGGCAGCCGTGGTTGCCGCAGCCGCAGCGCGGGCCGTCCGGGTCGAGGGTCACGTGACCGATCTCCCCGCCGATGCCGAAGGCACCCCGCAGCAGGTGGTCGTCGACGATGCACCCGCCGCCGACGCCGGTGCCCACGGTGACGAGGAGCATGTCGTCGCAGTCGCTGCCCGCCCCGTGGCGGTACTCCCCCCAGGCCGCGGCATTGGCGTCGTTGTCGACGACGACCTCTCGACCGATCGCCGTGCCCACCTCGGCGGCGAGGTCGAGGTCGCGCCACGGCAGGTTGGGGGCAAACCACACGTGCCCGGCGCGGGCGTCGACGAAGGCGGCGCAGGCCATGCCGACCCCGGCGACCGGTCCGGCGGCTACCGACTCGAGGGTGCCGACGAGCTCGGCCGTCGCGGCGATGATCGCCGCGGTGTCGTCGGCGGGGGTGGCCACCTGCTCGCGGTGGGTGATCCGCCCTGCGTCGTCGACGAGTGCACCCGAGATCTTGGTGCCGCCGACGTCGATGCCGATCGCCGTGCCCTGACTCGTCGTCATCACGCCTCGCTCGCGCTGTCGTCGGCCCTCGCGGCCTCGTCGTCGTGGATGGTGACCCGCACACCGCGCTCGCGGTGGGGCACGTGGACGGGTGGCTCGGTGAGCTCCGTGCCGAGTGCCGCCGCGACCGTGTCGGAGCCGAGGGTCGCCCGGGTCAGCGCCTCGGCGAGCAGGCTCGCGCCGGTCATCGCCCGGCGGGTCGTCGCGGTGTCGAGCTGGCGCAGGCCGTCACCGAGCGCCTCGACGTCGATCTCGGAGAGCACCCGCAGCAGCTGGATGACGACCTCCTGCGCGCCGGTGTCCTGGGTGTCGTCAGCCACGGGGCCACACCGCCGCATCGGGGGTCATCGTCAGGGTGAGCACGCCGCCGGCGACGCCGGCCCGGTCGATGTCGCAGCGTCGCAGGACGGACGGCAGGCGCAGCCGGCGGGTGCGACCAGCGCACCCGAGGACGAGCTCGTCGTCGTGCCGCACGAGGTCGAGGTCGGCGGCGGGCACGCCGGGCACGGCGATGTGCAGCAGCCAAGTGCCGTCGGGACCCCGCTGCGGTCGCGGCGGGCCCTCGGACGGGGCGGCCGGCAGGTACTCGACTCCTGCTCCGCCCCCGGGGTGGACGGCCGTGAGGGTGCGGCCCATGAGGGCAAGCAGCACCTCGGCGTCGGCTCGACGGGCAGCGCCGACCGGGCCGCCGGGGGCCGCGAGGTGGAGGGCGGTCGCGTCGGCGTCGGCGAGGCTGCGGTCGAGTCCCTCGAGCAGCTCCGCGCCCTCCCGCAGGGCCGTGAGCAGGGGGTGCGTGGGCACGGGCAGGGCCCCGATGCCCTCGGGGGCGACGAGCACCTCCCAGCGCGCGATGACGGGGACGAAGGCCGCGAAGGCCCGTGCCACGCGCTGCGGCACGTCGAGGAGCCGGGCGACCTCGATGTCGACGTCGGCGACGAGCTCGTCGCCGGCCGCCTCCGCCTGGGTCAGCGCCCGGGCGAGGCCGAGCAGGTCGGAGAGCTCGCTGGGCAGGATCGCCGCGATGAGGTCGGCGACGACGGGCGCCGGCAGGTCGAGCGCGGAGAGCACGTGGTCGAGGTGTCCTTCGACCGCGGTGACGACCGGGTCGACGAAGGGGGTCTCCCGCGCCGGGCGCAACACCCGTCGGTGCGGCGCCGCGCCCGCCACCAACCGTGAGGCGACGCGGGCGCTGTGGTCACCGCCGCCGACGACGAGGTGGGCAGGCACGTGCGGGTCAGGCCTCGGCGTGCTTCTTGAGGTCGCGCAGCGCCGTGTCGACGATGACCTTCTCGGCCTTGCGCTTGAGCATGCCGAGCATCGGCACCTTGACGTCGACGGTCAGCTCGTAGGTGACCTCGGTGCCGTCACCGTGGGCCGCGAGCGTGTAGGAGCCGTCCATCGCCTTGAGCATCGTTGCGGAGACGAGGGTCCACGACGCGACGCCGACCCCGGTCTCGTCGACGTCCCAGGCGTAGTCGAGGGTGTAGGTGTCCTTGATCGCACCGGCGTCGAGCGTGAAGCGCGCCTGGTCGGGCCACCCGTCGCCGTCCTCGGCGAGGATCTCGACGGACGTGATCTCCTTGGCCCACTCGGGGTACGCCTCGAGGTCGGCGATGATGTCGAGGACCTCTGCGGGCGGGGCGTCCACGACGATGCTGGATCGGGTGCTGTCGGCCATGCGGGCGACACTATCGCGAACGGCCCTCGAGACGATCCTTGATCTCGTTGAGGCCGTGCTTCCAGCGGCGCCGGTGCGTCTGCGTCCAGCGCCGCGGCCCGCCGACCTGCTGCCCGTGGACGAAGTGGTGGACGATCGTGCCGCCACCCGATGCCTCGAGCCAGACCTCCGCCCGGCCCTCGACCTCGCCGCGGACCCGCCAGCGGACCCCCTTCGCCCCGCGGTCCTGCACGACCTGCCGCTCCAGGCCGGGCCACAGCCCCTCGAGCAGCCCGGGCGCGTCGAGCGCCTCGCGCACGACCTGGGGGGCCGCACGCACATAGGTCTCGTCGACGACGTCGACGACGGCACGGGGGCGGCGCAGGAGCACGGTGGGCCTCTCGGTCGGGGCGGCGCGGATCAGGGGCAAGAGTATGGCCACGGTCACGGAGCGACTCCGAAATCGTCGGCCACGACCACGGGTACTCTCGTCGCGAGCCAGCTTCCGGTCTGCTGGCACGGCGAACAAAGGAGATCCCGTGAACGACAGCGTCATGCCTCGACTCTTCGAGGGCGACCCCTCCGACTCCCTGGCCGACCTGCCAGGGCGCAATGCGGAGAAGAACCCCCAACGGGTGGCCTTCACGGTCAAGGAGGCCGGCGCCTGGCGGGACGTCACCGCGGCCCAGTTCAACCACGACGTGCGCGCCCTCGCCAAGGGCCTGATCGCCCAGGGCCTGCAGGCCGGCGACCGGCTGGCGATCATGGCCCGCACCCGGTACGAGTGGACCCTGCTCGACTTCGCCACCTGGGCGGCCGGCGGCGTGCCCGTCCCGATCTACGAGACCAGCTCGGCCGAGCAGGTGGAGTGGATCGTCAAGGACTCCGGTACCCGCTTCCTCGTCGTCGAGACCGCCAAGCACGCTGCTGTCGCCGAGGAGGCGCGCGCCAACCTCACCACGCTGGAGCAGGTCTTCGTCATCGACAACGGTGACCTCGACACGCTCACCGCCGGCGGCTCGCAGGTCGGCGACGAGCAGCTCGACGAGCGCATCGCCTCCCAGGAGCGCAGCTCGCTCGCCACGATCATCTACACCTCGGGCACGACCGGTCGCCCCAAGGGCTGCGAGCTCACCCACGACAACTTCCTCGGTCTGGCGGAAAACGCGACGGCCAAGCTCGGCGACGTCGTCCAGCGTGAGGACGCCTCGACGCTGCTCTTCCTCCCGCTCGCGCACGTCTTCGCCCGCTTCATCGAGGTGCTCGCGGTCAGCGCCGAGGCGCGCATGGGCCACAGCGCCGACATCGCCAACATCCTCGACGACTTCCAGTCGTTCAAGCCGACCTTCATCCTCGCGGTGCCCCGCGTCTTCGAGAAGATCTTCAACAAGGCCAACGAGACGGCGACGGCCGACGGCAAGGGCAAGATCTTCGCCAAGGCCGCCGAGACCGCCATCGCGTGGTCCGAGGGCAAGGACTCCGGCTCGATCCCGCTCAAGGTCAAGGTCCAGCACGCCGTCTTCGACAAGCTCGTCTACAGCAAGCTGCGGGCCAAGATGGGCAACCAGGTCGAGTACGCGGTCTCCGGCGGCGCGCCGCTGGGTACCCGCCTGGGCCACTTCTTCCGTGGCATCGGCGTGACGATCCTCGAGGGCTACGGGCTGACCGAGACGACCGCCCCCGCGACGGTCAACCTGCCCGACAAGGTGAAGATCGGCACCGTGGGCCCGCCGCTGCCCGGCGTCTCCCTGCGGATCGCCGAGGACGGCGAGATCCTCATCAAGGGCCTCAACGTGCTGCGCGGGTACCACGACAACGAGTCGGCCACCGAGGACGCGATCCGCGACGGCTGGTTCAGCACCGGTGACCTCGGCGAGCTCGACGAGGACGGCTACCTGAAGATCACCGGCCGCAAGAAGGAGATCCTCGTGACGGCCGGCGGCAAGAACGTCGCCCCCGGTGTCCTGGAGGACCGGCTGCGCGCGCACCCGCTCATCAGCCAGTGCCTCGTCGTCGGCGACGGCAAGCCCTTCATCGCCGCGCTCGTCACCCTCGACGAGGAGATGCTGCCGGGCTGGGCGGCCAACAACGGCCTCGGCTCCCTGACCGTGGAGCAGGCCCGGACCAACGAGACCGTCCTCGCCGAGATCCAGGGCGCGGTCGACGAGGCCAACAAGGCCGTCTCCAAGGCGGAGTCGATCCGCAAGTTCTCCGTCCTCGCGGAGGACTTCACCGAGGACAACGGCACGCTCACCCCGTCGATGAAGCTCAAGCGCAATGTCATCATGCGCGACTTCGAGGACGAGGTGGAGGGCCTCTACGGCAGCTGACCACCGGCCAGCCGGCGCGCGGGTCAGACCGCGTGCCGGCGCAGGTCCTCGTAGTCCGAACGAGGCTCGTGCACCGCACGGGCCTCGTTCGCCGTCTCGGCGCTCACCAGGCCCACGGCGATGAGCCGGGAGATCACCTCGCGCTCCCGCCGACCGAGCGGCAGGAGCTGCGGGTCCGGGTCAGCGGGGGTGGACGCGCTCCCCAGCGCGGTCACCATGCAGTCGGCGCAGCCGATGTCGCGGACCGGGCAGGTGCCGCAGTCGATCGTCAGCGGCAGTGGTCGACGGGTCATGTCCGTCACCTCCTCGTCGTCGCCGGGTCCTTCCCGACACCGACCACGCTAGGAGCGACCCCCGACAACCCTCTGCGCTGCACGACCTCCCGCTCCCCGAGGAGGTCGCGCAGCGACCGTCTCGAGGGGACGCACCGGCCACAGGAGGACGCAGGGACGTCGGCAGTGTCGCCCCACCCTTCGTCCGCGACCAACCCGCCCTGCCCCACCGTCACGGGCGGCGAAGATCAGCACCAGGTGAGGCGGCGGCCGTGGCCGTGGGTCCAGCCGACGGCCGAGCCGTCGAGGCCGAGGCAGAAGTCGCTGCCCTCCCCCGCGCACGTCGCGGTCGCGGTGACGTCGGGCAGCACGCGGGCGCCCTCGTTGGACACCCAGTGGGCGCGGCCGCCGGCGGCGCGGACGCGGGCGACGACGTCGTGGGCCAGCTGCTGCCAGCGTGCCCGCCCCTCGTCGTCGAGGTAGGCGATGACCGCCGAGTGGAAGAGGACCAGCGTCGCGTCCGGGGCCTGCTCACGGGCCCGGTCCACGAGCTGGTCGAGGTCCTCGAGGAGGTCACCGCGGACGATGTCGACGGGCACGTCCGCGACCTCCGCGCAGGCTGCCGCGAGACGTGCCCGCCGGTCGTCGTGCTCAGGCCACACGAGCGTCTCGAGCCACCGCGCCGTGTCCGGAGTCGACAGGTCGAGCGGGTTGAGGTCGATGCCGCCGCGCCAGACGACTTCCGGCAGCGCGGACGGCACCGGCGCCGCTCCCTGCAGCACGCACTCGAGCACGACCGGTGAGGGCC
This sequence comes from Janibacter sp. RAF52, assembly GCF_052114035.1. Classification (NCBI taxonomy): domain Bacteria; kingdom Bacillati; phylum Actinomycetota; class Actinomycetes; order Micrococcales; family Intrasporangiaceae; genus Janibacter; species Janibacter sp. RAF52. The sequence goes on along the minus strand of NZ_JBFRDY010000001.1, from coordinate 473,400 downwards.
CGTCGGCGGGGTCGAGGCGGTACAGCTCGTCGCCTGCCTCGCCGACGTAGCGGTAGGACCACCGGTCAGGGTGCAGGCACAGGCCGGCGCTCGCCCCGACCTCGAGCAGCGCGAGCGGGCCCTCGAGCCCACCGAGCACCGGCAGGAGGGTCGCGCACCGACCGACCTCGTTGGTCTGGGTCGAGCGGGCCAGCACCGTCTCGCGCACCCGCGGCCAGTGCTCGCGGAGCACCTCGCGCAGCCCACCGGGCCCGTCGTAGGCCGAAGGGGTGAGCGCACCGTGCCAGCGGGCCGCCGCGAAGACGAGGTTGGGCTGCCGCTTGCCCACCGGCAGCTCCTCGAGGAGGGCGCGGACCTCGGGGTCGTCCGCGACCCCCCGCGCCCAGTCCTCGAAGGTGGCGGACTCCCCCTTCGCCTCGTGCTCGGCGAAGTGTCGGTAGAAGTCGGAGACGTCGGCCAGGTCGTCCATCGCGCGCATGCGGCCACCCTCCCACGCCGTGTCTGCGCCCCGTTGTCGGTGCCCGCACCTACGGTCGTCGTCATGGAGGTCGTCCAGGACAGGCTCGGTGACCTCGGCACCCCGTTGGCCGAGGTCACCTTCGTCGTCGTCGACCTCGAGACCACGGGCGGCTCCGCCCGTGACTGCGGCATCACCGAGATCGGCGCGGTCAAGGTGCGCGGCGGCGAGGAGCTCGGCGAGCTGCAGACCTTCGTCAACCCCGGCGAGCCGATCCCCGCCTTCATCCAGTCGCTGACCGGTATCACGGACGCCATGGTCCGCGACGCCCCCAGCACGGGTGAGGCCGTCGCCAGCTTTCTCGAGTTCGCCCGCGGCGCGGTGCTCGTGGCCCACAACGCCGGCTTCGACATCGGCTTCCTCAAGGCGGCGTGCGCGGCGCACGGGCTGCGCTGGCCGGGGCCGCAGGTCATCGACACCGTCCACCTCGCCCGGCAGGTCGTCTCCCGCGACGAGGTGCGCAACCACAAGCTGGGCACGCTCGCCCAGTACTTCGGTGCGACGACGACGCCCGACCACCGGGCCCTGCACGACGCCCGCGCGACGGTCGACGTGCTCCACGGCCTCATCGGGCGACTCGGGTCCGTCGGGGTCGACACCCTCGAGGAGCTCGGCTCGTACACCAACCGGGTCAGCGACGAGGTCCGGCGCAAGCGGGTCCTCGCCGACGGGCTGCCCTCGGCGCCCGGGGTCTACGTCTTCAAGGACGACCGCGGCGAGGTGCTCTACGTCGGCACCTCGGTCGACATCCGGGCGCGGGCCCGCAGCTACTTCACGGCCTCGGAGCAGCGTCGTCGCATGGGCGAGATGGTGCGGCTGGCCGCGGAGATCACCCCGATCGTCTGCGCGACGACCCTCGAGGCCCAGGTGCGCGAGCTGCGTCTCATCGCCCGGCACCGGCCGCGCTACAACACGCGCTCGCGCCGCCCGGACAAGGTGTGGTGGCTCAAGCTGACCGACGAGGCCTTCCCCCGGCTGTCGATCGTGCGCACCATCGGTGCCGACGACCTGGCCTGGGCTGGCCCCTTCGGCACCCGCGGTGCGGCAGAGGACGCCGCGGCCGCACTGCACGACGCGGTCCCCCTGCGGCAGTGCCTGACCCGACTGTCACCGACCCGCCCAACGTCGGCCTGCGCGCTCGCCGACATGGGCCGCTGCGCCGCCCCCTGCACCGGCGCGGTCGGCGTCGACGAGTACGCGATCACCGTCGCGGAGGCAGCGGCCGTGCTCGTCGGTGACGTCCGACCCGCGGTCGCCGCGGTCCGTGAGCGCATGTCCTCCCTCTCGGTCGACGAGCGCTACGAGGAGGCGGCGGTCCTGCGCGACCGGCTCGGCTCGCTCGTGCGGGCGACCTCGCGCAGCCAGCGTGCGACGCCGGTCCGGGAGTCGCCCGAGATCATCGCCGCCCGCCGCACCCCACGCGGGGGCTGGGACCTCATGTGCATCCGTCACGGGCGCCTCGCCGGCAGCTCGCACTCCCCCGCGGGCGCCGACCCGATGCCCTATGTCGCCGCGCTGCGGGCCAGCGCCGAGGTCGTGCCCGCGCCCACCGGTCCCGGCACGAGCGCGCTGCCCGAGGAGACCGAGCTGGTCGTGCGCTGGCTCGAGACCGAGGGCACCCGGCTCGTCGACATCGACGGCGAGTGGACCTGCCCGGTGGGAGGGGCCGCTGCGGCCCACGGCGCTCTGGCTCCTGCTCTAGGGTGGGCCTCGTGATCACTGCCATCGTCCTCATCCACGCCGAGACCTCACGCATCCCCGAGGTGGCCGAGACCGTGGCCGGCCTCGACGGTGTGAGCGAGGTCTACTCCGTCGCGGGCGACGCCGATCTGATCGCCATGGTGCGCGTCCACCAGCACGAGGAGCTCGACGACGTCATCGCCGGCCGGCTCAACAAGGTCGAGGGCATCGTCGACACGTCGACGCAGATCGCCTTCCGCGCCTACAGCCGTCACGACCTCGACGCGGCCTTCAGCATCGGCCTCGAGTAGTCCGCGACCCCCTGACGCTCCGGCCCGAGCGGGCCAGCCCTGACCCCTCCCCTCAGGAGGCTGGCCGGGCCTCCCGCGTCGCCGTGACCCAGCGCTCGAGCTGCTCCGCGGCGCGGCCCGAGTCGAGGACCTCCTCGACCGTGTCCATGCCCGCCCTGACCGCAGCGACCGCGTCGTCCGGGTGGTGGGGGCCGGTCTGCGCCAGGGCGACCGCCGCACCGGCGTTGAGCACCACGGCATCGCGCACGGGTCCGCGCTCGCCGGCCAGCAGCCGTCGCGCCACGTCCGCGTTGAAGTCGGCGTCGCCGCCCCGCAGGGAGTCGAGCGGGCTGCGGGTGAGCCCGAGCTGCTCCGGAGCCAGGTCCAGCTCCCTGATCGAACCACCCGCGACCCACCACACGTGGGAGGAGTCGGCGACGGTCAGCTCGTCGAGACCGTCATCGCCCCGGAAGACCAGCGCCGTGGTCCCACGGTCGGCGAAGACCCCGGCCATGAGGGGCGCCACGCGCGGGTCGGCCACCCCGACGACCGAGTACGTCGGTCGACTCGGGTTGGTCATCGGCCCGAGCACGTTGAGCGCCGTCCCGACCCCCAGGTCGCGACGCGGTGCCGCCGTGTGACGGAAGGAGGGGTGGAAGGTCTGGGCGAAGCAGAAGGTGATGCCGGCGCGGTCCGCGATCTCCCCGACGACGTCGGCCGGGAGGGAGAGGGAGACGCCGAGCGACTCGAGCACGTCCGCGGACCCCGACTTCGACGACGAGGCGCGGTTGCCGTGCTTGACCACGCGCACGCCGGCAGCGGCGATGCAGATGGCCGACATCGTCGAGATGTTGACCGTGCCGGCCATGTCACCGCCGGTGCCGACGATGTCGAGGGTCGGACCGTCGACCGAGATCGGCACGGCGTGCTCGAGCATGATGTCGGCCAGCGCGCGCAACTCGGTGACGGTCTCCCCCTTCGCCCGCAGGGCCACGAGGAAGCCGCCGATCTGCGCCGCCGTGGCATCACCCGACATCATCTCGCGCATCGCCCATGACGTCTCGTCCGCGGACAGGTCGTCCCCCGCGAGGAGCCGGGTGAGCAGTGCGGGCCAGGTGTGGGCGCCCGGTACGCTCATCGGCCGGCCACGCGGCGAGCCAGGTCGGCGACGGCGTCGGCGAGGGCGATCGGGTCGAGCGGGTGGGCCACGGCGGCGTCGGCCATGGACCACGTCGCGAGCCAGCCGTCCTGCGGCCGCCCCGTGAGCACGAGGACCGGAGGGCACCCGAGCACCTCGGACTTGAGCTGTCGGCACAGGCCCATGCCACCGAGCTTGGCGGACTCCCCGTCGAGGATCAACAGGTCCAGCCCGCCGGCCTCGACGGCCTCGATCACCCCGTCGGCGGTGGCGCACTCACGCCACGAGAGGACCTCGACGTCGCGCGCGGGCCGGCGACCGACCGCCGCGCGCACCGTGTCGCGGATGGTGATGTTGTCACTGTGCACGAGGACCCGGACCGCGACGGAGGCGTCTTCCCCGGCCGCGACGGTGGGGGCGGAGGAGGTCTGCTGGGAGCTTCCGGTCATGCCTGTGATCGTAGCGGTGAGGGGCCTCGCGAGACTCGCGGAGGGGGGTGGCGCACACCGGCGTCCGGTTACAGACATAATGGGCCCGTGGCCACTGCAACCTCCCTGCCTTCACACGTGTCCGGGCACACGACCGCCGACCCCTCGATGGGTCCCGTCAGCCGACCCAACATGGTCTCGGTCGGGACCATCGTCTGGTTGTCGAGCGAGCTGATGTTCTTCGCCGGACTCTTCGCCATCTTCTTCACGGTCCGGGCGATGCGCCCCGACCTGTGGGAGCACAACTTCGAGCTGCTCAACGTGCCCTTCGCGGCCGCCAACACCCTGATCCTCGTGGTGTCGTCGGTGTGGTGCCAGCTCGGTGTGCTCAAGGCCGAGCACGGCCAAAAGTCGCGCACCGGCTCGCTGCTCAACGTCGCCGGCTGGGGCATGCGTGAGTGGTACATCCTCACGTACATCTTCGGCGCCGTCTTCGTCTCCGGCCAGGTCCTGGAGTACGCCACCCTCGTCACCGAGGGCGTGACGATCTCGACCGACGCGTGGGCGTCGATCTTCTACCTGACGACGGGCCTGCACGGCATCCACGTCACGGGTGGCCTCATCGCCTTCCTGCTGATCATCGGCCGCACGTACACCACTCGTGACTACAGCCACGCGCAGCAGACGGGTGCCGTCGTCACCTCGTACTACTGGCACTTCGTCGACGTCGTGTGGATCGCCCTCTTCGCCGCGATCTACCTGCTCGGATGACCCCGATGCGCCGCCTCCCCCGATCCACCCGCTCCACGAGGACAGGACTGCACATGCCCACCCTCTCTCGCCGTCACCCCGCGGCGATCGCCCTGCTGCTCCTGCTCGGGCTCTTCGTCACCGGCACCGCGTACTCCGCGGTGGCCCCCAAGGAGGCCACCGCCTCCGTGGCCAGCGCGGACAGCGTCGCCAACGGCAAGAAGCTCTTCGTCGCCAACTGCGCGACCTGCCACGGGGCCAACGGTCTGGGCATCGACCAGGCCGGCCCCAGCCTCGCCGGCGTGGGTGCTGCCTCGGTCGACTTCCAGATGGGCACCGGCCGCATGCCGATGACCGAGCCCGGCGTCCAGGCCAAGGACGACCTGCAGGTGAAGTTCACCGACGAGGAGATCTCCGACATCGCGGCCTACGTCGCCACGCTCGGCCCCGGCCCGTCGGTCCCCGACGAGGAGTACACCGACGGCTCGAAGGGCGACCCGGGCAAGGGTGGCCAGATCTTCCGCGTCAACTGCGCCATGTGCCACAACAGCGCCGGCGCGGGCGGCGCCCTGACTCGCGGCAAGGACGCCCCGTCCGTGCAGGGTGTCTCGGGCAAGCACATCTACGAGGCCATGGAGACCGGCCCGCAGAGCATGCCCGTCTTCAACGACGCCAACCTCAGCCCGGAGAGCAAGCGCGACGTCATCGCCTACCTCGAGGCGCAGCAGGAGGCCGGCAACCCCGGAGGCAACCCGCTGGGCAGCCTGGGCCCGGTCCCCGAGGGACTCTTCATTTGGACCATCGGCCTGGGCCTCCTCGTGGGCTTCGCCGTCTGGCTCGGCCAGAAGTCCGCCTGATCACTGACCATCGCCACACAGACAGGACCTTCGACAGATGAGTGAGCACACCCCGACAGGGGCACAGCCGGAGGAGCCCACGGGCTCCGAGCCGGTGCGCCTCGACCAGGGCCACGTGCAGGGCTCCGGTGGTATCCCGGAGCGGTTCGCGAACCCGGGGCTGCCGCCCCACGTGCTGCGCAATGCCGACCTCGACGACAAGGCGGCCAACCGCGCCGAGCGACAGGTCGCGACCCTCTTCCTGCTGTCGATCCTGGGCACGGTGCTCTTCCTCGTGGCCTACTTCATGGTCGACGTGGACACCCAGGTGTGGGTGCCCTTCACAGAAGAGATGAGCCTGTCCAACCTGCTCCTCGGGCTGGGCCTGGCCTTCAGCCTGCTCGGCATCGGTCTGGGTGCCGTGCACTGGGCCAAGACGCTCATGCCCGACACCGAGGTCGTCGAGATGCGTCACCCGATGCGCTCGAGCGACGAGGACCGCCAGGGCTTCGTCGACACGATGCTCGAGGGCGGCGAGAGCTCGCAGCTCACCCGTCGTCCGCTGCTGAAGATGACCTTCGGTGCGGCCATGGGCCTCTTCGCCGTCCCGCTGCTCGTCCAGATCGGTGGCTCGCTCGGCCCGCTGCCGCGCAATGACCTGTCGGTCACCTTCTGGAACGGTGAGAAGGGCAAGGACGGCAAGTACGTCGCCAAAAAGCTGCGTCTGCATCGCGACCCCGAGGACACGCCGATCAAGCCGAGCGACGTCACCATCGGCTCGGTCTTCCACATCCAGCCCGAGGGCCTGCTGAGCCTGCACGACGGCAAGCTCAACGAGATGAGCAAGGCCTCCGTCCTGCTCATGCGTCTGGACCCGAAGGACTTCCAGGACACCGACAAGGGCCGCAAGGCCCGCGAGTGGGGCTACCAGGGCATCGTCGCCTACTCCAAGGTGTGCACCCACGTCGGCTGCCCCGTCGGCCTCTACGAGCAGACCACGCACCACCTGCTGTGCCCCTGCCACCAGTCCACCTTCGACGTGACCAATGACTGCGAGGTCATCTTCGGCCCGGCCGGCCACCCGCTGCCGCAGCTGAAGATCACCGTCGACAGCGAGGGTTACCTCATCGCTGACCAGCCCTTCCAGGAACCGGTCGGCCCGAGCTTCTGGGAGCGTGGTTGATCGTGACCGCCAACGCCCGTCCCGCGGACGCCCTTCGTGCCGATGACGCACCGGCCAAGGCGCCCCTCTCCCCCGGCGTGAAGAAGGTCGGCGGCGTCGCCGGCTGGATCGACGACCGGACCGGCGCCGCCAAGGGCGTCGGGTACCTCATGCGCAAGGTCTTCCCGGACCACTGGTCCTTCATGCTCGGTGAGATCGCCATGTACTCGATGATCGTGTGCATGCTCACCGGGGTCTTCCTGACCTTCTGGTTCGACCCGTCGATGGGCCACACGACGTACGAGGGCAGTTACGCGCCGCTCCAAGGCGTCGAGATGTCCCGCGCCTACGCGTCCACCCTCGACATCTCCTTCGACGTCAAGGGCGGTCTGCTCATCCGGCAGATCCACCACTGGTCCGCGCTGCTCTTCATCGTGGCCCTGTCGGTGCACATGCTCCGCGTGTTCTTCACCGGCGCCTTCCGCAAGCCGCGTGAGCTCAACTGGGTCATCGGCTGCGTCCTGTCGCTCCTCGCTCTCGTCGAGGGCTTCGCCGGCTACTCCCTCCCGGACGACCTGCTCTCCGGTACGGGTCTGCGCGCCGCGCAGGGCTTCATGGTCGCCGCTCCGGTCATCGGCAGCTACCTCAGCTACGGCCTCTTCGGCGGCACCTTCCCGGGCGAGGACATCATCCCGCGCCTGTACTCGGTGCACATCCTCCTGCTGCCCGCGCTGCTCATCGCGCTCTTCACCGTGCACATCGTGCTCGTCGCGCTGCAGAAGCACACCCAGTACCCCGGCCCGGGCAAGACCAACGACAACGTCGTCGGCTTCCCCGTCATGCCGGTCTACGCGGCCAAGGCCGGTGGCTTCTTCTTCATCGTCTTCGGTGGCATCGCGCTGATCTCCGCGCTGGTCCAGATCAACGCGGTCTGGGTGCACGGCCCCTACGAGCCCAACGCGACGACGGCAGGCGCCCAGCCCGACTGGTACATGGGCTTCCCCGACGGCGCGCTGCGCCTGCTGCCCGGCTTCATGGAGTTCGAGACCTTCGGCTTCACGTGGGCCTGGCCGGTCATCGTCGGTGCGCTCATGGTCATCCCCGCCTTCTACGGCGGCATGATCGCCTACCCCTTCATCGAGGCCTGGGTCACCGGTGACAAGCGCGAGCACCACCTGCTCGACCGCCCGCGCAACGCCCCGACCCGCACCGCGCTCGGCATGGCGGCGCTGACCCTGTACGGCGTGCTGATGTTTGCCGCGAGCAACGACATCATCGCCATCAAGTTCGGCATGTCGATCAACGACATCACGCAGATCCTGCGCGTGCTGACCTTCGTCGGCCCGGTCATCGCCTTCTGGGCGACGAAGCGGATCTGCCTGAGCCTGCAGCGCCACGACCGCGACCTCGTCCTGCACGGGCGGGAGACCGGGCGCATCCAGCGCGGTGCCGCCGGCGACTTCCACGAGATCCACGAGCCGCTCGACCCGCACACGCGCTGGACCCTCGTCCAGCACGAGGCGGTCGCTCCCCTGGAGCTCGAGCCGGCCGTCGACGCCAACGGCGTCGAGGACAAGAAGAAGGCCCGCAAGAACAAGCTGCGTGCCCGGCTGCACTCCTTCTACTTCGACGGGGCCGTCCAGCCGGTCACCCCGGCGGAGCTGGAGGCGGCCCACCACGAGCACGGCCACGAGGCGATCGAGGCCGGGGACAAGGTCTCCACGCACTGATCCCCACCGCTCACGACGCAGGCCCCGGAGGTTGTCCTCCGGGGCCTGCGTCGTGTCGCGTGCGAGACCGCCGACGAAGGGCGTCACCCCCGGTGCGAGGATGACCCCGATGATCCGATCCCGGCTCTCCGCAGCCCCACCCCGCACCGCGCCGCTGGCCGTGACGACGGTGCTGCTCGCCCTGCTCGGGATGTTCGGGCCCTTCTCGATCGACACCCCCTTCCCCGCCTTCCAGTCCATGGGTGAGGACTTCGAGGTGTCGGACGCCTCCATGCAGCTCGTCGTGAGCGCCTACCTCGGGGCCTTCGCCCTGATGAGCCTCTTCCACGGGCCGCTCAGCGATGCCATCGGCCGCAAACCCGTGATGGTCACGGGAGCGGCGGTCTACGCCCTCGCCTCGATCGGGTGCGCCCTCTCCCCTTCGCTGCCCGTCCTCCTCGCCTTCCGCGTCCTGCAGGGGATGTCCGCCGGGGCGGGGACGATCGTCTCGCGCACCGTGGTGCGCGACCTCTTCGAAGGGGCTCGGGCCCAACGACTGATGAGCACCATCGCGATGATCTTCGGCATCGGCCCGGCCATCGCCCCGATCATCGGTGGCTGGCTCCTGCTCGCCGGGCCCTGGCCGCTCGTCTTCTGGTTCCTCTCGGTCTTCGGTGCCATCATCGCGATCACCGTGCTCATCCTCCTCCCGGAGAGCCACCCGCCCCACCTGCGGACACCCCTCGACGTGCGTTCCGTCCTCGGTGGGGTCGTCTCGGTGGCGCGGATGCCCCGCTTCCAGCTGCTGTCAGCAGCCTCGGCCCTCTCCTTCGCCGGGCAGTTCCTCTACATCGGGGCCGCGCCGATCTTCATCGTGACGCTGCTCGGGCTCGGCGAGCAGGACTTCTGGGTCTTCTTCGTGCCGATGGTCGCCGGCATGGTCCTCGGGTCCTTCACCAACGGCCGTCTGGCGGAGCGGGTCAGCGGTGCGCGGCTCATCGTCGGGGGTCAGGTCGTGGCCCTCTCCGGGGCGCTGCTGGGCGTGGTCCTGGCCATGCTGCCGGCGACGGCGACGCTCCCCTGGGCCGTCGTCGGCCCCACGGCCATCGCCTTCGGCACGGGGATCTCGCTGCCCGTCTACCAGCTCACGCTGCTCGACACCGTGCCGCACGCGCGCGGGACGGCAGCCTCGGTCTCGACCTTCGTCATGCTCGTCCTCAATGCCACGCTGACCGCTGTGGTCGTCCCCTTGGCGGCGACCTCCCTCGCCCGCCTGGCGCTGACGAGCCTGGGTCTGCTCCTGCTCGGGATCGCCCTCTTCCACATCCACCGGGTCACCGGCCGGGGCAGCACACCGGCCATGGGCTCTCGCACCCTGCCTGAGGCCACTGACCTCACCACCCCCGAGGCGGTCTGAGGTGGTCACCATCAGCGCGGAGGACTTCGAGCGGCTCGTGGGCGAGGCCCTCGACGAGGTGCCCCAGGAGCTGCTCGCCATGCTCGACAACGTCGCCTTCTTCGTCGAGGAGGAGCCGGGCCCCGAGCACGTCGACCCGTCGTGGCCGGTCGAGGAGCAGACCGACCTGCTGGGCATCTACCTCGGCACCCCCCTCACCGAGCGTGATGGTGGCTGGGCCGCCGGTGCGCTCCCGGACCGGATCATCCTCTTCCGCGGGCCCCTGACCCGGATGTGCGCCGACGCGGCCGAGCTGCGCGAGGAGATCGCGATCACGATCGTCCACGAGGCCGGGCACCACATCGGGATCGACGAGGAGCGGCTCCACGAGCTCGGCTGGGGGTGACCCGAGCGCCACGGTCGCGCACGGCGTGGCGCCCCTCAGGCCGTGGCGCTCTGCTCCTGCCACTCGTCGTAGCTGTACTGCCACACGCCGATGCCCTCGGTGGGCAGGAACTCTCGCTCGGAGCCGGTGAAGTCGACCGGGTCGCCGGGCAAGGAGTTGTCGTAGAACCACTCGGCACCCGCCGGTGCGACGTTGACGCACCCGTGGGAGACGTTGCTGCTGCCCTGCGCACCGACCGACCAGGGCGCCGAGTGCACGAACTCCCCCGTCCAGGTGACGCGCACGTTGAAGTTGGTGTCGACCTTGTAGTAACCCGGCTCGCCCTTGTCGATGCCCACGGTCGCCGAGTCCATCGTCATCTCGCGCTGCTTGCCGATGACGACCTTCATCCCGGAGCGGGTCTCAGTGTCCTTGCCCGGCTTGCCGCTGCTCACCGGGAAGGACTTGACCTGCTTGCCGCCTCGGGTGACGGTCATCGTGTGCTTGTCGATGTCGACCCGGGTCATCTGCTCGCGCCCGATCGTCATCGACCCGGAGCGGTCCTCGGCGACCCACTTGTCCTCACCGGTCTGGAAGCCGGTGAGCGGCGCGTCGACCGACACCGTGGTACCCGGGGCCCAGAAGTCCTTGGGCCGCCACATCAGCTGACGGTTGTCGAGCCACCCCCACGAGCCCTCGGTCTGCGGCGTCGTCTTGACCGAGACGGCCTTTTCGATCGCCGTGCGGTACTTCTTGTCCGTCACCTCGGAGTCGAACTGGATGCTCACCGGCATGCCGACACCGACGGTCTGCTGGTCGTAGACGATGCCGTAGGTGGCCGTCACCTCCGGGGCGTGCGTGGTGAAGGTCGACTTCTGGGTCGTCGAGCCGCCTTCGGGGCCGTCCGCCGTCACCGCCACGGTGTAGGTGGTGTCGGGAGCCAACCGCTGCGTGGAGGTCCACGACTGCCCGTCGATCTCGCCCTCGACGGCACGGCCGGCGCCGGTCACCTGGACGTCCGTGAGCGTGCCCCGCATGACCTGGACGTTGATCTCGTCGTCGGGCATGACGCCCTTCGTGCCCTTGGCGGGGTTGACCTTGATCTCGGCCGGCGGCAGGTCCTTGGCTGCGGTCGAGCTCGAGGAGGAATTGCCGGACGAGCCGTCGGCCTCACCGGGCGAGTCCCCACCACCCGCGCACGACGCGACGAGCAGGGACAGGACGAGGGCCAACGCGATCAGGCGCAGGCGACGGACGACGAGCACGGACACACCCCCAGAGGTTTGACGCAGGTGTCGGGCGGGATCCCCGCCCCGCGCACGACAGAAGGGGCCCGGACCGTGGTCCGTGGCCCCTTCAGCCAGTGTACGCGCTGAGGTCAGTGGGCGTGCTCACCCTTGTAGTACTCGAAGACCCAGCCGCAGACGGCCCAGACGCCGAGGATGACGCCGAAGGCGGCAACCCACAGGCCCACGGCCACGCCGAGGAAGATGATCGAGCCCGAGAGCGAGAGCCACAGCGGCCACCAGGAGTACGGGGCGAAGGCACCGTAGGGGCCCTCGGCCATCTCGATCTCGCCGTCCTCGTCGTCGTCCGGACGGGCGGGGAGCTTGCGCGCCGTGTTCCACAGGAAGAAGGCGATCATCAGGCCCATGCCCGCGCTCAGGAAGAGCGTGACCCATCCGACGGGCTCTGACCAGTCGGTCCACAGGCCGTACCACGCGGCGACCGCGGCGAAGAAGATGCCGATGCCAGCGAAGAAGTTGACCTCGGTCTTCATCGGGTGCCCTCACCGTCGGTGTTGGAGGTGGCGGCGACCGCGGCGCGCTCGTGGCGCGACCGGATGGCAGCCGGTGCGTACTCGGGGTGGTTCATGTCGAAGACCGGACGCTCGGAGCGGATCGGCGGGATCGACGTGAAGTTGTGCCGTGGCGGCGGGCAGGAGGTCGCCCACTCCAGGCTGCCTCCATAGCCCCACGGGTCGTCGACCTCGACCTTGGGTGCGCTCACGGCCGTCTTCCACACGTTGTAGAAGAAGGGCAGGAAGCTGGCCGCCAGGATGAGCGAGCCGACCGTGGAGATCTGGTTGGCGAGCTGGAAGCCGTCCTCCGGCATGTAGTCCGCGTAGCGGCGCGGCATGCCCTCGACGCCCAGCCAGTGCTGGATGAGGAAGGTCATGTGGAAGCCGATGAACAGCAGCCAGAAGTGCAGCTTGCCCAGGCCCTCGTCGAGCATCTTGCCGGTGAGCTTGGGCCACCAGAAGTACAGCCCGCCGAAGAAGGAGAAGACGATCGTGCCGAAGAGCACGTAGTGGAAGTGCGCGACGATGAAGTAGGTGTCGGTGATGTGGAAGTCCAGCGCGGGGCTGGCCATGATGACACCGGTCAGACCACCGAAGAGGAAGGTCACGAGGAAGCCGATCGCCCAGATCAGCGGGGTGGCGAAGACGAGCTTGCCGCCCCACATCGTGCCGATCCAGTTGAAGAACTTCACCCCCGTCGGTACCGAGATCGCCATCGTCATGATCGCGAAGAAGGGCAGGAAGACCTGACCCGTGCCGTACATGTGGTGCGCCCACACGGAGACGGACAGCGCCGCGATGGCGATGGTCGCGAAGACCAGCGTCTTGTAGCCGAAGATCGGCTTGCGGGAGAAGACCGGGAGGATCTCGGAGATCACTCCGAAGAACGGCAGGGCGAGGATGTAGACCTCTGGGTGCCCGAAGAACCAGAAGAGGTGCTGCCAGAGCAGTGCTCCACCGCTCTCCGCAGCGAAGATCTGCCCACCGAAGCGACGGTCGACGCCGAGGCCGATGAGCGCGGCGGCCAGGATCGGGAAGGCCATGAGGACCAGGACCGAGGTGATCAGCACGCTCCAGGTGAAGATGGGCATCCGGAACATCGTCATGCCGGGCGCGCGCATGCAGATGATCGTGGTGATGAAGTTGACGGCACCGAGGATCGTGCCGAACCCGCTGAGCGCCAGGCCCCAGACCCACAGGTCACCACCGATCCCGGGGCTGTAGGTCGGGTCGGACAGCGGCGTGTAGGCGGTCCAGCCGAAGGAGGCCGCGCCACCGGGGGTGAGCAGACCACCGGCAGCGATGATGCCGCCGAAGAGGTAGAGCCAGTAGGCGAACATGTTCAGCCGCGGGAAGGCGACGTCCGGGGCACCGATCTGCAGCGGCATCAGCGCGTTGGCGAAGGCCGCGAAGGCCGGCGTCGCGAAAAGCAGCAGCATGATCGTGCCGTGCATCGTGAACATCTCGTTGAACTGCTCGGGGTTGTCCACCACCTGCAGGCCCGGGGCCCACAGCTCGAGCCGGATGACCAGGGCCATGAGTCCTCCGAGGAGGAACCACACGAAGCTGGTGACCATGTAGAGGTTGCCGATGACCTTGTGGTCGGTCGTCGTGATGTAGCGGAAGAACTGCGAGCCTGCCTTCTCACGCCTCGCGATCGTGCGTTCCGAGACGTCGGCCTCGTTCGTGTTCCTGGCGAGTGCGCCGGATGCGGTCGACATCAGTTCTCCTCGGAGGTGCGCGCGGAGTCGTCCTCGCCCAGGAGATCCTGGTCGCGCGGGTTGATCTTCTCGCGGTTGAGCCCGTTGTCGAGCAGGCCGGTCTGGCCCTTGGCCTTCAGGTCGGCCATGTGCTTGTCGAACTCAGCCGGCTCGACGACCTTGACGTTGAAGAGCATCTGCGAGTGGTAGGCGCCGCACAGCTCGGCGCACTTGCCCTGGAAGGTGCCGGTCTGGTTGGGCGTCACCTGGAAGCGGTTGACGATGCCCGGGTTGACGTCCATCTTCTCGAGGAAGGCCGGAACCCAGAAGGAGTGGATGACGTCGCGGGAGGTCAGCACGAACTCGACGCGCTCCCCCTTCGGCAGGTAGAGCGTCGGCAGAGCCTCCTCCGCGCCCTCCTTGCCGTCGAGCTCGGCCATCTGGCCCGCCTCGTGGACGCCCTCGTCGACGTAGTTGAAGTCCCAGCTCCACTGCTTGCCGACGATGTTGATCGTCTGGTCCGGCTCCTGCGAGACGTCCTGCAGCTTGGTCGTGGCGTCCTGTGTGTAGTAGAAGAGCGCCCCCACCATGAGCATGGGGACCACGGTGTAGAGGATCTCCAGCGGGACGTTGTACTGCAGCTGGACCGGCAGCGAGCCGTCGTCGTCCTTACGGCGACGGTAGGCGGCCATGCACCACAGGATCAGGCCCCAGACGAGGACCCCGACGGCGAGCGCCGCGACCCAGGCCCAGATCCAGAGGTTCTCCACGATCTGGGACTCATCCGTGACCCCCTCGGGCAGGTACCCGTTTTTGGGGTCGGTGTTGACACCGACCGCGCTGCAGGCCGAGAGAGCCACGACGGCGATGACAAGTCCGATGGCACCGACTCCGCGGCGGGTCCGCCGGGAGTTCGCGCTCGAAGACACAGGCAAGGGGCACCTACTACTGGTCCGAAGTTTTCAGAAGACGGGGATCACGTTACCGCAGGTCACCCACACTCCCTGCGAAGGGGGGCATTAGCCTCGACACGTGGCGAGACAGAGCGATTCGTCCGGGAGCGCCCCCTGCGACACGGCACCCGGCAGCCCCTCCGCGCAAGGCGCGTCGGGCCTGCTCGACGCGACCCCCGGCCCCCTGCTGCCGGGCGCCCGCGACACCCTGCTGGCGGCGCACGACGTGGCCTGGGCGGACCCCTCGGCCCGGCACGCCGCGGCGCGTCGCAGCCGGACCCTGCTCGACCGGGCCCGAGAGGTCGTCGCCCGGGGCCTCGGGGTGCGCACCGACGAGGTGACGCTGCACGCGAGCGGTGCCCAGGCCACCCGGGCGGCGCTGGAGCTACTTGCCCGCGGCCGACGGCGCCTGCCCGGCGCCCCGGTGGCCTCGGCCGTGGAGCACTCCGCCGTCCTGCGATGGCTGCGGGCGGGCGAGACGCCCCCGGTGGAGGTCTCCGTCTCCCCCACCGGCGCGGTCGACCTCACGGCGTGGGCGGAGGCGGTCACCCCGGAGACCCCCTTCGCGGTGCTGCAGTCGGCCAACCAGGAGGTCGGTACCCGCCAGCCCCTCGCCGCGGCCCGCGTGATCACGACCGGGCACGGTGTGCCGTTGATCGTCGACGCTCGCGCCGGGCTGGGGCGGGACCTGCCGGTGCGCGACTTCGACGTGCTCGTCGGCGACGCGACGACCTGGGGCGGGCCGCGCCTCGGGGTGCTCGTCGTCCGCACCGGCACGCGGGTCGCACCCCACCACCCGCCGAGCCCCTACGAAGGGGGTCTCGCCCTCGACCCGGTCGACGTCCCGACGGCCCTCGCGGCCGCGGAGGCGTGGCAGCAGACCGCGGCGGTCGCCGACGACGAAGGGAGCGCCGCCCGCGCCCTCGTGGCGCGGGTCCGTGAGGCGGCCGCGGCCATCGAGGACGTCGACGTCGTCGGCGACCCGGACGACCGGCTGCCCCACGTGTGCACCTTTTCGGTGCTCTACGTCGACGGGGAGACGATCGTCGACGAGCTGGCCCGGCGCGGGCTCGCGGTCGGGTCGGGGTCGGCCTGCACGTCGGACACCCTCGAGCCCAGCCACGTGCTCGCGGCGATGGGCGCCCTCACCCAGGGCAATGTCCGCATCACGCTGCCGCTCGCCGCGGTGGCACCCGAGCGCGAGGCCGCCGTCGCCGCCCTCGTCGAGCAGCTGCCCGACGTCGTCGCGACGTGCCGGGCCCGGCTCGGCCTCTAGACGAGGCTCGCGAGGTCGGGGGTCGGCGCCTCGAGGGCCAGCCGCAGCCGGGCGAGGTACTCCTGCCGGTGGATCTCCTCGATGCCGAGGCTGCCCAGGTGCGGTGTGCGCCACTGGACGTCGATGATCCGCCGTGGGTCGCCGTCGGCGGCGATCATCCGGTCGAGGTGCACGAGCGCCGCCTTGGAGGCGTCGGTGGCGTGGTGAAACATCGACTCACCGGCGAAGAGCCCACCGACGGCGATGCCGTAGAGGCCACCGACGAGGGTCCCGTCACCATCGCGCACCTCGACGCTGTGCGCCCAGCCGAGGGCGTGCAGCTCGGTGTAGGCCGCGACGACGTCAGGCGTGATCCAGTGCCCGTCACGGTCGGGGTCGGCGCACGCCGCGACCACGGCGGCGAAGTCCTCGTCGACGCTCACCTCGAAGCTTCGCAGGGACCGGCGCAGCGACCGGCTGACGTGCACGTGGCCCGGTCGCAGCACCCCGCGCCACGTGGGGCACCACCACCCCATCGGCGGGGTCCCCCCTTCGCCCAGACCCATGGGGAAGACCCCGAGACGGTAGGCGGTGAGCACGGACGCCGGGTCGAGCGTGCCGCCGACCCCGACGACGTCACCGACGTCGGAGGGGGCCAGCTCCGCCGACGACAGGCCCGCCCGCAGGTAGCCCGCCCACAGCGCCGTGCCGCCCGCCGGCTCGACGGGTGGGAAGGGGGGTCGGCTCATCGGCGGGGGTGGGGCCCGGTCAGGGGCGCGGGCAGGTGATGTGGCCGGCGATGAGGTCGGCGCTCTCCTGCCCGTAGGCCTCCGCGAGCCGCTCGAGGAAGCGGGCGGTGCCGAGCTCGTACTCCTGCGTGCCGACGGTCTCGATGACGTAGGTCGCGAGCATCGAGCCGAGCTCGGCGGACTCGCGCAGCGGCAGCCCTTCGCTGACACCGGTGAGGAAGCCGGCGCGGAAGGCGTCGCCGACGCCCGTCGGGTCGGCCTTGGTGACTTCGCGGGCGACGCCGACGACGATCGGCTCCTCGAGGTCTCCCCCGGTGATGCGCACGCCGTCCTTGCCGAGGGTCGTCACGCGGTAGCGGACGCGCTCGTCGATCTCCGCCTGCGTCCAGCCGGTCTTTTGCTCCGTGAGGTGCGACTCGTACTCGTTGGTGATGAGGTACTGGGCACCGTCGATGAGCTCGCGGATCAGCTCGCCGTCGCCGAAGGCCAGCTGCTGGCTCGGGTCGGCGACGAAGGGGATGCCGCGCGTGCGGCACTCGCGGGTGTGCCGGCGCATGGCCTCGGGGTCGTCCGGGCCGACGAGGACGAGGTCGAGACCGCCGACGCGCGCGGCGATCGGGCCGAGCTCGATCTCGCGGGCCTCGGTCATCGCCCCGGCGTAGAAGGTCGCGATCTGGGCCATGTCGTCGTCGGTCGTGCAGACGAAGCGGGCGGTGTGCTGCGTCTCCGAGACCCGCACGGAGGCGCAGTCGACGCCGTGGCGCTCGAGCCAGCTGCGGTAGTCGGCGAAGTCCTCGCCCACCGAGCCGACGAGCACGGGGCGCTGCCCGAGGTTGGCCATGCCGAAGGAGATGTTGGCCGCCACACCCCCGCGGCGGATCTCGAGCTTGTGGGCCAGGAAGCTCACGGAGATCTTGTCGAGCTGGTCGACGACGAGCGAGTCGGCGAAGCGACCCGAGAAGGTCATCAGGTGGTCGGTGGCGATGGATCCGGCGATGGCGATGGGCACCGGGCCACCCTACAGACGTGCGGCTGCGCCCCGGCATGACGAAGGGGGGTGCCCACCTCGCGGTGGGCACCCCCCTTCGTCACGGGGCCGGGCGGATCAGCTGAAGCTGTCGCCGCAGGCGCAGGAGCTGCCCGCGTTGGGGTTGTCGATGGTGAAGCCCTGCTTCTCGATGGTGTCGGCGAAGTCGATCGTCGCGCCGCCGAGGTACGGGGCGCTCATCCGGTCGACGACGACCTCGACACCGTCGAAGTCGCGCACGAGGTCACCGTCGAGCGAGCGCTCGTCGAAGTACAACTGGTAGATCAGGCCGGAGCAGCCACCGGGCTGGACGCCGATGCGCAGGCGCAGGTCGTCACGGCCCTCCTGCTCGAGCAACGACTTGACCTTGCCGGCGGCGACGTCGGTGAGGATGACGCCGTGGCTGTCGGCAGCCGTCTCGACGGCCTCGGTGGTGGTGGCCTGGGTGTCCTGGACGCTCATGCGATGTCCTCACGACTCGGGGAAACTGTGGGTGACGGGGTCCGCCACGACGGGGTCAACACGCGCTGTGCGCGGGTTGTTCCCGCTCCTCCACCATACGTCAGGGGCGAGGGAGGGTCACCGTCGCGGTGACCACGTCGCCGCGATCCGCTCGGTGCGCGAGCGCAGGGTCCCGACCGGGTCGGCCATCGCCCGCTCGACGTCCTCCTCGCGCTCGGCGACGGCGTACGTGCCGCTCAGGCCGAGGGCCATCGACTCGCGACGCCCGATGAGCACCTGGCCGGCAACGGCGATGGCGGGCGTCGCGTGGCGCTGGGCGAGCTCGGCGACCCCCGCGACGACCTTGCCCTGCAGGCTCTGCCAGTCGAGCCGCCCCTCCCCCGTGACGACGAGGTCCGCTGCGGCGACGAGCCCGTCCATGCCGACGGCGTCGAGGACCATCTCCACACCGCTGGCCCGTCGCGCCCCGAGGAGCATCAGGGCGTAGCCGACGCCGCCGGCAGCACCTGCCCCCGGCTCGCGGTCGAGGCGCCGCCCGCGGCCGCTCAGCAGGTCCGTACCGGCGGGCAGGACCCGGCGGACCTGGTCGACGAAGTGACCGAGCGCGCCCTCGAGCACCTGGGACTGCTCGGGGTCGGCGCCCTTCTGCGCGGCGAAGACGGCGCTCGCGCCCTGCAGGCCGAGGAGCGGCGAGGCGACATCGGTCGCCGCGACGAGCTCGACCCCGGCGAAGCGCTCGCGGGTGGCCGCCAGCCCCGCGAGGTCGGCTTCACGCACGGCGATGAGCCCGGCGCCGCCACCCCCGAGGGCCTCGCGCGGGCCGGCCCCGAGGGCGGCGAGCATCCCGGCTCCGGCGTCATTGGTCGCCGAGCCGCCCAGGCCGACGACCACCCGGTCTACGCCCTGGCCGAGGGCGGCGGCGAGCAGCTCGCCGAGACCCCAGGTCGTCGTCACCCCGGGATCGCGCTCGGGCACCTCGAGCAGGTGCAGGCCGATCGCCTGGGCCGACTCCACCCAGGCAGTGCGTCGACCCCCTTCGTCCGTCGTGATGTGCAGGGCTGCCGGCACGGCCCGGCCCCGCGGGTCCGTGGTGGTGACGATCGAGGACTCGCCCGGCACGTTCGCCGTCAGCACGTCGAGGAAGCCGGGCCCGCCGTCCGACAGGGGCACGAGCGTCAGGAGATCATCGGGTGCCCGGCGGCGCCACCCGGCGGCGAGCGCTTCGGCCGCCTGCGTGGCGGTGAGGGTGCCGGTGAAGCAGTCCGGGGCGATGATCACGTGCACCCGTGGACTGTACCGAGCACCGGCTCACCGCTGTGGGATCATGCCTGCCGTGAGCGCCACGACGCAGTCCTCGCCGAAGCCCCTCTCCCTGCTCGTCCTCGGGCAGGGCACCGACCCGCACTCCGAGCGCGGTGTCGAGTGTCCCGGCGACCTGCCGGCGCCCTCCGACCCGGGGCTCGTCGCGCGCGCCCGCGCCGCCAAGGAGGCGCTCGGCGACCGCGTCTTCGTCCTCGGTCACCACTACCAGCGCGACGAGGTCATCGAGTTCGCGGACACGACCGGCGACTCCTTCAAGCTCGCCAAGGAGGCGGCCGCGCGACCCGACGCGCCGTACATCGTCTTCTGCGGCGTCCACTTCATGGCCGAGTCGGCGGACATCCTCACGAGCGACGAGCAGACCGTCGTCCTGCCCGACCTCGCCGCCGGCTGCTCGATGGCCGACATGGCTGCAACGCACCAGGTCGAGGACTGCTGGGACGAGCTCGTCGAGCTCGGCCTGGCCGAGACGACCGTCCCTGTGACGTACATGAACTCCAGCGCCGCGATCAAGGCCTTCACCGGCCGCAACGGCGGCACGATCTGCACCTCGAGCAATGCGCGGACGGCGCTGACCTGGGCCTTCGAGCAGACCGGTGGCCTCGACGGCGAGGGCAAGGTCCTCTTCCTGCCCGACCAGCACCTCGGCCGCAACACCTGGGCGCGCGACCTCGGCCGCGACCTCGACGACTGCGTCGTGTGGGACCCGCACCAGCCCCGCGGCGGGCTGACGGTCGAGCAGATCCGCGACGCCCGGATGATCCTGTGGCGCGGGCACTGCTCGGTCCACGGCCGCTTCACCGTCGACGCCGTCGAGACCGCCCGGCGGGAGATCCCCGGTGTCAAGGTCATCGTCCACCCCGAGTGCCGCCACGAGGTCGTCGAGCTCGCCGACGAGGTCGGCTCGACCGAGAGCATCATCAAGACCGTCGCCGCGGCGCCGGCCGGCACGAAGTGGGTCGTCGGCACGGAGCTCAACCTCGTGCAGCGTCTCGGGCAGATGTTCCCCGACCAGGAGATCAGCTTCCTGGAAAAGAACGTCTGCTACTGCTCGACGATGAACCGCATCGACCTGCCCCACCTCGTCTGGGCCCTCGAGTCGCTCGTCGAGGGGCGCGTGGTCAACCAGATCAGCGTCGATGCCGACGTCGCCCACTGGGCGAAGGTCGCGCTCGACCAGATGCTCGCGCTGCCCGGCGAGACGTCGAAGGACTGAGGCGGCTCAGGCGTCACATCGGCCCCACGATTTCCGGGTCACCCGAGAAACCCTCTCTTCGCAGGAGTTCCAAACCCTTGCGAAGGGAGGGTTTCTCTTGTCGAGTGCCCCTGACAGGCTGGGCCGGTGGACGACGCCCAGCTCCTCGCCCTGACCGCCGACAACCGGCGGCTCTTCGCCGATGTCCTCGACTCACTCGGTGAGGGCCACGCTCGCGACGCCACGCTGTGCAACGACTGGAACGTGCGCACCCTCGCCGGGCACATGCTGCAGCCGGTGCACGTGCCGTCGTGGCGCTTCCTGCTGACGGCCGCCCGGCACCGGTCGATGGCCCGCGCCTGCGACGTGCACGCGGCCCGGCTGGGTGACCGTCCGCTCGCGCAGATCGCGGCCGAGCTGCGGCACCCCGCCCGCACCGGGTCGAAGCCTTGGTACATCGGCTGGGCCGGCCCCTTCACCGACTCGTGCATCCACCTGCGTGACCTCGCCGAGCCGCAGGGTCTGGACGCCACCGTCCCCCTGGAGCACTGGCAGGCGGCTCTGGGGATCATCGTCTCCCCGCGCGGCCGCGAGTCCTTCGTCCCGACGCCGGGGCTCCTCGACGGCCTGCGGTGGGAGGCCACCGACACCGACTGGGTCCACGACCCCACGGACGAAGGGGGCGACCCCGGCCCCACGGTCAGCGGCACCTCCGAGACGCTCGCCATGGTCATGAGCGGCCGGCCGGCCTACCTCGACCGGATCGGCGGGGACGGAGCCGCGACGGTACGCGAGCGCCTGGGCGGCTGACCTCCCCTTCGCCCGCGCCGGCCGTCACTCCTGCGCGAGGAACTCCTGCAGGCCCTCGAGGTCGTCGGTGTTGATGTGGTCGACGCCGGCGTCGCGCAGCTCACTCCACAGGTTGGTGCGGGCCTCGCCGGCGATGTCATTGGTCGCCCAGAAGCGCACCCGGTAGCCGTCGCGGTGCGCCCCGGCGACGTAGTCGTGCAGCCGCTCGCGCTCGGCCGCGGGCATCTCGCCGACGCCCTGCCAGGTGAACAGCTTCGTCCAGTTGTCGCTGACGAGCGGCATGAGGGCGGCGTCTGTGCCCGAGTCGAGGTCGGTGGAGCGCCCGTCGTAGAAGGAGTAGCGCGTCGTCGCCGCCTCCATCTCGGCCCGGGGGCGGTTGCCGCTGATGACGGCCTCGACGGCGCGGTCCTTGACCTTGCCACGGTGGACGCGGGTGAAGATCCGCGAGTGCTCGGCGAGCTCGGCCTCGACGGCCCGCCACGTCGCCGGTCCCTCGCTCTTGATGTCGATGAGCAGCTGGACGTCGCCGCCGTAGCCCGGGTAGATCTCCTTGCCGTTCGCCGACGCGATCTCGGTCAGCGGGTCGAGGTAGGCCTCCTCGAGCGTCGGCGCGTCGGCGACCTCCCACGAGTCGTGAGCGACGCGCAGCTCGCCGTCGACGAGCCAGACATCGGCCTCGACCGAGGTGAAGCCCTGCTCGAGCGCGTCGAGCAGCGGGCGCTCGTGCTCGTAGTCGTTGTGCGCGTGGGCCTGCGGCAGTGGCGTGCCCAGCTCGACGGGTGCCGGTGCGGCGAGCGCCGTGCCGGTAGGCAGGGCGAGGGCGAGGGTGGCGGCTGTGACGACCAGGGCGCGGGAGGTGGCGATCATGGCCCCACCCTCGCGAGCCGGGGTGTCCACCAGCCGCCCGGGCGGTGAACCACCGACCAACGCCGCGTCTCCAGCGGTCAGGCGGAGCGGACCATCCCGGTCTCGTCGAGCAGGGGGTTGTGCGCGACGGGGACGCGCTCCCCTTCGCTCGGCGGGCCGGGAGGCGTGGCACCCGAGGCGAAGGGGGACCCGCCCAGCTGCTCACGACCGTGCGGCTCCAGCCAGTTCGACAGGTCGGGCCCGGCAGGCACGATGCCGGTCGGGTTGATGTCGCGGTGCACCTCGTAGTAGTGGCTCTTGATGTGCACGAAGTCGGTCGTGTCACCGAAGCCGGGCGTCGTGAAGAGGTCGCGCGCGTAGGCCCACAGGACCGGCATCTCCGACAGCTTGGAGCGATTGGCCTTGAAGTGGCCGTGGTAGACGGGGTCGAAGCGCGCCAGGGTCGTGAAGAGGCGCACGTCGGCCTCGGTGATGTGCTCACCCATGAGGTAGCGACGGGTCGACAGCCGCTCCTCGAGCCAGTCCATCGCGGTCCACAGCCGGTCGTAGGCGGCCTCGTAGGCGGCCTGGTCGCCGGAGAAGCCGCAGCGGTAGACGCCGTTGTTGACCTCGGTGTAGACCCGCTTGTTGACGACCGCCATCTCCTCGCGCAGGTGCTCGGGCCACAGGTCGGGAGCCCCCTCGCGGTGGTGCTCGCGCCACTGGGTCGAGAAGTCCTCGGTGATCTGCGGGAAGTTGTTGGTCACGACCTGGCCGCTCGGCACATCGACCATCGCCGGGACAGTGATCCCCTTCGGGTAGTCGGGGAAGCGCGCGAGGTAGGCGTCCTTGATCCGCGGGATCTGCAGGACCGGGTCGAGGTGCCCGGGGTCGAGGTCGAAGGTCCAGCTGTCGGCGTCGTGCGTGGGCCCGGTGATGCCCATCGAGATGACGTCCTCGAGGCCGAGGAGGCGGCGGACGATGATCGCCCGGTTGGCCCACGGACAGGCCCGGGAGACGACCAGGCGGTAGCGCCCCGGCTCGACCGGCCAGTCGCTCGACCCGTCCGAGGTGATCCGGTCCTCGATGTACGCGGTGTCGCGGGTGTAGTCCTTCTCGACGTAGCTGCGCTGTGCCATGTCCACCACTTTAGTTGAATCTTGAACTTTTTTCCACCTGTGCGAAGGTGGCCGCGTCGAAGGCGACGATGCGCGCCTCCTCGACGGCCGTCGGTGCCGACCGGATCGTCTCCACCGCTGCGGCGATCGCGTCGTCCTTGGGCCAGCCGTAGATGCCGGCGCTGACGAGCGGGAAGGCGACCGAGCGCGCCCCCAGCTCGTCGGCCACCTCGAGGCAGCGGCGGTAGCACGAGACGAGCAGCGAGCGATCGCGTTGTCCCGCAGCGTGGTTGGGCCCGACCGTGTGGATCACCCAGCGCGAAGGGAGGTCCCCTGCCGTCGTCCACCCCGCATCACCCGTGGCCAGGCCGCGGGGGAAGCGGGCGATGCAGTCCTCGAGCACGGCCGGGCCACCCGCGCGGTGGATCGCCCCGTCGACTCCCCCACCACCACGCATGGCGGAGTTGGCGGCGTTGACGATCGCGTCGACCTGCTGGGTCGTGATGTCGCCCCGGACTGCGGTGAGCTGTGGCATGGGCACCATGCTGCCCGGCGGCGTGCTGCGGTTACCCCTCACGTGTCGCCATCACCGCGACGACCTCGTCGACCTCACGCTGCCAGACCTCCTCGGGGACCTCGGGCAGGAGGTCGTCCCACTCGACGGCGAAGGAGCCGATGACCTGGGGCAACCGGGCCGGCCGCACCATGGCCAGGGTGTGCAGGTGCGCGCTGCCGTCGCCCCACTTGCCGAGATGGACCCGGCCCGCGTTGGGCAGGGCGAGCAGCGCGTTGTGCAGGCGGTGCACCAGCCGACCCCACTCCCCCGCGAGCTCCTCGTCCATGTCGCCGAAGTCCATGTGCGCGCGGGTCTGCAACCACAGCGACAGCAGACCGCCGCGCCCTTCACGGTCGGCCGAGAGCACCCACCGCTCATTGCTCCAGACGACCCCCTCATCGGGGTGCTCGCACCGCCAGCACGCGCGCCCCCCTTCGCCGTGACGGACGCGGTCCGCCTCCACTGGTGGGAGCAGCTCCTTGGCGACCACGCGGCCACCCTCGACCGCCCAGGGGAAGGCGGGCCACTCGACGAAGTCCAGCGAGGGCGCGTCGGTGCGCGCCCTCGCCAGCTCGAAGATCTCCTCGGCGCTCTGCGGCACGTCGGCTCCTCGTCAGCCCTTGGGCATGGCACCGAGCCGCGCGAGCAGCAGCGCCTCGGCGGTGCACACCCGCTCGAACTCACCCAGGTGCAGCGACTCGTTGGCCCCGTGCGCCCGGGTGTCGGGGTCCTCGACCCCGGTGACGAGGATCGCTGCGTCCGGGAACTTCTCGGCGAAGGCCTGGACGAAGGGGATCGAGCCGCCGATGCCGACGTCGACCGGGTCGGTGCCCCAGGCGTCGGCGAAGGCCGCGCGGGCCTGGTCGTAGACCGGCCCCTGCGCGTCGGCGGCGAAGCCCCAGCCCTGCTCGTCGAGCTCGACCTCGACGGTCGCACCCCACGGCGCGTAGTCCTGCAGGTGCCGCTGCAGCGCCTCCCACGCCTGCGCCGGGTCCTGCGTCGGGTTGAGCCGCAGGTTGATCTTGGCCCGCGCGCTCGCGGCGAGGACGTTGCCGGCCTCGTCGACGGCGGGGGCGTCGATGCCGATGACGACGGCGGCCGGCTTGGTCCACAGCCGCGAGGGGATCGAGCCGGTGCCGATGAGCTCCGTGGCGTCGAGCAGCCCGGACTCCTCGCGCAGGCGCGCCTCGTCGTAGTCGATCTCGGGGGCGTCGGTGTGGACGAGCCCCTCGATCGCGACATCGCCCTGGTCGTCGTGGAGGGTCGCCATGAGCCGGCACAGCGCGGTGATCGCGTCGGGACAGGCCCCGCCGAACATGCCCGAGTGCACGCCGTGGTCGAGCGTGCGGACGGTGACGACCGCACGGAGGGAGCCGCGCAGGGTCGTCGTGAGCGCGGGCGTCCCGATGGCCCAGTTGAGCGAGTCGGCGAGGACGATCGCGTCGGAGGTCAGCTTGTCGCCGTGGCGCTCGAGGATGCGCGGCAGCGACTCGCTGGCGATCTCCTCCTCACCCTCGACGAAGATCGTCACGCCGACGGGCAGGTTGCCCGCGTGAGCCCGCAGCGCGGCGAGGTGCGCCATGACGCCAGCCTTGTCGTCGGCGGCGCCACGACCGTAGAGGCGGCCGCCGCGCTCGACCGGCTCGAAGGGGTCGGAGTCCCAGTCGGCGAGGTCGCCGGGCGGCTGCACGTCATGGTGGGCGTAGAGCAGGACGGTCGGCGCGCCCGCGGGGCCGTCGACGTGGCCGATGACGGCGGGGCGGCCCCCTTCGCTGACGATCTCGACGTCGAGGCCCTCCGCGCGCAGCAGCTCGGCCGTGCGCTCGGCGGAGGCCTGGACGTGGGCCTGGTCGAAGGAGTCGAGGCTGACGCTCGGGATCCGGGTGAGGTCCTCGAGATCGGCGCGCACCTGCGGCATGAGCTCGCGCACACGGGCGCGCAGGGCGTCGATCTGGTCTGCGGTGAGAGTGGTGTCGGTCACGGGCCAGACGCTATCGCGGACGACCCGCTCGGACCCACCGGCGGCGTGCACCTAGAGTTCTCCTCGTGTTCGGACGGAAGAAGCAGCAGGACGAGACCCCCTCCCCGGTGCAGGAGCGCCCGCAGCGCGAGGGTGCGAAGAACCGCCCGACGCCCAAGCGGCGCGACCAGGAGGCGGCCCGCAAGCGACCCCTCGTGCAGGCCGACCGCAAGAGCGCGAAGGCCGCCGACCGCGCCGCCCGGCGGGAGAACGCGCAGAAGATGCGCGAGGCGATGATGACCGGCGACGAGCGCCACCTGCCGCCCCGGGACAAGGGGCCGGTGCGCCGCTTCGTCCGTGACAGCGTCGACGCGCGCTTCAACCTCGGTGAGTGGCTGCTGCCGCTCATGCTCGCCGTGCTGGCCCTCAGCCTCTTCGCCGCCGAGTGGGCCACCTACGTCTTCCTCGGTGTCTACCTGCTGATCATCGCCGCGATCGTCGACGCGGTGCTCCTGTGGCGCCGCACCCGCAAGAAGATCCTCGTCCGCTTCGGCGAGGACACCCCGACGCGTGGCCTGGCGATGTACACCGTCATGCGCTGCTTCCAGATCCGCCGCACCCGCATGCCCAAGCCGATGGTCGAGCGCGGCGACGCCCCACGCTGACCCCGGACGCACGAAGGGGGCCTGCCACCAGCCGGTGGCAGGCCCCCTTCGTGCTCGTGCCTTTGGGTGCTGACGCGGTCAGCCCGCAGACAACGGCATCGGGCCGTAGACCTCGGCACCCTCGTGCATGAGCGTCACCTGGACGACGCCGGCGCCCGCGAGGTCCTCCCAGGACTCCGCGAACCACGCCTCGGCGTCGGCCTGCGTCGGGAAGGAGACGGAGTGGCCGCTCGGCAGCGGCTGCCCCGCCGCGTCCTCGAGCCGCCAGCGGTACGACTCGCTCACGCGTCCCTCACCTGCACCTCGACGAAGGGCGGCTTGGTCACCGTCGCCGCGACCTCGCGTGCGCGCACGTCGATGACGACCTCGTCGCCCTCGGCGACCGAGCGATCGAGCAGCGCGAGCGCGATGCCCTGCTTGAGCGTGGGGCTGAAGGTGCCCGAGGTGACCTCCCCGACCTCGGCCCCCTCGACCTTGACGGCGCAGTGGCTGCGCGGGATCCCGCGGCCGGTGACGAGCAGGCCGCGCAGCAGCCGCGAGGACTTCGCGACGCGCTGGGCGACGAGCGCGTCCTTGCCCCAGAAGGTCTCCTTGTCCCAGCCGACCGCCCACGCGGAGCGCGCCATGACGGGGGTGATCTCGGGCGAGAGGTCGTTGCCGTGGAGCGGGTAGCCCATCTCGGTGCGCAGGGTGTCGCGGGCACCCAGACCGCACGGCAGGCCGTCGTACGGGGCCATCGCCTCGACGATCGCGTCCCACAGCCGGGTGCCGGCGGCGGCCGGCGCGACGAGCTCGTAGCCGCGCTCGCCGGTGTAGCCGGTGCGGCACACCGTGATGTCGTGCCCCTCCCACTGCGCCTCGTCGAAGGACATGTAGTCGTGGTCGACGGGCAGGCCCATGGCGGTGAGGACCTCGTCGCTGCGGGGGCCCTGCACGGCGAGCACGACGTAGTCCTCGTGCAGGTCGGTGACCTCGACGCCCTCGGGCGCGGCCTCCTGCAGCATCCGGACGACGGTCGCGGTGTTGGCGGCGTTGGGGATGAGGAAGACGTCGTCCTCGCTGCGCAGGTAGGCGATGAGGTCGTCGACGACGCCACCGGAGTCGTTGCAGCACAACGTGTACTGAGCCTTGCCGGCCGAGATCCGACCGAGGTCGTTGGTGAGCGTGGCGTTGACCAGCTCGGCGGCGCCGGGGCCGGCGACCCGCGCCTTGCCGAGGTGGCTCACGTCGAAGAGGCCCACGCGCTCGCGGACTGCGGTGTGCTCGGCGACGACTCCGCCGCCCGGGTACTCGATGGGCATCTCCCAGCCGCCGAAGTCGGCCATCTTCGCGGCGAGGGCCACGTGGCGCTCGTGGATCGGGGAGGTGCGCAGGACGTCACTGTCGGTCATGCGCCAGACGCTACCGTCTCGCCATCCGGGATAGCCTCCCAGTGGTACACCCACCACTTCCCCCACCGAAAGGTGCCCGTCTCGTGCCCTCGCTGATCCTCGGTTCCCGTTCGCTCGCCGCGTGGTCCGGCCGGACCCTCGTCGTCGGAGTCACCGGCGCCGAGCCGGCCCTCGCCGCCGGCGTCGACCTCCCGAAGTCCACCGTGACCCACCTCGACGCGGCCCTGCCGGTCCTCGAGGTCGGCACCAAGGTCGGGGCGACGACCACCCTTCCCGCCGTGCCGGGCCTCAAGGCCGACAAGGTCGTGCTCGTCGGGCTGGGCGAGGAGCGCGAAGGGGGTACCGACGCGCTGCGTCGGGCCGCCGGTGCCGCGGTGCGCGCCGCGGGCAAGGGGTCGGTCGCGCTCGCCCTCCCCCACGAGGACGACGCCGACCTGGCGGCCATCGCGGAGGGCGCGCTCTCCGGGGACTACCGCTTCACCGCGCACAAGTCCGCCCCCGGCGAGGGCGAGGACCGCGAGATCACCGTCTTCTCGACGCTCGACAGCAAGGAGGACCCGGCCTCAGTGCTCGAGACCGCCGCGACGATCTCGCGCAACGTCGCCTGGGCCCGTGACCTCGTCAACACCGCGCCCAACCTGCTCTTCCCGCAGTCCTTCGCCGAGCAGGTCCAGCAGACGGCCAAGGCCTCGTCGGGCAAGCTCAAGGTCGAGGTGCTCGACGACACGGCCCTCCTCGAGGGTGGCTTCGGCGGCATCGTCGGCGTCGGCCAGGGCAGCAGCCGCCCGCCGCGCATCGTCGTCCTCTCCTACGCGCCCCGCAGCAAGAAGGTCCCCCACGTGGCGCTCGTCGGCAAGGGCATCACCTTCGACACCGGTGGCGTGTGCATCAAGCCCTCCGCGGGCATGCTGACGATGAAGTCCGACATGGCCGGCGCCGCCGCCGTGGCCGCGACCGTCGTCGCCGCCGCCGAGCTCGAGCTGGACGTCGCCGTGACCGGCTACCTCTGCCTCGCGGAAAACATGCCGGGCGGCAACGCGCAGCGCCCCGGTGACGTCGTCACGATGCGCAACGGGTCGACCGTCGAGATCATCGACACCGACGCCGAGGGCCGCATGGTCCTCGCCGACGGCATGGCCCTGGCCGCCGAGTCGTACCCGGACCAGATCCTCGACGTCGCGACCCTCACCGGCGCGTGCGTCGTGGCCCTCGGCCCGCAGATCTTCGGCGTCATGGGCAACGACGAGGAGCTGCGCACCGCGGTCACCGAGGCCGCCGACCGCGCCGACGAGCCGAGCTGGCCGCTGCCGCTGCCGACCGACCTGCGCTCAGGCCTCGACTCCGCCGTCGCGGACCTCGCCCACAAGGGCGACCGCTGGGGCGGCGCCCTGACCGCGGGCCTCTTCCTGCAGGAGTTCGCCAAGGACTCCGACGGCCAGCAGATCCCCTGGGCCCACCTCGACATCGCCGGCCCCTCCTTCAACGAGGGCGGCGCCACCGGCCACCTGCCGAAGGGGGGCACCGGCGTCGCCGTCGGCACCCTCCTCGAGCACCTCGCCAACCTGGCCTGACCCGCTTCCCGAGAACGGTTCGAAGAAGAAGCACCCGGTCGACTGGGCGCTTCTTCTTCGAGTGCGCGGTCACGGCAGCGTCAGCGGCGGCAGGGTGGGGGTCGGCCCGACTCATGGAAAAGTCCCGACTCTGGGCACGCACGGTGCCGTGCCTGCATCAGGGGTCGGGACTTTTCCTTAGGGCCACCCCCAGCCCTGCCCCGCGGGCCGCAGCCCTGCCCAGCGAACGACGCTCGCGCGCTCAGGCCCTACGCTGGGGCCGGTCCGTGACCCCGGACACACCCCCGTGCAAAGGAGCATCTCGTGGCAGACCCCGCGACCCCCTTCGAACTCGTCATCCTCGGAGCCGGCAGCGGCGGCTACGCCTGCGCCCTGCGGGCCGCGCAGCTCGGGATGAAGGTCGCGCTCGTCGAGGAGGACAAGATCGGCGGGACCTGCCTGCACCGCGGGTGCATCCCGACCAAGGCGCTCCTCCACGCGGCGGAGCTCGCCGACGGAGCCCGCGCGGGGGCGGCCCACGGGATCCTCACGACCTTCGACGGGGTCGACACCGCAGCGCTGCACGCCCGCAAGGACAAGGTCATCGGGCAGCTGCACAAGGGCCTGACGGGGCTCATCGGGCAGGCCGGCATCGAGGTCGTCCGTGGACGCGGTCGCCTCGTCGACGCCGGCACGGTCTCGGTCGACACCGCCGAGGGCGTCCGGACGGTCAGCGCGAAGACCGTTGTGCTGGCGACCGGTTCGTACGCACGCACCATCCCGGGCGTCGAGCTCGGGCCGCGCGTGATGACGAGCGACCAGGCGATGGACCTCAAGACGATCCCGCAGCGGGTCGCGGTCCTCGGCGGTGGCGTCATCGGCGTGGAGTTCGCGTCCATGCTGAGCAGCTTCGGCGCCGAGGTGACGGTCGTCGAGGCCCTCGACCGGATCGTCGCGGCCGAGGAGCCGTCGATCTCCAAGCACCTGACGCGCGAGTTCAAGAAGCGCGGCATCACCGCGAAGACGTCCACCCGGGTCGCATCCGTCGAGGCCGACGAGCACCGCGCGGTCGTGCACCTGGAGGGCGGCGACGCACTTGAGGTCGACCTCGTGCTCGTGGCCGTCGGCCGCGGACCCCGCAGCGAGGGCATCGGCCTCGTGGAGGCCGGAGTCGCCGTCGAGCGCGGCTTCGTCCCGACGGACGAGCGGCTGCGGACCAATGTCGAGGGCGTGCGCGCCGTCGGCGACCTCGTCCCCGGCCTGCAGCTGGCCCACCGCGGATTTGCGCACGGCATCTTCGTCGCCGAGGACCTCGCCGGGCTCGACCCCGCACCGGTCGACGACGTGACGATCCCCAAGGTCACCTACTGCGACCCGGAGATCGCCTCCGTGGGCCTGTCGGCGGACGCCGCGAAGGGGGCCGGCCGCGACGTCGAGACGGCCACCTATCCCTTGGGCGGCAACGGCCGCAGCATCATCCGCGGGACGACCGGATCCGTGACCCTCGTGCGCGAGAAGGACGGCCCGGTCCTCGGCGTGCACATGATCGGTCTCGGCGTGAGCGAGCTCATCAGCGAGGCCCAGCTGGCCGTCGGGTGGGAGGCGCACCCCGAGGACATCGCCCCGCTCGTGCACGCGCACCCGAGCCAGGGTGAGGCCTTCGGCGAGGCCGCCATGCTGGCCGCCGGCCGACCGCTGCACGCCCATGCCTGAGACCGCTCGGCCGACGGGCCCGGCCGGACGCCGATCCGTGCCACGCGCGAGCGTGGGCCCTGTGGACACCAGCCCACCGACTCGTGAGAGTCTGTGACGTATCCCATCTCGATAGAAGGAGCAGAGGCGCATGTCTGAGCGGGTGACCATGCCGGCACTGGGCGAGTCCGTGACCGAGGGCACCGTGACGCGATGGCTCAAGAATGTTGGCGACACGGTCGAGGTCGACGAGCCGCTGCTCGAGGTCTCGACCGACAAGGTCGACACTGAGATCCCTTCGCCCGTCGCGGGCACGATCCAGGAGATCCTCGTCGAGGAGGACGAGACCGTCGAGGTCGGCGCCGACCTCGCCGTCATCGGTGACGGTGACGCACCGGCCTCCTCCGACTCCGGCGACGACGCGCAGGAGGCTCCTGCGGAGGAGACCCCCGCCGAGGAGCCGCAGGCCGACGAGCCCGCCGCCGAGGCCGAGGAGGCTCCCGCCGAGGAGCCGCAGGCCGAGGAGGCCCCGGCCGCCGAGTCCTCCTCCGGTGACGGCGACGGCACGACCGTGGCGATGCCGGCTCTCGGCGAGTCCGTGACCGAGGGCACCGTCTCGCGGTGGCTCAAGGCCGAGGGCGACACCGTCGAGGTCGACGAGCCGCTGCTCGAGGTCTCGACCGACAAGGTCGACACCGAGATCCCTTCCCCCGTCGCGGGCACCCTGACCAAGATCCTCGTCCAGGAGGACGAGACGGTCGAGGTCGGCGCCGACCTCGCGATCGTCGGTGGCTCCGGTGGCGGCTCGACCGAGTCCGCCCCGGCCGAAGAGCCGAAGCAGGAGGCGCCCACGGAGGAGCCGAAGGCCGAGGAGCCCAAGGAGGAGCCGAAGCAGGAAGCCCCCAAGGAGGAGCCGAAGCAGGAAGCCCCCAAGGAGGAGCCGAAGGCCGAGGAGCCCAAGGCCGAGCCGAAGCAGGACGCGCCCGCCGCCTCCGGTGGTGACGCCGCCGCCTACGTCACCCCGCTCGTGCGCAAGCTCGCTGCCGACAACGGCATCGACCTCGCCCAGGTGACGGGCACCGGCATCGGTGGCCGCATCCGCAAGCAGGACGTCCTCGAGGCGGCCAAGGCGAAGAACCAGCCGCAGGAGGCTGCTGCTCCGGCCGCCGCTCCGGCTGGCGCCCCCGCTGCTGCGGCCCCCGCGGGCGTCCCGGCCGGTCTGGAGTCCAACGTCCCGCAGTCCAAGCGCGGCACCCGCGAGAAGATGACCCGCCTGCGCAAGGTCATCGCCGAGCGGATGGTCGAGTCGCTGCGGGTCTCCGCCCAGCTGACGACGGTCGTCGAGGTCGACATGACCAAGGTGGCTCGCGTGCGCGACGCCGCGAAGGCCGAGTTCGCCCAGCGCGAGGGCACGAAGCTCTCCTTCCTGCCCTTCATCGCCCAGGCCACGGCCGAGGCCCTGAAGGCGCACCCGGGCGTCAACGCCAGCGTCGAGGGCGACGAGATCGTCTACCACAGTCAGGAGAACCTCTCGATCGCGGTCGACACCGAGCGCGGCCTGCTCACGCCGGTCGTGAAGAACGCCGGTGACCTCAACGTCGCCGGCCTCGCCCGGGCCATCGCGGACGTCGCCGACCGCACGCGCAACAACAAGATCACGCCGGACGACCTGTCGGGTGGGACCTTCACCATCACCAACACCGGCAGCCGGGGTGCACTCTTCGACACCCCGATCCTCAACCAGCCGCAGGTCGCGATGCTCGGCACCGGCGCCATCGTGCGTCGCCCGGTCGTCATCACGACAGACGACGGCGGCGAGACGCTGGCGATCCGGTCGATGATGTACCTCGCGCTCACCTACGACCACCGCGTGGTCGACGGCGCCGACGCGGCCCGCTTCCTCGGGACGGTCAAGGCCCGTCTCGAGGAAGGTCGCTTCGAGGCCTGACATGAGCACACGACGACAGCGCATCGCCATCACCGGAGCCTCCGGACTGATCGGCGGCGCGCTGTCGTCGTCCCTGCGCGCGCACGGTCACGAGGTCGTGCAGCTCGTGCGTCACGAGCCGAAGGGAGACCACGAGCGTCCGTGGGACCCGGCCACCCGCGAGCTCGACCCCGGGGTCCTCTCGGACGTCGACACCGTCGTGCACCTGGCGGGTGCGGGCGTGGGTGATCGGCGCTGGACCCCGACCTACAAGATGCTCATCCGCACCTCACGGGTCCACGGCACGGACCTCGTGGCCCGCCGCGTCGCCGAGGGTGCCGGACCGACCCGGCTCGTGACGGCCTCTGCGGTCGGGTACTACGGCGACCGTGGCGACGAGGTCCTCACGGAGACCTCCGCCCCGGGCCGCGGCTACCTCGCCGGTGTCGTCCGCGACTGGGAGGCTGCGGCCGCACCGGCAGTGCAGGCGGGCGTCCCGGTGGCCCACGCGCGCACCGGCATCGTCCTGGCAGCACACGGCGGCGCCCTCAGCCCGATGCTGCGGCTCGCCCGACTCGGTCTCGGTGGCCCCCTCGCGAGTGGGCGCCAGTGGATGCCGTGGATCAGCCTCGACGACGTCGTCGGCGTCTACACGAGGCTGGTCGAGGACGCGTCGGTCACCGGAGCGGTCAATGCCACCGCGCCGCACCCAGAGCGCCAGCGCGATCTGGCGAGCGCGCTGGGTCGCCACCTCCACCGCCCCGCCGTCCTCCCCGCGCCCCGCCCTGCCCTGCGCGTGGCGCTCGGCGAGTTCGCCGACGAGGTCCTCGCCTCCGCCCGGGTGCTTCCCCAGCGGCTCCTCGAGGTCGGCCACGACTTCGCCCACCCGCACCTCGACGACGCCCTCGACCACCTGCTCTGACCGCCGCTGGGTGCCGCGGACCCCTCAGTCCGCCACAGCCCGGACATCTCGCACCCGCCACGCGTCGTCGTGCCAGGCGAGCACGAGGTCGACCCGCTGCCCACGCCGCCCCGGGCGGGGCGTGCGCTCCCCCTCGGCCGAGACCACCTCATAGGCGGACTCGTCGACGACAACCCGCAGGACGGCCCTGACCCCCGAGGTGCGCTGCAGCCGAGCCGATCGCACCGTCATCGTCACCCCGCGGTAGCGCTCGCCCGTCCGCTGCAGCTCGTCCAGCAGGGCGAGGTCCGCCTCCCGAGCAGGCGAGCCCGGCACGTCGAGCCGCTCGACGGCAGCCCGGTCACGCTCGACGACCACCTGCCGGCGCAGCGAGGTCAGCTCCTGCGCGAGCAGCACCGGCGACTCGCGGGTCGCCGCCCGGTCGGTCTGCACACCCGCGCGGGGCCCACCGGGAGTCTCCGACGGCTGCGACCGGGTGCTCACGGCGTTAGCCGGGTGGCCCGGCCCGCTCCCCCCTTCGGCAGTGGCGAGCTGACGCCACGGCACGAGCACGACGAGGGCGAGCGCCAACCCGCAGGCCACGACGACGGCCGGGCGGCGCGAGCCGGCGCCCGCACCCGCGGCAAGCCGGGCGATGGCCCGGGGTTCACTCCCTTCGGTCGTGGGCTCCACGTCCCGGGTGAGGTCGATCGGCTCGTCCCGCCGACGACGGGGCGCGGCGTGGCGCCCTCCCGTGGACCGGGGTCGCTCGTCCTCCTGACCCTCCCGCTCCCGTCGCTGCCACCACCGGCGGCTCGGTGGTGCCTCCGGCGCGGCGACGAGCTCCTCCTGCCACTGCGGTACGTGCACCTCGTCGTCGGCCGCCGACTCGCGCAGCCGACGGGTCAGGCTGCTCGCCACGTCGCCCGTCGACGTCATCCGCAACGGCTCGGCAGGCGCGGCGTCGAAGACGCCACGGGCCACCTCGTCGGCCTCGGGCCGCGCATCAGGGTCGGTCGACAGGCACGACTCCACGACCGCGACGAGCTCCGGGGCGTCCGGCACGAGGTCACCCAGCTCGGCCCGCTCGGCGATGTGCCCCGGCGGCTCCCCGACGAGGCACAGCCAGGCGAGCGCCCCGAGGGCGTGGACATCGCTCGCCCGGGTGGGGTCGCTCCCTTCGAGCACCTCCGGGGCGACGTGACCGTCGGTGCCGTGCACGTCACCGGGCGCCTCGCCGGTGAGCCGGGAGCAGCCGAGGTCACCGATGGCCGGGCGACCCGTCGAGTCGAGCAGCACGTTGCCCGGGCTGAGGTCCCCGTGGACGACACCGAGGTCGTGCAGGCCGGCGAGGGCCTGCGCGACCGGCGCGATGACCGTGACCGTCTCGCCGACGGTGAGGTGACCGCGCTCGGCGACGACCCGACCGAGGCTGCCGCCGGCGAGGTACTCGAGGACGAGGGCGGTGCTCGGGCCGTGCTCGGTCTCGACGTCGACGGTCTCGTGCAGGGCGACCACGTGCTCGGCGGCGGTCTGCTGCAGCAGCGCGTACTCCCGCACCACCTCGTCCTCGCTGCCCGCAGCCAGCACCTTGACCGCGACGAGCTCGTCGTCGTCGACCCGACGCCCTCGCCACACGGTGGCGCTCGAGCCGACCCCGATCACCCGGGTCAGCCGGTAGCCGGGCACCTGCGGCGGGATCTCGTCCATGCCGTCACCATGGCGCAGATCGTCGATCCGTCCGCGGAGTTCTCCACAGGGGGCGCGGCGTAGGCTGGCCGGATGCGTTTCGAGGAGCTGGGCTTCGCCCCCGACACCGTCGACTACCTGACCGCCTGGGAGCACCAGAAGCAGGTGCACGCCGCGGTCGTCGCCGGTGAGCTCGAGGACACGACCCTGCTGCTCGAGCACACCGCCGTCTACACCGCCGGCAAGCGCACCGAGACCCACGAGCGACCCATGGACGGCACCCCCGTCATCGACGTCGACCGGGGCGGCAAGATCACCTGGCACGGCCCCGGCCAGCTCGTCGGCTACCCCATAGCGCACCTCCCGGGTCGCCGCGACGTCATCGCGCACGTGCGCCGGCTCGAGGAGATGATGATCCGCGTGGCCGCCGACGTCGGCGTCACCGCCACCCGCGTCCCGGGCCGCTCGGGCATCTGGGTCCCCGGCACCGCCGGGACCCGCGACCGCAAGCT
This sequence comes from Janibacter sp. RAF52, assembly GCF_052114035.1. Lineage (NCBI taxonomy): Bacteria > Bacillati > Actinomycetota > Actinomycetes > Micrococcales > Intrasporangiaceae > Janibacter > Janibacter sp. RAF52. Next base: position 437,030 of record NZ_JBFRDY010000001.1, on the reverse strand, counting down.
CGGCCAGATCGGCATCCGCGTCTCCCGCGACGTGGCGATGCACGGCTTCAGCCTCAACGTCGACTGCGACCTGTCGTGGACGCAGACGATCGTCCCGTGCGGGATCCCCGATGCCGACGTCTCGACACTCGCCCTCGAGACCGGTCGTGACATCACCGTCGCCGACATCCTCCCTTCGGCCAAGGCACACCTGCTCGAGGTCATGACGGAGGACCTGCCGCTGACGAAGGGGGCTGCAGGAGCCGTCCCCGCCGAGGCGTAGTCTGGAGTGACTCCGGACACCCTCCGGACCACCGACACTGCCAGGAGAGTTGCGTGACCGTCGCACCCGAAGGACGTCGTCTGCTGCGCGTCGAGGCGCGCAACGCCGAGACCCCCATCGAGCGCAAGCCGGAGTGGATCCGGACCACCGCCAAGATGGGCCCCGAGTACAACCAGATGCGTGGCCGCGTCAGTGGCGCGGGCCTGCACACGGTCTGCCAGGAGGCGGGCTGCCCCAACATCTTCGAGTGCTGGGAGGACCGCGAGGCGACCTTCCTCATCGGCGGTGACGTGTGCACCCGGCGCTGCGACTTCTGCGACATCGCGACCGGCCGCCCCACCTCGCTCGACATGGACGAGCCGCGCCGCGTCGCCGAGTCCGTCCGCGAGATGGGCCTGCGCTACTCCACCGTCACCGGCGTCGCCCGCGACGACCAGCCCGACGGTGCCGCCGCGCTCTACGCGGAGACGATCCGCGCGATCCACGAGCTCAACCCCACGACCGGTGTCGAGATCCTCCCGCCCGACTTCGGGGCACGACCGGACCAGGTCAACCGTGTTTTTGATGCCCGCCCCGAGGTCTTCGCCCACAACCTCGAGACCGTGCCGCGCATCTTCCGCAAGATCCGCCCGGCCTTCACCTACGAGAAGTCCCTCAAGGTGCTCTCCATGGCCCGCGAGGCCGAGCTGGTCACCAAGTCCAACCTCATCCTCGGGATGGGCGAGGAGGACCACGAGATCGAGGAGGCGATCCGCGACCTGAACGAGGCGGGCTGCGACATCCTCACGATCACCCAGTACCTGCGCCCCTCCAAGCTGCACCACCCGATCGACCGGTGGGTCAAGCCCGAGGAGTTCGTCCACTGGAGCGAGCTCGCCGAGGCGATCGGCTTCAAGGGCGTCATGGCCGGGCCGCTCGTGCGCTCGAGCTACCGGGCCGGTCGCCTCTACGCGACGGCGATGCGCAAGTGGGGCCGCGCGGTCCCGGAGCACCTGTCGCACCTCGAGGCGGCCATCGACGAGCCGGCCCGCCAGGAGGCGGCGACGCTCGTCGCCAAGAGCCGAGCCCAGGCGATCCTCGACCAGCCGGCCACCGGCACCGACGGCTGACGCCACCCCCTTCGCGAGGAACTAGACTCTCCCCCCATGGCCAGCAAGAGCGACACCCCCTCCAAGCCGAAGCGCGAGAACCCCTTCAAGCGCATCGCCTCCGTCTACCGGACGGTCAAGCAGCTCGACCCGCAGGTCGGCCTGTGGATGCTGCTCGGCTTCGTCGTCGTGCTGGCGGTCGGTGCGCTCATCGGCCTGATCTTCGGGCACGTCATCGCCTCGCTGCTCGTCGCGCTCCCCTTCGCCGCGCTCGCCGCGATGATCGTGCTGTCGCGACGGGGTGAGCGGGCCGCCTTCGCCCAGATGGAGGGCCAGCGCGGTGCCTCGATCGGCGGCCTGTCCGCGCTGCGCCGCGGCTGGTACTACGACCAGGAGCCGGTCGCCGCCGACGCCACCAAGCCGAGCGAGATCGCCACGGCCGCCGTCGTCTTCCGCGCCCTCGGCCGCCCGGGCATCGTCCTGCTCGGCGAGGGCCCCAAGCACCGCGTCGACAAGCTCTTCGCCAAGGAGACCAAGAAGGTCGCCCGCGTCGCCCCCGGCGTCCCGGTCCACACCTTCATCGTCGGCAGCGGCGAGGGCGAGCTGGCCCCCCGCAAGATCCGCATGACCCTCACCAAGCTGCGCCCGGAGCTGTCGAAGGAGGAGATGTCGGTCGTCAACAAGCGGCTGAAGTCCCTCCCCGGGATCCGTCAGGGTGTCCCCGCCGGGGTCGACCCGTCGCGCGCCCGGATGAACCGCAGCGCCCTGCGCGGCCGCTGACCCACCCGCGGCGCCGGCCCGCGGCGCCACCACCGCCGACCCCCGGGAGAGCACCCGTGTCCGCAGCCACGACCACCCACGCCGAGGACCTCGCCGACTTCGTCGACGCCTCCCCCTCGAGCTATCACGCGGCCGCCGAGGTGGCCCGCCGGCTGCTCGACGCCGGCTTCACCTCCCTCCACGAGAGCGACGCCTGGCCGCAGGAGCCGGGTCGCTACGTCGTCGTGCGCGAGGGCGCGGTCATCGCGTGGGTCGTGCCGACGAGCGCCGGCCCGACGACCCCGGTGCGCGTCTTCGGCGCCCACAGCGACTCCCCCGGCTTCAAGCTCAAGCCCCAGCCGACCACCGGCCACCTCGGCTGGCTGCAGGCCGGCGTCGAGGTCTACGGGGGGCCGCTGGTCAACTCCTGGCTGGACCGTGAGCTGCGGCTGGCCGGTCGACTCGTCCTCGAGGACGGCACCGAGGTGCTCGCCGACTCCGGCCCGCTGCTGCGGCTGCCCCAGCTGGCGATCCACCTCGACCGCGAGGTCAACGAGCGCCTCACCCTCGACCGACAGGTCCACACCCAGCCCGTGTGGGGCGTGGGTGCCGCCGAGTCAGCGGACCTGATCGCCGAGCTCGCCGACCGCGTCGGTGTCGACGCGGCCCGGGTGCGTGGCTACGACCTCGTGACGGCCGACTCCGCCCGTGGTGCCGTCTTCGGCCGGGACGACGTCTTCTTCGCCGCGGGTCGTCTCGACGACCTCGCGAGCGCCCACGCCGGCACGGTGGCGCTGGCCGAGGTCGGCGACGACCTGGGCGCCGACCACATCCCGATGCTCGCCGTCTTCGACCACGAGGAGGTCGGCTCGGCCTCGCGCACCGGCGCAGGCGGCCCCTTCCTCGAGGAGGTGCTCGAGCGCATCGGCATCTCCCTCGGCGCCGACCGCGGCGACCGGCTGCGGGCGCTCGCCTCGTCGTGGTGCGTCTCGAGCGACGTCGGGCACTCGGTGCACCCCAATTACCCCGGCAGGCACGACCCGCACGTGCGGCCCGTGCTCGGCTGCGGCCCGATCCTCAAGCTCAACGCCAACCAGCGCTACGCGAGTGATGGTGTCGGCGCGGCGGCCTGGCGCGGCTGGTGCGAGACGTCCGGTGTGCACAGCCAGGACTTCGTCTCCAACAACACGGTGCCGTGCGGGTCGACGATCGGCCCGATCACCGCGACCCGGCTGGGGATCCGCACCGTCGACGTCGGCATCCCGATCCTGTCGATGCACTCGGCGCGCGAGCTCGCCGGCACGAGCGACCTGCTCGACCTGGCGCGCGTGGCGCGCACCTACTTCGCGGGCTGACCCCCGCCCGTCAGGTCCCCCGGACGGAAGGCGTAGAGCGCCTCCAGCCGCGCCGCCGCGAGGGCGCGGTAGCCGGCGGTCGCAGCGCGGGTCCGGTCGTCGGGCACGTACCCGTCGAGCACCCCCTGCTCGACCGCAGCCGCGGTCTCCCGCTGCGTCCAGCCCTGGCGCACCCGCAGGTCGAGGTGGGCCAGGAGGTTGCCGAGGTCGAGGGCCGGGTCCCCGAGACCCAGGGTGTCGACGTCGAGCATCCCGATCGATGCGCCGTCGGCGAGCAGCTGCTTGTCGTGGAGGTCGCGGTGCAGCAGCGACGGTGCAGCCGGTCGGGCGAGGGCGGCGATCGTGGCCGCGGCCGCGGCGATCCGCCGGTCCACCACGAGCGCCTCTCGGGGCTGCAGGGCGCGATGCGTGCGCGCGAGATCGAGCAGCGCACGCGTGGCGTCCACCTCGGCTGCGAGGTCGTGGGTGGTCGTCCCGTCCGGCGCGGTCGCCGCCGAGTGCAGGGTGCGCACAGCTCGTCCCACCTCCGTGGCCACGACCGCAGGGACAACCCCTGTCAGCAGGTCGTGCAGGGTCTGCCCGGGCAGGGTGGTCAGCACGATCGTGCCGCCGGCCTCGTCCCACTGGGTGACCTCGGGGGCCGAGAGGCCGGGGACGGCGGCGGCCGCGCGCACCCGGCGGACGAGCTCGGCGGTCCGGCGCGGACGCACGACCTTGGTGTAGACGTACCCATCGCCGCGCTGGTGCCGCACGACCGCGCGCCGCTCGGGGCGGTGCACGACGAGCTCGGCCCCGCCTGCGACGAGGTCGGCCAGAGCAGGCAGTCGCCGGTCGGCCCCGTCGTGCTGGAGCACCAGGCGGGACCCGAGGCGCTCGACGCGGCCGGGGGTGGCGTCGGCGACCCGCGTGGCCTCGGTGGCATCGTCGATCCACTGACCGATGACCCGCTGCCGGTCGGGGCCCCGTAGGTCGAGGTGCAGGCGATCACGGCGCGGGTGAGCCCGGACGAGCTCGAAACCGTGGCCGGTCACCGTGCGTAGCACCTCGTCGAGGGGGGTCATGCCGCCACCTGCAGACCGGCCTGCTCCGCAGCGAGCGCGATGAGCTCGGCCGTCAGGTCGGGCCAGCGGGGGTGGCCGGACCTGAAGGGCTCCGCTGCCCTCGACAGCAGGGCGAGTGCGGTGCGTGGGCCCAGGTCGTCGGTGGCCGGCCCCGACCAGGTGCTGGCGTGGCCGGCGAGCAGGGGCTCGCGGAGGCGGGCCACGAGTCCGGCAGCGCCCTCGGCGCCGGGCGTGGCGAGCCGGGTCAGGGCAGCGGCCGCGAGCAGGCTCGCCACGTCGTCGAGCGGGTTGCCGAGACGGACCCGGTCGAGGTCGATGAGCCCGAGGTCGTGGCCGTCCGCGACGACCTGGTCGAGCGAGAGGTCGCCGTGCAGCAGGGCTCCCGGCCCGGTACGAAGGGAGCCCCGCGCCACCTCGGCCACGTGGTGGGCGAGGTCGACGTGCGCGCCGAGCACCGGCGCGAGGGCGTCGACACCGGGGCCGTCCATGGCCCGCTCCGGGGCGACGTCGGCACGTCCGGTGGCGTGCAGCTCGCCGAGGCAGGCTCCCAGGCGCCGTACGGCCGCGACGGAGACGTCGGTGTCAAGGGTGCGACCGGGCAGGTGCTCGAGGGCGATGAGGCCGCGCCGGTGGGTGGCGAGCACGCGCGGCAGTCGCAGGGAGGGCGCATGGTCCGGCCGGACGAGTGCGTGGGCGGCGAGCGCGTCGTCGTACCCGCGGCGGGCGTACGCGCGCAGCACCACGTGGCCCGCTCCCTCGGCTCGCGGCAGCCGACCGACCCATCGCCGGGCCGGCTTGTGGGCCAGGGTCTGCGGGCTCGCGTCGGTGGCGACCGGATGCCCGGCCCCGGAGAGCCAGTCGGCGAGGTCACCCGTGCGGACGAGGCGACGGAGCGCGGGCAGGCGGCGATCGGTGCCTGCGTCGACGACGAGCAGCCCCACCTCGGGGGCATCGAGCAGCACCTCGCCCGGAGTCACGTGGCGCAGAGCCTTGCCCCGTTTGTCGGGCGCGGCGTTGCCCCAGGCGTGCGCGATCACGGGCCGGCCGGCGACGTCGAGCAGGGCGACGGCGCTCGTGCCGGGCTTGTAGCGCAGGTACGACCTCGTCGTCCGGCCGCCCAGCTGCTCAGCGAGCACGGCGGGCTCGAGCAGCCCGGGCAGACCCGGCAGGCCGCGGTCGGCGACGACCAACCGCTCGTGGGCCTCAGCTGCCGACAACACTGGCGACACCCCCTTCGTGGCGTGGCCGGAGGGCGTCGTCGAGCTCGCCGGCATGACGGGCCAGCACCTCGTCGGGGCGGCCGACGTCGGTGACGCGACCGGCGTCGACCCAGACGATGCGGTCGGCGGACCGGGCCGCGTCGAGGTCGTGGGTGATGACGATCGTCGTGCGACCGGCCGTCAGCCGGTCGAGCGCCGCGGTGACCTCGACCTCGGTCTCGCCGTCGAGGCCGACTGTCGCCTCGTCGAGGATGACGACGGGCGCGTCGCGGACGACCGCCCGAGCGATCGCGATGCGTTGCCGCTGCCCTCCCGAAAGCGTGCTCCCCCGCTCGGAGACGACCGTGTCGTAGCCCTGTGGCAGGGCAGTGATGAAGTCGTGGGCACCGGCGGCACGAGCGGCGGCGACGACCCGCTCCTCGGTGACCTCGGTCGCCCCCTCGGGAGCGCCCATCGCGATGTTGTCGCGGATCGTCGTGGCGAAGAGCAGGCTCTCCTGGAGCACCACCGCGACCTGGCTGCGCACGCCGTGGACCGTGAGGTCCTGCAGGTCCCACCCGTCGAGGCGCACCGTCCCGGAGTCCGGGTCGTGCATGCGCAGCAGCAGCCCGGCGAGCGAGGACTTGCCCGCGCCGGAGGGGCCGACGACGGCGACCCGCTCCCCCGGGTGGATCCGCAGGCTCACGCCACGCAGCACCGGGTGACCCGGCACGTACGAGAGCCAGACGTCCTCGAGCTCGACGTGGCCGGTGACCCGCCGGCCGGGTGTGGCCCACGAGGCGTCGCGCACGGTGGGCTCGGTGTCGAGCAGGTCGACGACGCGCTCTGCGGAGGCCGCGGCCTGGGCGATGCGCCCGGTGTACTTCGCGAGATCGCGCATCGGCTTGAAGGCCGCCTTGAGATAGGTGATGAAGACGACGAGCTCACCGGGAGTGAGCGCGCCGGCGAGCACGCGCTGGGCCCCGACGTAGAGGACGAGGGCCGTCGCCAGGCCGACGAGCACGTCGGTGGAGCGCTCGAGCCCGGCGGAGAGCTTCTTCGCCTTGACCCCGTCCTTGAGCGTCTTGACGTTGTCCGACGCGAAGCGGCTCTGCATCTCGCTCTCGAGCGTGTAGGCCTGCACGACCTTCATCGACCCGAGGGTCTCGGTGGCGAGGGTCGCGAGGTGGCCCTCGGCCTTGCGCTGCTTGCGCGAGACGGTGTGGATGCGGCGGGTGGCGCTGCGTCCGGTGAGGACGAAGACGGGGAAGACGACGAGCATGCACAGCGCGAGCTGCCAGTCGAGCACGAAGACGACGACGAGCATCGCGACGAGGGTGAGGACGTTGCCGGCGAGCGGGAGCGCGGCGGTCACGGCCACCTCCTTGAGCCGGCCGACGTCGCTCGTGATGCGCTGGACGAGGTCACCCGTGCGGGCTCGGTCGTGGAAGGACAGCGACAGGCGCTGCAGGTGCGCGAAGGCATCGGCGCGCACCGCCGTGAGCAGCCGGTTGCCCGCGAGCGCGAAGCAGACGGTCATGCCGTAGCTGGCTGCGGCCCGGAGCAGGACGACGACGAGCAGGCCGAGACAGGCGAGCACGAGGACCTGCTGCAGGTCGTCGGGCTGGCCCTGGGGCAGGTCGGCGCCGAGGTGGCCGATGACGCCGTCGATGACGAACTTCAGCGGCCACGGCTCGAGCAGGCGCATGACGACCTCGAGTGCCATCGCGGCGCCGCCGCCGGCGATGAGGGTCCGCTGCCGGCGCAGGTGCGGTCGCACGTGCGGCACGAGACGCCGCAGCCCGGGCAGCGCCTCGCGCAGACCCTCGGGCCGGCGCACCTTGCGCAGGGGTGAGTCGCTCACGCGGTCCGCCCCCACAGGTCGTCGGCGAGCGAGGTGCGCGGGGTGGGGACCGTGTCGAGGATGCGCGCGACGACCAGGCTCCAGTCGTGCCGGTCCTCCGCGGCCCGGCGCCCGGCCCGGCCGAGCTCGGCGCGCATCGTCGGGTCCCGGCGCAGGCCGGCGAGAGCTGCGGCCAGCTCGGCCGGGTCACCGGGCCGCACGAGGACGCCGAGGCCACCGTCGTCGAGGATGTCGGGGCACGGACCGATGTCGCTGGCGACGACGGGGAGCCCGGCGGCGAGGTACTCGTAGAGCTTGAGCGGCGAGAAGTAGAAGTCGGGCAGCCGCGGGTAGGGCGCCACGGCGATGTCCATCGCGGCGAGCTCGGCGGGCATGTCCTCGGGGGCCACCGCGCCGACGAGGTCAACGCGGTCGACGACGCCCAGCTCGCGAGCCAACTCGGCCAGCCCCGTGCGCCGCGGGCCGTCGCCGACGAGCCGCAGGCGTGCGTGCGGGTCGGTACGCGCCACCCGGGCGAAGGCCTCGACGAGCACCTCCACCCCGTGCCAGGGCTTGAGCGTGCCGACGAAGCCGATGACGAAGGGGGGCTGCTCCCCCCTTCGCCCGCTGTGGGCTGCAGGTCGGATGAAGCGCGTGTCCACGCCGTTGGGCACGACGTGCACGGCGGTGTTGTCGGTGCGCTCGGTGACCCAGCGGGCGACGGGCGCGGAGACGGTGACGACCGACCCTGCGGCGTCGAAGGCGGCCGTCGCGATGCCTACGGCGCCATCGCGGTCGGCGAGCACCCGGTGCTCGGCCTGCTCGTCGACGAGCGGCGCGTTGACCTCGAGCACGCTGGCGACGGCTCGCTGCCGGGCCCAGGCCATGGCCGCCGGCGACCACAGCGAGTAGCGCTCGTAGACGAGATCGAGCGGGTCCTCCCGGTGCAGCTGCTCGAGCAGGTCGGCCGCCGCGTACGCGGACCGCCGCGCCGACGCCTCACGCTCGGCGCCAGGCTCCCCGGTGGTGCGGGGCAGCTCGTGCAGGACGACACCATCGAGGCCGCGGGGCAGGTCGCCCCCGACGCGGGCGGCGATGAGGTGCACCTCGCCGCCGCGGCGGAGGAGCTCGCGCACGACGGCCTGCACGTGGACGGAGGCTCCCTTGCGCCCGAAGACGGGGATGCCGGGGTCGGCGCAGACGTAGGCGACCCGCCTCATGCGACCGCGCTCCCGCCCTCGGATGCGCATTTCCCTAGGTAAATACGGTCGTCCTGGGAGGCGATGGCGGCGGCGAAGATCCCCTGCAGCTCACGGGCGTGGTCGCGGAAGTCGAAGTCCGCCTCGAGCAGGCGGCGAGCGGCCCGAGCCCACCCGGCCGCGGTCTCGGGGTCGTCGAGGACGCGGGCGATGGCCTGCCCGAGCGCCGCGGGGTCGCTCTCGGGGGCGAGCAGCCCGGTCTCCTCGTGGCGCACGATCTCGGGGATGCCGGTGACGGGGGTCGAGACGCACGGCGTGCCGAGCGCCAGGGCCTCGAGGAGCACGGTGGGCAGTCCGTCACGGTTGCCGTCGGCGCCGACGACGCACGGGGCGGCGAAGACGTCCGCGGCAGCGACGATCTCACGGACCCGGGACTGCGGGAGCGCGCCGTGCATCGTCACGACGTCGCCCAGCCCGAGCTCGCCGATGCGCTCGCGCAGCGTCGCCTCGAGGGGGCCGGTGCCGACGAGGTCGACGTGCACGTCCCTGCCGGCCCCGACGAGCTCGGCGACGGCGGTGAGCAGGTCACCGAAGCCCTTCTTCTCCACGAGCCGTCCGACGGCGGCGATGCGGTCGGGGCCGGCGGTCTCCCCCTTCGTCGCGAAGGGGAAGGCCTGCAGGTCGACGCTGTTGTACAGCCGGGTGACCCGGTCGGCGGCGGCGCCGAACTCGCGCTGCAGGTGGCGCCGGTTGTACTCGCTCACGGTCACGGTCGTGTGCGCCTCGCGCAGCTTGGTGGCCAGCTCGGCGGGCACGACCTCGTCGTGGAAGATGTCCTTGGCGTGCGCCGTGAAGGACCACGTGATGCCCGTGAGGCGCGCGGCGATCCGGGCGACGTCGGCGGCGATCGAGCCGAAGTGCGCGTGCAGGTGCTCCAGCCCCGAGCGGCGCACCGCGCCGGCGAGCTCGACGGCGGCCAGGGCGACGTCCTCGGGTGCGGCGAGCAGCTCGTCGAGGTGGTCGGCGACCTGCGGCACCTCGGCTGCTGCGGCCCGCAGACCGGACCAGAAGAGGCTGGCCCTGTGCTCGCGGGAGAGGTAGGTGACGGGGGCCTGCACTCGGGCGAGCAGCTCGTGGAAGCGCCCGTCGATCGGCAGCCGCAGCGAGAAGATCTCGACGTGGGTGCCGAGGGCCTCCTGCTGGAGGATCTCGTGGACGATGAAGGTCTCGGAGAAGCGCGGGTACATCTTCAGCACGTACCCGACGCGCGGGGTGGGCGTGGACATCAGCTGGCCTCCTCGAGGTCGGCGGCGTGGGTCGCGGCGGTGCGGTGGAGCCGGGTGAGCAGGTGGGGCACCCGGCGCAGCCCGCCGAGCGCGATGGTCTGCCGGTCCCGGACGAAGGGGGCCCCCGTCGCCTGCTCGAGCCAGCCGGCGAGCGCGTGCGGCGTGACGAGGTCGGGGTGCAGCGCGTCGACGAGGCCGAGACCGCTCAGCCGGTCGGCGCGCACGAGCTGCTCCTGGCGGGGGCGCACCCTCGGGACGATGAGCGCGGGCACGTTGCCCGTGAGGACCTCGCACACCGTGTTGTAGCCGCCCATGGAGACGACCGCGTCGGCGCCGGCGACGAGCTCGACGGCGTCGGTGACGAACTCGCGCACGACGAGATCGTCACAGCCGTCGGCGATCTCCTGCAGCCGCAGGCGCAGGGAGGGCTGCATGTACGGGCCGGTGATGATGACGCCGGTCCGACCGGTCGGGTAGGTCGCGTGGGCGAAGGCGAGGGCGGTGTCGTAGCCGTCCTGCCCGCCGCCGACCATGCACAGGACGTAGGGGCGCGGCACGGGGCCGGCGGGTGGTTCGTCGCGGGGCGGGATGAGCCCCTCGGACCGCCCGTCGACGAGGTATCCGGTGTAGCGGACCCGGCCGGCGACGGTGGGCGGCAGCTCGTAGTCGGCGACGACGTCGACGACGTCACGGTCGCCGTAGACCCACACCTCGTCGTAGTGGTCGCGGATCGCCTGCGTCGTGCGGGACGAGCGCCACTCGCGGGCCGCGGTCAGCGGGTCGTCAAGGATGTCGCGCAGGCCGAGGACGACGCGGGGGCGGGCGCCGGTGGTGTGCCCTCGGACGGCGTGCAGCGCCTCGAGCGCCTGCTCGAGCTCACCGTCGAGACCGCGGGCGACCTTGTCCACGACGACGACGTCGGGGGCGAAGCTCGTGAGTGCCGTGGTGATGACGTTGGAGCGCAGGGTGAGCAGCGCGTCGAGGTCCATGGCGAAGGTGGCGGCGGCGTATCCCCCGTCGCTGTCCTTGGCCACCGTCGGCACGGTGATGACCTCGGTGTGGGGCGGCAGCGGCAGCGAGGTCGCCTGCGGTGCGCCGGTGAGCACGAGGACGTCGGTGCGCGGGTCGGCCGCGACGATCGCCCCGGCGAGGGCGAGGTTGCGGCGGATGTGGCCTAGCCCCTGGGTGTCGTGGGAGTAGAAGGCGATGCGGCGCCGTGGTGTCGTGGTCACGGGCACCACCGTGCAGGGCCGCTGTGAGGTGAACGTGAAGTGAAGATGAGGAAGCCCTCATGCTCCGCCCCGACGGTCAGGGAGCGGTGGCGCGCACCACCCGGGTGCCGGCGGCGAGGTCGTGGAGGCCGCGGCCGTCCCCCTTCGCCGTCACGAGCGGGGGGATGAAGAGGCACAGCAGCGCGGCCCGCACCGCCGAGCGAAGGGGGGTCACCCACCCGCCGTGCAGGGCGGCGACGCGCAGCCCGAGCAGGCGGTGGCCGAAGGTCGCCCCGCCGAGGGTGACGCCGACGAGGTTGAGCACGAAGAGCAGGCCGAGCGGGACGAAGGAGAAGGCCTCGGGGCTCAGCTCGACGAGGCGGCCGATGAGGCCGTTGGTGATGAGCAGGCAGGCCACCCAGTCGACGACGAGGGCGACGACGCGACGGCCGAAGGGGGCGGTGCTCCCTTCGTCGTCCGGGGCGGGCTGGGGGCGGGGCGTGGTGCTGCTCACCGGGGCAGCCTATGTGGACCAGCCGTGGACGCTCCCGCCGCCCGGACCGGCCGCTGGCTAGGATCAGTCTCACCACATGGGATCTCGGTCTCGTGTAACACGGGTGAAACATTTGGGTCATGGCCGGGTAATCGGCCCCGCCTAGGGTTTGACCAACAGTTGAAGCGGCAGGTCAGAGCGGCCTGCCGCCCCACCCCAGGAGGATGGTTTGTTCAGCTCCCCTGACGAGGTTCTTGAGTTCATCAAGGCCGAAGACGTCAAGTTCGTCGACATCCGGTTCTGCGACCTGCCGGGCATCATGCAGCACTTCAACGTGCCGGCCGAGTCCATCGACGAGGACTTCTTCACCGAGGGCCAGATGTTCGACGGCTCCTCGATCCGCGGCTTCCAGGCCATCCACGAGTCCGACATGAAGCTCGTCCCGGACATCAAGACCGCCTACCTGGACCCCTTCCGCGAGGAGAAGACGCTCATCGTCAACTTCTCGATCGTCGACCCCTTCACCGGTGAGCAGTACAGCCGCGACCCGCGCAACGTCGCGGCCAAGGCCGAGGCCTACCTCAAGTCGACCGGCATCGCCGACACCGCCTACTTCGGCGCCGAGGCCGAGTTCTACGTCTTCGACGACGTGCGCTTCGACACCCAGCCGCAGGGCTCCTACTACTTCCTCGACTCGATCGAGGCCAAGTGGAACTCCGGTCGCAAGGAGGAGGGCGGCAACCAGGGCTACAAGACGGCCATGAAGGGCGGCTACTTCCCCGTGCCGCCGGTGGACCACTTCGCCGACCTGCGCGACAAGATCTGCCTGAACATGAAGACCGTCGGCCTCGAGGTCGAGCGCGCCCACCACGAGGTCGGCTCCGCGGGTCAGCAGGAGATCAACTACAAGTTCAACACCCTGCTGCAGTCCGGCGACGACATCATGAAGTTCAAGTACGTCGTCAAGAACACGGCCTGGCAGGAGGGCCGCACCGCGACCTTCATGCCGAAGCCGATCTTCGGCGACAACGGCTCGGGCATGCACACCCACCAGTCCCTGTGGAAGGACGGCGAGCCGCTCTTCTACGACGAGCAGGGCTACGGCGGCCTGTCCGACATCGCCCGCTGGTACATCGGTGGCCTGCTCAAGCACGCCCCCGCGCTGCTCGCCTTCACCAACCCGACCGCCAACAGCTACCACCGCCTGGTCCCGGGCTTCGAGGCCCCGATCAACCTCGTCTACTCGGCCCGCAACCGCTCGGCCTGCATCCGCATCCCGATCGCGGGCAACTCCCCCAAGGCCAAGCGCGTCGAGTTCCGCATCCCGGACCCGTCGAGCAACCCCTACCTGTGCTTCGCCGCCCAGCTCATGGCCGGCATCGACGGCATCAAGAACCGCATCGAGCCCCCGGAGCCGGTCGACAAGGACCTCTACGAGCTGCCCCCGGAGGAGCACGAGGCCATCGAGCAGGTCCCGACCTCGCTCCCCGAGGTGCTCAAGGCCCTCGAGGCCGACCACGAGTTCCTCCTCGAGGGCGACGTCTTCACCCAGGACCTCATCGACACCTGGATCCAGTGGAAGTACGAGAACGAGGTGCTCCCCCTGCAGGTGCGCCCCCACCCGCACGAGTTCGAGATGTACTTCGACATCTGATCTTCGGAGGCATGACAAGGGCCAGGATCCCCGGAATATCGGGGATCCTGGCCCTCAGTTTGTGCTCCGGTGCAGAGGGGGTACACATGGCAACCCACTCAGAGAGCGAGCACGTGGCTACAGCGGTAATGACCGGCGTGCGCGTCGTGTCGCCGTCGTCTTCCATCGAGGCGACGTCATGCCGCAGGCCATGGAAACGGAAAGTCCCGCCACCCGAGCCACCCAAGGAGACCACGACGAAGGGGCAGCGGTGGCAGCCGCGCCGCGCCGAAAAGGGCGCGACAAAGGAGCAGGACCTGAGCCGGGCCGAGAGGAGCGCCGACCGACGGACCTTGTTCCGAAAGTCACCTGCAAGCAGCGGTCATCCCCTCTCGCCACCTTTCGGCATCAGCCCCGGGTACTGGGAGATCTGGCACTGCACGAGGATGCAGAACTCCATGTGCCCTGCTGCCGTTCTCGAATTGTCACCCGTTGCTCGCCCTCGCCGCGTGCGCGTATCGGGTGAGGGTGGCGAGCCCGGACGGCGATCATCCTCGCGCAGGCAGACCGGAGTTGGTCAATCGCTCCCAGTACCGATAGTGGCCGCGCGATGTACTCCTACATCTGAGCCGCCTCTGACGAACTGCGTGGCAGCACTCGCCCCAGCACCATCGACGTACTAGCCTTTTGGTCGTGACCTCCGCCTCCGCAGGCGAACTCGTCGACGAGATCGCTCGTGCCGCCTCGGTCGCCGACGCCCGGATCGCGGTCGCCGAGTCCCTAACCAGCGGGAACATCGCCGCGCGCTTGGGACGGGGGCAAAACGCCAGTCAATGGTTCGCGGGCGCCGTCGTCGCGTACAGCGTCGACGTCAAGACAACCGTCCTGGGCATGACGCGTGGACTCGATCCCGTGTCGGGCGCCGCCGCCCAAGAACTCGCGCGCGGGGTGCGTGAGCTGACGGACGCCACCATCGCCGTTTCCGCCACGGGTGTCGGGGGCCCGCAGGACCAGGACGGCCACCCTGCGGGGACGGTGTACCTGGGGTGGTCGACCGCGTTCGAGGAGGGCAGCCGACTGCTGGAGTGCTCCGACGACCCGGCGAAGGCCCTCGAGGACACCGTCGAGTCCGCGCTGCAGGAGATCCACCGACTCCTCCCGTGACCTTCGCCCTGCCCGACGCGAAGAGCCCTGCACGGGTGCAGGGCTCTTCGCGTGGATCGCGGGGCAACTACGTGGAACTCTCGCGATCACGGGTGCTGGACGACTCCTCGCCCCGGCCGGAGGGCGCCTCCACGTCGACCAGCTGAGACGAAGGTGTCCCGACCGAGATCTGTCGCGGCAGCGATCGCTTGTTCACCGGCAGGACGACGGTCAGGACCCCGTTGTCGTAGGTGGCCGACACCTGATCGGGATCGATGTCGTCCCCGAAGGTGATCTGCCGCCGGTAACTGCCGGAGAAGCGTTCACTGGTCAACCACTGGACCTCTTGCTCGTGCAGGGAGGAGCGGTGAGCGGTCAAGGTCAGGACGCCGCGACCCATGTTGACGTCGATGCTCCCGGGGTCCATGCCCGGAAGGTCCGCGTGGACGAAGTCGAACGCGAGGCCCTTCACACAGCGCCGATCGCAGCTGGTCGACCCCTGCGCCATGACTGACGCGCGGTCTCGCAGTCTCAGGTGCGCACCGGCTCCGCCGTGGCCACGTCGTCGACGACGTCGATGAGGACCTGGAGGTTGGCGATGAGGGCGCCGTACAACGGCCACAGCAAACCGGACAGATCATCGGTCGACAGGTCCTCGGCCAGGACGATGGTGTCGCTCGACATCCGACCGCCGTCCCAGCGCACCGTGGGCCGGCCGATCTCCGAGACGTGCTGGACGCGGACACAGGTGACCACCCGCCACCGGCGGCGCGCAGACCCGCGACGAGACCGTGCAGCAGCTCCATCGGGTCGAGCTGTGCTTGGTCGCCCAGCACCACGCCCCCGGCGTGCGGGAAGGGGACGGGCAGGTCGTGGCTCCAGCCCCTGGCCAGCCCCACCGCCGTCGCGGCCTCGTGCTCGCGCAGGGTCGCGCGTCGACCTCGATCACGGCCGGCGGGCACCTGCACTGGGTCCCGCGCAGGACTGCGACGGGGACGATGGCGGTCGCGCCCGTCAGCGGGTGAAGGTCTCGGGGATCTGCCGAACGGGGACGATGACGACGTCGTCGACCTTCCAGTCGAGGTCACGCGCCACCTGGGCGGCGTGCTCGAGGTCGTCGATGTCGGCGATGTGACCCGCGTGCGGCACGACGAAGCTCTCCACATGGAAGACGTGCCCCATGTCGCGCACGCGGCTGTGGCTGCTGTGCACCCACCCGATCTCCTCGAGTGCCTCGTCGACCTGCTCGGTCAGGGGGTGGCGTCGCGTCCCGTCCACCGTGCGGGCCTGGGCGTCCATGAGCGCGCCCGAGGCGTGTCGCACGTTGGTCCACCCGTCGCGGATGATCGACATGGAGATCGCGATCGCGACGACCGCGTCCGCCCACCACAGCCCGACCCCGATGCCTAAGACGCCGACGATCGTCCCGGTCGCGGTGCGCCAGTCCGCCTTCTGCATGTCCGCGTCGTTGTACAGGACCCGGTCGTGCAAGGTGTCTGCGAGCGGCAGCTTCATCCGTCCCAGGACGACGGGGCCGATGGCGGTGTAGGCCATCGCGGCGATCATCACCCAGCCCGCCCACACCGCATGTCCGAAGAGGTCGACGGTCCCGATCGGAGGGTGCTCACCGTGCAGCAGACCCATCGCCGAGTCGACGATGAGGTAGACGCCCATGCCCAGGAGGGCGACCGCGGCTGCCAGGTGTCCACCACCGACGGCGCGATGGTGACCGTAGGGGTGCTCGGCGTCCACCGGGCGTCGGGCGCGCCGCTGCGCGAACAGGAAGGCGACCGGCGGGATGAGGGCGAGCATGTCCTCCACCCAGGCCGCCTTCATCGCCTGCGAGCTGCCCATCGCGAAAAAGACCACGGCGATGCAGGTCGCCATGTACCCCAGGGTCACCCACTCGAGCCGGATGGCCCGCCGCAGGGCCGTGCCCTGCTCGTCCGGTAGCCGGGTGCGCCCGAAGGAGAGCGCTCCCGGCGTGCTCACGGCGCCCTCCCGTGGGTGTCGAGCCACCGCTCGAGCGAGGACTGCGCGGCGTTCTCACCGGCCGGGACCGCCATCACGTGGGCGCGTGGTCCGTCCGGACCAGGGACCTCGACGTAGGGCCGGGTGAGTCCGACCTTCGAGCTCCATGCGCTCTGGTCCGTGACACCGCCGATGAGGACATCGATGTCACCGCGCTCAAGTGCGGCCACGAGGGCCTCCTCGCCATCGACCTGCCAGGCGACCGTGGCACCAAGTGATTCGGCCCATCCCGTGATGATCTCGACCTCGGAGCCGGAGGGCGGGCTCGTCGTCACGTCGGTCCACGGCGGGTGGTGGGACACACCCACCCGGAGCTCGCCCGATGAACGCACCCGGTCGAGCGTCCCGTCAGGGTCCTGCGGGATGCTCCCGCACGCGGCAAGAAGCATCAGGAGCACGACGCAGGCTGCCAGACGCACGACATTCCGCAAGCCGACGACCATGGGGACAGGCTAGCCACGCGGCTCCAGTCGGGACAGACTCCTTGCTCCTCGCGAGCACTGCAGTCACGCACATGACTCCTCCCGTGAGCTCGCCCCGCCCATCGACGGACGCCACCGACGAGGACGGCGCCCTGCGGGTCCTGGCGCCTGCCCTGTTGACGAACCGCCCGGACGCAGCAGAGTGGGGGGATGACGAAGCGACGTGTCCTCATCACCGGTTCGACGGGCGGGGTCGGCACGATCCTGACCCAGCGCCTGCACGACGACTACGACCTCGTCGGGCACGCACGCGAACCCGACCCGGGCGCCGACCCGGTGGTCCGCGGGGCCGACCTGGTCGACTACGACGCGGTCCTGGCAGCCATGGACGGCATCGACACCGTCGTCCACCTGGCCGGTGCGGCATCGCCAGAAGCCTCGTGGGGCCAGGTGCTCGACGCCAACATCGTCGGCACCCGCAACGTCCTGGAAGCCGCTCGTGCGGCCGGGGTGGCACGGGTCGTCTTCGCCTCGTCCAATCACGCGATGGGCATGTACGACCGGCTCGAGCAGTGGCCGGTCTACCCCGGCACACTCCCCCGTGCCGACTCGCTCTACGGGGTGTCCAAGGTCTTCGGCGAGACGCTGGGCCGGTACTACTTCGACGAGCACGGGCTGTCCTTCATCGCGTTGCGGATCGGCTGGGTCTGCGGTGACCCGACCCTCGTCGACACCGATCTCCTCCATGCCATGTGGCTGAGCGAGGACGACGCCGCACAGGTCGTGCGCTGCGCGATCGAGGCGGACATCGACTTCGGCATCTACTACGCGGTCTCCGACAACCTCAATCGCCGCTGGTCGATGACCAACACCATGCTCGAGCTCGGCTACCGACCCCGCGACTCGTGGTCGAACGAGGCACCGGCCGACGAGTCCGTCGTCGAGGGCGGCCGCGCCGTCGACGACTCCTGGCCGAAGGGGTCGTGACCGGCCCTGACAGGATGACGCCATGTCCCGTGTCATCTGCCCGCTCCTGAGCACGCGCGTCACGACAGCGGAGAAGGCGGTCGAGCACATCCGCCCCGGCGACAACGTCGGGATGAGCGGGTTCACCGGGGCCGGCTACCCCAAGGCGCTGCCGACCGCCCTGCGCGACCGGATGGTCGCGGCGCACGCGCGGGGCGAGGACTTCCGCATCGGGCTGTGGACGGGTGCCTCGACCGCGCCCGACGCCGACGGTGTCCTCGCGGAGGCGAAGGGGGTCTCCTCCCGCCTGCCGTACAACTCCGACCCGACGATGCGCAGCCTGATCAACTCCGGCGAGGTCGACTACGTCGACGCGCACCTGAGCCACTCCGCCCAGCACATGTGGTTCGGCTTCTACGGCAACCTCGACGTCGCCGTCGTCGAGGTCACCGCGGTGCTGCCCAACGGCCTGCTCGTGCCGAGCAGCTCGGTCGGCAACAACAAGACCTGGCTCGACCAGGCCGACCGGGTGATCCTCGAGGTCAACCACTGGCAGCCGCGCGAGTTCGAGGGCTTCCACGACGTCTACTACGGCACCCAGCTGCCGCCGCACCGTCGCCCGATCCAGCTGACCGACCCGATGCAGCGGATCGGCGACCCCTACCTGCGGGTCGACCCGGCCAAGGTCGTGGCCGTCGTCGAGACCGACCGCCCGGACCGCAACTCCCCCTTCACCCCGCCCGACGAGACCTCGCGGGCGATCGCCGGCCACGTCGTCGACTTCCTCCGGCACGAGGTGCGGGCCGGGCGTATGCCCCCTTCGCTCCTGCCGCTGCAGTCCGGGGTCGGCAATGTCGCCAATGCCGTGCTCGCGGGGTTGGACGGCAGCGAGTTCACCGACCTCGTCGCCTTCACCGAGGTGCTCCAGGACGGACTGCTCGACCTCCTCGACAGCGGGACGGTGCGGGCCGCGTCGGCGACCTCCTTCGGCCTCTCCGACGTGGGCGTCGAGCGCTTCCTCGCCAACATCAGCAGCTACAAGGGCCGGATCCTGCTGCGCAGCGAGGAGATCTCCAACCACCCCGAGCTCGTCCGGCGCCTCGGTGTCATCGCGATGAACGGCATGATCGAGGCCGACATCTACGGCAACGTCAACTCGACGCACATCGCCGGCAGCCGGATCATGAACGGCATCGGCGGCAGCGGCGACTTCACCCGCAATGCCTTCCTCAACTTCTTCCTCACCCCCTCCACGGCGAAGGGGGGCAAGGTCTCCGCCTTCGTCCCGATGGCCAGCCACGTCGACCACACCGAGCACGACGTGCAGATCATCGTCAGCGAGCACGGGCTGGCCGACCTGCGCGGCCTCTCCCCGCGCAAGCGGGCGCCGCGGATCATCGACCGCTGCGCCGACCCCTCCTTCCGGCCGGCGCTGCACGACTACTTCGCCCGCGCGCAGGCCGCCCGGCCCGACGCCGTGCACACCCCCCACCTGCTCGGCGAGGCGCTCAGCTGGCACGAGCGGTTCCTGGAGACCGGGAGCATGCACGCGGGGTGAGAGACTGCTGCCGGTGAGCAGTGTGTGGACCGCGCGGGGCATGCCCGCGCTGCTGATGGCGACCTTCCTGGGCTTCAGCGGGTTCGCCGTCCTCATGCCCGTGGCACCCCTGTGGGCGGTGCGCGGTGGCGCCGACGAAGGGGGCGCCGGCCTCGTCAACGGCGTGCTCCTCCTCGTCACCGTCCTCACGCAGTTCACCGTCCCGGCGCTGCTGCGTCGCTTCGGCTGGGGGCCGACCCTGGCGACGGGGCTCGTCCTGCTCGGCGCCCCGTCGCTCGGCCTGGCAGCCAGCGATGCACTCCCTTCGATCCTCGCGCTGTCCGCGGTGCGCGGGGTGGGTTTCGGCATCCTCACCGTCGCCGGCAGCGCCGCGGTGGCCGAGCTGTCCGACCCGGAGACGCGGGGCAAGGCGGTCGGTGCCTACGGTCTGGCGATCGCCGGCCCGCAGGTCGTGTTCCTCCCCCTCGGGTCGTGGGTCGCGGAGACGGTCGGCTTCGTCCCCGTCTTCGTCGCGGGCGCCATCCCCCTCCTCGGGGTGCCGGCGGCCCTGGCGCTCGGGCGGGCCCTCGAGACCTTCCCCTCCGGCAGCGACCGCGGCACGGACGTGGGTGGCGCAAGCACGGCCCGCGCGACGATCACGCTGCTGCGCCCGATGGTCCTGCTCCTCGGCGTGACGATCGCCGGCGGAGCGGTCCTGACCTTCGGTCCGCAGATGGTGCGCGACCCCGCGGTCGTCATCCCGGCGCTGGCGCTCATGGAGCTCATGGCGGCGATCTTCCGGTGGTGGATCGGCGGGCTCGCGGACCGGTTCGGCGCGGAGCGGTTCATCGCCCCCTTCGTCCTGCTCACCGTCACGGGGGTCGGCGGCATGGCGTGGGCCGTGCACGAGCAGTCCGTGCCCGTGCTGATCGTCGGCGCGCTGCTCCTCGGCAGCGCCTACGGGGCGCTGCAGAACCTCACCCTCGTCATCTCCTTCGCCTCCGTGAGCCGACGCCACCTCGGGCTGGCCAGCTCGATCTGGAATGTCGGCTTCGACCTCGGCTCGGCCATCGGCTCGGTGGTCGTCGGCGCGATCGCGGTCGCCGCGGACTTCCCGACCGCGCTCGCCGTGACCGGCGCCTTCGCGCTGCTGACGCTGCCGCTGGCGCTCGTGCGGCTGCGGCAGGGGCGGCCGCGGGTGTAGCCCCTTCGAGACGGTCGCTGCGCGACCTCCTCAGGGAACGAAGGTGGGGAGCGCTGCGCGACCTCCTCAGGGAGCGAAGGTGGGGAGCGCTGCGCTACCTCCTCAGGGAGCGGAGGTGGGGAGCGCTGCGCGACCTCCTCAGGAAGCGAAGGTGGGGAGCGCTGCGCGACCTCCTCAGGGAGCGGAGGTGGGGAGCGCTCCCCCTGATGCGGCGAACCCCGTTGTGGGACACTCGCCGCAACTCAGGGAACGAGCAAAGGGGCACGGGTGAGCAACCCAGCGCAGCAGTTCATGGACAGGGCCAGGCAGGTCGCGGACGCGGCCGGCGTGGGGCAGGCGGTCGACCAGGCGCTCGGGCAGGTGCAGCAGAGCGCCGGCTTCGACCTCAACGCGCGGGACTTCCCCGCGGCACGGGGCGAAGGGGGGTCCGCCGGCACCCGGATCAATGCCGACCACGTCGCCCTCGACGACGCGGCCGAGGCGCTCAGCCGCAGCCGCTACGAGATGGGCCAGGCCGGCCCGGTCCACGTCATCACGCCGATGGTCATGCCCAAGGGGCGCCGTCTGCAGGCCATGGCGCCGGCCATCCTGCTCGTGCTCATCGGCGTCGCCGGCGGGGTCGTGCTGCTGCCCTTCGGCATCAGCCTGGCGGTCTTCGGCCCGCACTACTGGCTGCTCGTGGCGGTCGCCGCGGCCTTCCTCTGGTGGCGCCAGGGCATGGTCATGGTGCCGGAGGGCTGCACGGCCCTGATCTCTCGCTTCGGCAAGGTCGAGGCCGAGGTCGGTCCCGGTCGGGTCACCCTGTGGAACCCGTGGAAGCGGGTCTCCTACATCGTCAACACGACGCGCGAGTACCCCTTCAACGCGCCGATCCGCTCGGCCCCGACGAAGTCCGGCGTGCAGGCATCGGTCGACCTCTTCCTCCAGTTCCGCATCGTCAGCGCGCGCGAGTTCGTCTTCGTCCTCGGTGCTGTGCAGGGCTTCCAGGACAAGCTCAACAACGCGATCTCGGAGACGACCCGCTCGCTGATCTACGAGCAGGAGGCCTCGGGCATCTACGACCTCGTCGGCGAGAGCACGGCGCGGCTGCTCGACCAGCTCAACGCGCAGTTTGCTCCCGCGGTCGAGCTGACGACGGCCAACATCACCCACGCAGAGCCCTCCGCGCAGGAGTACCGGATGGACCTCGCGGCGCCGGAGATGATCCGGGTGGCCAAGGAGGCCTACACCTACGACTACGAGCTGGGGCTGAAGAAGGAGCAGAACGAGGGTGACCTCAACAAGGACCTCGCCTCGCTCAACGAAAACCTCTCGGCGATCCAGGCCGACATCGCCCGCTACCAGGCGCAGATGGACACCGCCCTCGAGCGGGAGACCAACCGCGCCAATGCCGTGGCACGCCAGCGCTTCGTCGAGTCCGAGTCCGAGGCCCACGCCAACGCGGCGCTCCTCGAGGCGCAGGCCCTCGACATCCGTGCGCTGAGCGCGGCGCTCGCCCCGGAGATCCTCGACTACCGCTACCAGCAGGACATGCTCGACAAGATGGAGGGCGTCTCCGGGTCGCTCCCCCAGATCGTGCGCGTGGGTGGCGAGTCCGAGGGCGTCGACTACCTGCAGATCGCCCGTCAGCTCGTCGGCGGTCAGAGCAGCCAGCTCTTCAGCGCCGACGACATGGAGGCCATCCGGGCCCGTCAGGCCGACATCGCCGAGCGGGTCGCCGAGCGCGAGTCCGAGATCGCCGAGCTGCTCCAGGCTCCGGAGGAGACCGAGGTCGAGATCCTGCCGGTCACCGAGACGGAGACCGACGCGGCCGGCGAGCAGCGTCTCGACGAGATCCGTCAGTCGGTCACCGAGGAGATCGACCTGCCGGGCGAAGGGGAGGAACCGCCGCCTCCGCCGCCGGGCACCAACCCGCCGGTCCCGCCGGCGGTCGACGAGCCGACCCCGCCGGCACCGCCGGCGCCGCGGGTGACCCCCGCGCCGCAGGTCACCATCAACGACATGAGCGAGGGTGAGCGCAATGAGTGACCAGATGATGGAGCAGGCGGTCCGCGCAGTGCGTGGCCAGGGCATGAGCTCGATCAAGGAGGTCGTCTCCGGGTGGGGCGACGTCGCTCGCTACCTGCGCGGCGGTGACTCCGGCTCGGTCGTGCCGGTCGTCATCCCCAAGGACAAGCGCGGCATGCGCTGGACCTCGCTCATCTGGTTCGGCGCGTGGGCCCTGCTGAGCGGGATCTTCCTCGCGGCGACCGGCCACGGCGCACTCGGCGGGCTCGCGATCTTCGTCGCGATCCTCGCCTTCCTCCTGTCGGCACTGTGGTGGTGGCGCTCCTCGATCGTCGAGATCGAGGAGGGCACGGTCGGGGTGCTGACGAAGTTCGGTGCCATCTCCGGGCCCGGCCTCTCCCCCGGTCGCCACTACCTGTGGCACCCGTGGGCGCGGGTCGCCTACGTCGTCGACGTGACGACCGAGATCCCGTACACCGCACCGGTGCTCAGCTCGCCGACGCACGAAAACGTGCCGCTGAAGTCGATCGAGTTCTTCCTGCGATTTCGCATCGTCGACGCGATCCGTTTCGTCCAGACGATCGGTGCGGGCAACTTCGACCTCGTGCTGAGCAACTCGGTCCAGGACGCGATCAGGCAGCGCAGCCGGCAGGTGCGCACCGAGCAGGCCTACGACCTGCGCGGCAGCGACGTCAAGGACATGCAGGACCTGCTCAACCGTCAGCTGACCCGCTATGGCGTGCAGATCATGGGCTGCAACATCCCTGATGTGCAGCTGCCCGACCAGTACCGCGAGCACCTCGCCACGCGTGAGCGGGTGGCCAAGGAGCTCGTGGCGTACGAAAAGGAGTGGGAGCTGACGCGCAAGCGCCGCATCGACACCCTCCTGCTCGAGATCGAGCGCTCCAAGAAGGTGCGTGACGCCAAGGTCGTCGAGGTCCAGGCCTCGCTCAACAAGGCCCGCAAGGACGTCGCGCAGATGCTCGAGGAGCGCGAAACCGAGGCACAGAAGATCCGCTACGAGATCGAGACCCGCGCGCGGACCAACCTCGTCGCGGCCCAGGGTGAGGCCAAGGCGCAGGAGCAGCTGGCCACGGCCTACCGCGACAACCGTGCGGTCCTCGGCTACGAGCTGGCCCGCCGCCGCCTCGACGTCGGCGCCACCCTGGCCGACGACGCCCCGCGCCCGGTCATCGTCCACACCGACGCCGGCGCCGGCGACAGCTCCGCGCTGTCGACGCTGCTCATGGCCCAGCTGCTGCCGCAGCTGCAGTCCGAGGCCTCCGCTCCCCGCAGCGCGCAGCGTCCGGTGAGCGGTGCGGTCAACCAGGCCGCGCAGCGCGCGGCCCAGGCCGTGCAGGAGAAGTCGCAGGGCTGACGACACCCGACCGAAGGGGGCCGCGCCGGGAGACCGGGGCGGCCCCCTTCGTCATGCCCGGGCCTGCGCATTTCCCTAGGCAAATACGGCCGGGTGCGCATTTCCCTAGGCAAATACGGCAGGGGTGCGCACTTCCCTAGGCAAATACGGCCGGGGTGCGCATTTCCCTAGGGAAATACGGGAGGCGTGCGCATTCCCCTAGGGAAATGCGCAGGGGGTCAGTCGGCGGTCGAGCGAGCGTCGAGGACGGCGAGCACCCGGCGGCCCCAGCGCAGGTTTTCCTCCTCGAAGCTGATCCCCCGCAGCAGGGTGAGGTACTGCCCGACCGGCTCGCCCGAGGCGAGGAAGTCCTCCTCGGTGCGGCCGGCGAGGGTGCGCTCCTGCACGAGGCGGTAGATCGCGAGCTTCGCCTCGAAGGCCTCCATCCGCTCGACGACGTGCTCGCGGATCGCCTCGGGGTCCCCGGACTCGAGCGCGGCCACCTGGACGAGCATCTCGTCGCGCACCGCCAGCGGCTTGGGCGAGCGCAGCGTGTGCGCCCGCAGCGCCTTGCGACCGGCGGCGGTGAGGCGGAAGACCCGCTTGTCCGGCCGCTTGGACTGGGCGACCGTGCGCGCGGTGACCAGCCCCGCGTCCTCCATCTTGTCCAGCTCGCGGTAGAGCTGCTGCGGGCTCGCGGTCCAGTAGTTGGCGACCGACACGTCGAAGGCCTTGGCCAGGTCATAGCCCGACGACTCGTCATGGGCGAGTGCGGTGAGGATCGCGTCCTGGAGGGCCATGGGGCGATCGTAGGCGTCCCTTCGGGACGGTCGGCCGCGGGCGGCCTCCCCCTCAGGGACCGAGGGGTTCCTCTTACTCACTTTGTTGAGTAGGTTGGCTCCATGTTCCGAGAAGCGGTGGAAGCCAAGGACCTCGACGCGGTCGACGCGCTGCTCGCGGAGGACGTCGTCTTCCGCAGCCCCGTCGCCTACACCCCCTACCCCGGCAAGGCGATCACGAGCGCGATCCTGCGCGAGGTCGTGGAGGTCTTCGAGGACTTCCGCTACGTGCGCCAGTTGCGCGACGGGTCGGAGGAGGCCTATGTCTTCGAGGCGAAGGTCGACGGGCTCGACATCACCGGCTGCGACTTCCTCACCCTGGACGAGGAGGGCAAGGTCACCGAGTTCATGGTGATGACCCGCCCGCTCAAGGCCTCGCAGGCCCTGGCCGCCCGGATGGCCGAGCGCTTCGAGGCGATCAAGCAGGCGGCTGCCGCCAGTCAGTGAGCTCGGGCCGCTTGGCCACGACCCCGTCACCGGACGAGCGTCCGGTGAGCCCACGTGCGACCCAGGGGCCGAGATGGCGTCGCGCCCACGCTCCCTCGGAGCGCAGGGAGGCCCGCGGCGGATCACCATGTGGCACCACGGCCCACGCGCCTACCCCGGCGACCCCGAGAGCGTCCGCCGCGGCCATCGCCAGACGCCCGTGCCCGAGCGGCGACAGGTGCAGCCGGTCGTCGGCCCAGGCCCGCCGGTCCTCGAAGATCGTCCCCGTCGTCACCGCAGGCGGCTCCATGCCGTGCTCTGTGGACAGCCACGTGTAGATCTCGTTGAGCACCACCCGCCGCCTCGCGAGCAGCCGGCCGGCCGGCGAGACCGACCTGATGTCGGGGATGGGCACGACGACGAGGCGAGCCCCCTTCGCCGTGAAGGGCGCGACGATCGCGGCGAGCGTCGCCCGGATCGCGTCGGCCTCGAAGCGCGGGCGCAGCAGGTCGTTCATCCCCGCGGTGAGCGTGACGACGTCGGGCTCCATCGCCAGCGCCGCCTCGACCTGCGTCGCGAGGACCTCGTGGGCGCGCAGCCCACGCACGGCGAGGTTGGCGTAGTCGACCTCACCGTGGTGGGCGGCGAGCAGCTCGGCGAGCCGGTCGGTCCAGCCACGCGGTGTGCCATCGGGCCACGGCTCGTCGCCGATGCCCTCGGACAGGCTGTCGCCGATGGCGACGTAGCGCCGCGGTGGCGTGGTCATGCGATCAGACCGCGGCGGCGACGCGGGTGCCCTGGTCGATCGCTCGCTTGGCGTCGAGCTCGGCGGCGACGTCGGCACCACCGATGAGGTGGACGGTGACCCCCTTCGCCTGGAGCTCGTCGTGGAGGGTGCGGTTGGGCTCCTGGCCGGTGCACAGGACGATCGTGTCGACGTCGAGCACCTGCGGCGCGCCGTCGACGGTCACGTGCAGACCGTCGTCGTCGATGCGCTCGTAGGTGACGCCCGGGACCATGGTCACCCCGCGGGCCTTGAGCTCGGTGCGGTGGATCCAGCCCGTCGTCATCCCGAGGCCGGCACCGACCTTGGAGGTCTTGCGCTGCAGGAGGGTCACCTCGCGCGGTGCCGACCGGTGCGAAGGGGAGGTCAGCCCACCCGGCGTGGTCTCGGCCTCGTCGATGCCCCAGGTCTGCTGGAAGGCCGCGATGTCGAGGCTCGCGTCGTCGCCGGGGTCGGTGACGAAGGCGGCGACGTCGAAGCCGATGCCGCCCGCGCCGAGGATCGCGACGCGCTCCCCCACCTGCGCGCCGCCGCGCAGCACGTCGAGGTAGCCGACGACCTTGTCGTGGTCGACACCCGGCAGCTCGGGCACGCGGGGCGTGACACCGGTGGCGATGGCGACCTCGTCGAAGCCCTCGAGGTCGTCGGCCTCGACACGGGCGCCGAGCTTGACGTCGACGCCGGTGTCGGCGAGCTTGTGCCGGAAGTAGCGCAGGGTCTCGTCAAACTCCTCCTTGCCCGGGACGCGCCGCGCGACGTCGAGCTGGCCGCCGATGTCGTCGGCCGCGTCGAAGAGCGTGACGTGGTGGCCGCGCTCGGCGGCGGTCGTCGCGAAGGCCAGACCCGCCGGGCCGGCACCGACGACGGCGATCCGCTTGGCCAGCCGGGTCGGGCCGATGACCAGCTCGGTCTCGTGACAGGCGCGTGGGTTGACGAGGCAGGAGGTGATCTTGCCGGCGAAGGTGTGGTCGAGGCAGGCCTGGTTGCAGCCGATGCAGGTGTTGATCGTCTCGGGGGCACCGGCGGCGGCCTTGTTGACCAGCTCCGGGTCGGCGAGGAAGGGCCGGGCCATGGAGATCATGTCGGCGTAGCCGTCGGCGAGGAGCTGCTCGGCGACCTCGGGGGTGTTGATCCGGTTGGTCGCGACGAGCGGGACGGTGACGGCGCCCATGAGCCGCTTCGTCACGCCGGCCCATGCGGCGCGCGGGACCTGGGTGGCGATCGTCGGGACGCGGGCCTCGTGCCACCCGATGCCGGTGTTGATGATGTCGGCGCCGGCGGCCTCGACCTCGCGGGCCAGCTCGACGACCTCGTCGTGGGTCGAGCCGTCGGGCACGAGGTCGAGCATCGACAGGCGGTAGACGAGGACGAAGTCGTCGCCGACGGCGGCGCGCACCCGGCGGATGATCTCGATCGGGAAGCGCATGCGGTTGGTGTAGGACCCGCCCCAGTCGTCTGTGCGCTGGTTGGTGCGCGTGACGATGAACTGGTTGATGAGGTATCCCTCGGAGCCCATGATCTCGACGCCGTCGTAGCCGGCCTGCTGGGCCAGGCGCGCGCACCGGGCGTAGTCGTCGATGGTCCGCTGGATGTCGCCCTCGGTCATCTCCCGTGGGACGAAACGGCTGATCGGCGCCTGGATCGGCGACGGCGCGACCATGCCCGGGTGGTAGGCGTAGCGGCCGGTGTGCAGGATCTGCATCGCGATCTTGCCACCCTGCGCGTGGACCGCGTCGGTGATGAGCCGGTGGTCGGCGACGTCGTCCTCGCTCGTCAGCGTCTTGCCTCCGGGCAGCGGGGCGCCCTCGTCGTTGGGGGCGATGCCGCCGGTGACGATGAGGCCGGCTCCCCCCTTCGCCCGCTCGGCGTAGAAGGCGGCCATCCGCTCGAAGCCGTCGGGCTGCTCCTCGAGGCCGACGTGCATCGAGCCCATGAGGACGCGGTTGCGCAGGGTGGTCCGGCCGACGGTGATCGGCGCGAGCAGGTGCGGGTACGAGTGAGGCATGGTCGACGACTCCAATGGTCAATTTGTTGTCTAGGTGGAGTCTGCCATGAGGACCGTCGCCGGCGAAAGGTGTCGCGACTCAGCCGACGCCCTGGTCGACGAGGCGCCATCGCTCGTCGTCGCCGTTGCGCGCGAAGACGTAGCCCCAGGTCGTGCGGCGCGCCGGGGAGAAGGACCCGTCGGACTGGAGGACCCGGAACTGCACCGGCACGTCCTGGACCTGCTGCCACCCCTCCAGCCCCGTGCCGGCCAGCCAGTAGTCCCGCGCCTGACCGATGCTGTCGTCGGTGACGACGAGGTCCTGCTGGGTCAGCGGGTCGACGTAGGACGGCACGAAGTGATCCGCCCGGTCCTCCGACGCGATCGCCCGCATCGTGCCCAGGTCGTGACCGAGATCCTCACCAAGGAGACGCGCGACGTCGACCTCGACCGGTAGTCGACGACGGCGAAGGGGGCGGACCGGCCGGTCCGCCCCCTTCGTCATGTCGTGGCGCTCAGGTGCGTCGCTCGACGACGTCGAGCACGGCGTCGGCAGCAAGCCGGTGCCACCTCCACGGGCGGTCCATCAGCGCGTGGCCGCCACCGGGTACACCGTCCCAGGTCGCGTCGGCGCCCTCGGCGCGCAGCCGCTCGACGAGCTCCCGGGAGCGTTGGGGGCTGCACACGGCGTCGGCCTCGCCGTGGATCACCCGCACGACCCGATCGTGCAGGTGCTCGTAGGTCTCGTCCTCACCCACCCAGGGTGCGAGAGCGACGCTGCCGATCACCGCCTCCTGCCCGCCGCAGCGCAGCGCCGCCCAGCCACCGCTGGAGTGGCCGAGCAGGACGACGGGGCGACCGTGTTCCTCGTGGAGGCGGCGGACGATCTCGCGGGTCTGGAGCAGGCCGCTGCCGGAGGGGGCGACCCATCCCCCGTCGCTGTTGTGCACGAGTACGGGGGCGACCCGGCCGCGGGCGGCTCGGGTCACCGCGGGCACGAAGGGGAGCATCCGCAGGTAGGAGATGTCGCGATGGCGCCGGGGCTGGGTCGCGTCGGCACGACCGCCGTGCAGGAGCAGCGCGATCGCGCGCGTGCGTGGGCCGACGCGGACCCGGCCCTGCCGGATCGATGACATGAGGGTCTCGAGGTCGGGCGGGGTCGTCATCGCGCGAGTCTCGCAGGTCGTCGACCGCTACGGCATGGCCGCCTCGTCGACGTGCTGCAGCTCGCAGTCTCGAGGCGGGTGACCATCTCGCGGGCGTCGTCCTGCGCCAGCGATCTGAGGGGTGCCGACGACTCCCTGCGCGAGGTGGAGGAACACGAGGAAGGCCACGAGCCCGCCGGCGATCCGGGCAGCCCACCGCAGTGCTGTCCTGGTCCGGCCACCGTGGGCGGGGTGCGCGGCCTTCGCCACGGTGCCGCCCCCCGTCGCCGGGGACGAAGGGGGGCTCAGCCTGCCGAGTCCGTGGCAACGGCGAGCAGGGTCGCCGTCGCGGTGCTCATTCGAGCACCCTTGCGCCACAACGCCGTCAGTGGGCGCTCGAGGTCGAGGGTGGTCGGCACGACGACCAGTCCCCCGGTGTCCACCTCGGCAGCGACCGCTCGCTCCGACACGACGGCCGGCCCGAGGCCGGCGCGGACCGCGCCGAGCAGCGCGGCGGTCGAGCCCGCCTGCAGCGCCACCGTCGGACGCTGCCCGAGCGCCCGCTCGAAGGTGCTGCGTGTCCCGCTGCCCTCCTCGCGCAGCACCCACTCGGCCGCTCCGAGTGTGGGTGCGGTCAGCGGGGAGCGCCGGCGCGCCCACGCGTGACCGGGTGGCACCACGACGACGAGCCGGTCGGTGCCGACGACGCGGTGCTCGAGACCCGGGGTCGTCGTCGTCGTCTCGACGAAGCCGATGTCGACGAGCCGGCTGCGGACCATGTCGGCCACCCGGTCGCTGTTGACGACGTGCAGCTGCGGGTGGACCTCGAGCCGCTCGCGCAGCTCGCCGAGCCAGCGCGGCAGGATGTGCTCGGCGATCGTCAGGCTCGCGGCGACGCTCACCTCGCCCCGCCTGGCCCCGCGCAGCGAGGCCAGACCCGAGCGCATCGTGTCGGCCTCGCGCAACACCTGCCGTGCCCAGGCGACGACCGCGCGCCCGTCCGTCGTCAGACGCGAGCCCCGAGGACTGCGCTCGAGGAGGGTCAGCTGCCAGCGCGCCTCGAAGGCCCGCACCCGGGCGCTCGCCGAAGGCTGGCTCAGCCCGCGCGCCCGAGCGGCCGCGCTCAGGCTGCCGGCGTCGTCCACCGCGACGACGAGCCGCAGCGTCTCGATGTCGAGGTCGGGCAGGTCAGCCATAGTCCAAGACTATGACCTGGGGTGTTACCGGGGTCTACTGGGCGGCCTCGACGCCCGGCACCGTAGTGGTCATGCAGACGATGACCGCACGGCCCGCTTCGAGACGCTTGCTGCGCAAGCTCCTCAGGGAGCGACGGTCGGCAGCGACGCTCGTCGCACCGTTGGCCGCTGCCGCAACGGCGTTGGCCCTGAGCACGGCGGTCCCGCTGCTCGGCCCGCTGCTCATCGCCCTGGTCATCGGGGTGGTCGTGGTCAACAGCCGCCTGGGCAGCGTCCCGGCCATCGCCGGTCACGACGCCGCCACGAAGTTCCTCCTTCGGCTGGGCGTGGCCGCGCTCGGGCTGCGCCTCCCCTTCGCCGACATCGTCTCGATCGGGCCGAGCGGGCTCGTCGTCATCGCGGCCACGGTGCTCGCGACCTTCACCGGCACGCAGTACGTCGGTCGGCGACTCGGCCTCGAGTGCGGACTGGTGACGCTCGTCGCCACCGGCTTCTCCATCTGCGGCGCCGCGGCCATCGCCGCCATCGAGGACACCGTCCGAGCCAGGCAGCAGCACGTCGCCCTGGCCGTCGCCATGGTGACGATCTATGGCTCGGCGATGATCGTCGCCGTGCCCTGGCTCGCCGGAGTCATCGGTCTGAGCGATGGCCAAGCGGCGATCTGGGCCGGCGCGAGCATCCACGAGGTCGCGCAGGTGGCCGCGGCGGGCTCGCTCATCGGCACCTCCGCCGTGGCGCTGGCGATGACCGTCAAGCTCGGTCGGGTCGCCCTGCTCGCACCGCTGTCGGCCGTGCTCGCCCGCACCACCCCCGGGGCGAAGGGAGCGACCGCTCCCCTGGTCCCGTGGTTCATCGTCGCCTTCGTCGTCGCCGTCGCCGTCCGCACGAGCGGCCTGCTGCCGCAGGGGGTCCTGTCGGTCACCGACGTCACGACCACGCTGCTGCTCGCGGCCGGCATGTACGGCTTGGGCATGGGCATCCGCGCTCGTGACCTGTGGCCGCTGCCGCTGCAAGTGCTCACCCTCGCGACGATCTCGACGATCATCGCCGCAGGCACCTCGCTGGCGCTGGTCCTGCTCGTGGGCTGGGGGGCGTGACGCTCAGGTCGACGTGCGGCCGTAGAACAACTCGGAGGTCAGATCGTTGAGCACCATGTCGGGACGCTCACTGCAGGTGAGGACAGAGTTGATCCGTGGCCTCGTACCCCTGATCGGGGTCACCCGGTGCAGGGCCCACTCGCCGCGGAAGAAGGCCAGGGTGCCGGCAGCACTGGGCAGGACCTGCAGGCTGGTCCGGTCTCCCTGCAGCACTCGTTGGACGCTCGGATGCTTCTCGTCGTCGCCGGAGCGCAGCCCCGGCAGGTACTCGAAGTCGCCGCCCTCCTGCGCCTGCTGGTACATGACACACCGGGACGGCGACCTCATCGAGATCCAGAGGGCTGGGTGTCGGCGATCTGGGCCCGCCGGACGGTGGCGATCTGGCCGGCGCTGCTCTTTCGGCAGCCAGCGATCACATCGGCGATGGTTCAGCGCGAGTTGGGTCTGTCACAGCCGGCCGCAGACGCCGTCATCGCGCGCCGGCGTGACGCTGGCGTCGTCACCAAGGCGGTGGGCCTGCAGCGTCGACGTCGGGTGGGCGGCTCCGCAGGTGACGTCGGCGCTCGACGTCTTCGCCGAACGGGCCAGGCGCGGCTGACCTCAGACCGCGAGATCGACCTGGTCACCGACGGGCGAGAGCACGATGACCTCGGGCTGAGCGAGCAGGTGCGGCGCGACGGCCTGGCTGAAGTCAGCGAAGGCGTCCATCTCGCCGTGCCGCTTCAGCGCCTCCGTGGAGTCGTAGGCCTCGAGGAGGATGTAGTCACCCTCGCTCTTGGCGACGCGCTGGAGGTCGTAGCGCAGACACCCCTCGTCGGCGAGGAATGTGCCGCGGGCCGCGGCGACGGCGGCCTCGACGGCGTCGGTGGACTCGGGCTTGGCGGAGATGCGGGCGACGACGTTGATCATGGGTCCACTATATGTGAATCATGGTTCAGATCAGGTGCAGCGCGTCGCCCTCCGACAGCCACGTCCTGCCCCCACATCACCAGGGCCTCATCGAAATGGCCGAGCGCACGGACCTGCTCGTGCACGAGGCGATCGGCGTGAAGGGGGGCCGGGCTCGGCGCGGCCAAGGTCGACAAGAACCAATGCCGCCGCGATGCGCAGAAGGGCTACCGCGGCAAGGTGACGATCGGGCAGGACCTCGACCGCTTCACCCTGCCGCTGCGCAACAAGGGACGAGGTCGCGGCTGACGCCCTAGAGCAGCTCGTCGAGTCACCACTCGGGGTGCGGGCCCCGGTCCAGCCGGTCACCGCATCGTCGGGCAGGATCTCCGACCCCGGCCACCCGGGGCCGGAGCCACCGGTGCGCAGTGACTCTTGCCGGGCGCGCTCCGCCACTGCTCTAGACCCCGCAGGGTCAGCTCGGCCAGCTGGCCCGCACCGAGGCCGCTGCTCGTGTTCTTCGTCAGATCACTCATCGCCACTCCCCTTCGTCCTCCACCGACGAGGTCAACACCAGGTGCGGCCACCGACAACGCTCGGGGGTCGAATGGCTTCGAGGCTCCTTCGTCGCACCTCAGCCAACATGCGGGGAGCGCTCCCCCTGTACGCGGGTCGCCGGGGCCGCAAGGCTGTCGCCCATGACGACCTTCCCGCTCCCCCTCCCGTCGACCCAGCCCGAGCCGCAGCCTGCCGTCGACCTCGGTGGTGGCACCGTGGCGACGCTGCGCTGCGCGGGTGAGGTGGCTCCCTTCGCCCGGCCGGTCGTCGACCGCTACCGCCGCCACCACGAGGCGGGCAACACGGAGGACGCGCTGCGGACGATGGTGGGCTTCGGCTTCTGGCAGCTGCGGCAGGACCGGGAGACGCAGTTCGCGATCACGGCGCCGGACTACGCGGCGGAAGACTTCGTCGACGCCACGACCGACGACCTGACGCTCGCGCTGTGGATCGAGGCCGCCCAGGCGGACGTGCTCAGCCGCGCGGACGTCGATGGCGCGCCAATTGACATGGCGATGGGCGTGACCTTCACCAAGGCGGCACTGACGGTCGTCGAAAGGGGCCGGACCGACGAGCTCGTCCTCGTGCGGCGCCCGTCGACGTCGGAGGACGACTCCGGCTGGCTGGTGCGCACGGCCGAGAAGTCCTTCCTGCGCAACAAGGAGGTCGAGGTCCTCGCCGGGCTGCTCGTGCAGTCGGCCGCCTACCTCGTGCCGCTGCTCGCGCTGCCGACGGGGACGGTGACGCGGGTCGCCGACGGCCGCTTCCTCGGTGCCTGGGCCACGCGGGCCACAGACGGCACCGTCACCGATGCGGACCGGCAGCTGCTCGACGCCGACGGTCGCGGCGCGGGTGCTCCCATCGGCGAGCGTGGTCAGGCGGCGGCACCGACCACCGAGACGATCGAAGAGGTCGTCGACGGCGTGACCCTGCGCGCGCGGACCCACCCGCAGCTCGCGCCGCTCGCCGGCAGCGTCCTCATGGCCTTCGCCGCCGGCGCGGCCGGTCCGCTGGAGCCGGGCGCCCGCCTGCAGATGTCATATGCGCCCTACACGCTCGAGGCCACGGACGAAGGGGGTGTCCTCCTCGTCACGACGCCGGACTTCTCCTCTCCCGAGGCCTATCGGGAGCGGACGACCGACGACCTCACCGGTGCCCTGCTCGGGCAGGTCGAGCAGGTGCAGACGGCTCGCAAGGCGGGTGTCGACGCGGCGCCGGTCAGGGCCACCGAGACCATCGCGATCCAGTCGGCCGCGCTCGACGCGATCGTCCTGGGTGAGCCCAGCGCCTTCATCATGGAGCGCTACGAGCTCGATCCCGGCACGGACACCCTCACCGACGGCACGCGGCGGTCCGGGTGGTCGATCGTCACAGCGTCGGCCCAGACCGACGAGGAGCGCGCGCTGCGCAACATCGACGCGGGCGAGCTGCAGGCGTGCGACCGCACCTTCGGCCCGTACCTGGCGCTGCCGGTCGGGTCGCTGCTGCAGTTCGCCGGTGGTGAGCTGCAGTCGGCGCACCTCGTCGACCAGGCGAAGCTCGACGAGGTGCTCGCGCGGGGTGAGTACCGCACGATGGGTGAGGTGCTGGCCTCGGGTGAGGCGTCGCGGCCCCTTTTCGTCGACGCTGACTGAGTCGGCCTCGCCCTTCCCCACCGGTCCCTGAGGAGGCGAGGAACGAGCCGTCTCGAAGGGCCAGTGGGGACCCCTCGCCATGGTCAGTCCGGCTCGTCGGGTGACTGGAGCGGCAGTAGCTCGAGGGCTTCGCTCGTGAGGCGAGTGGTGGTCTCGAGCAGCTCGCCGAGGGATGACGACCGCAGCAGCGCGAGCTGGTCGAGGGCACCGAGCTGGGCGACCCACGCCAGCTGCCAGCTGCGCGCGACCGGGTCGTCGGCCAGCTCGATGTCGGCGGGCAGCGCCGGCGATCGGTACTCGCTCATCACCGTCAGCGCGCGTCGGACGGTGCGCTCGGTCTCGGCGAGGCGCGGAGCGTCGCCATCGGCCCACGTCAGGTCCGGCAGTCGGGTGACCTCGGCCCGCGGGTAGGGGTCGTCGGGCAACCACCTGGTGACCTCGATGCGCTCCTGGCCGCGAGCGATGAGCCCGACCCGGCCTCCACCCATTGGCCGGACCTGCTCGATGCTCGCGAGGCACCCGATGGCAAAGCGCTGGTCTCCCCCACCGACCTCGAAGCCCCGCTCGATGAGCACCACCCCGAAGCGCCCGTCGCCGGCCGCGACGTCGCGCAGCATCGTCAGGTAGCGCGGCTCGAAGACCTGCAGCGGCAGGGGCTGCCCGGGCAGCAGCACCGTCCCGAGGGGAAACATCGGCAGGACGTCCATCGCCCCAACCTCCCACGCCCTGGCCCACCGGCCCCTGAGGGGGCGAGGAACGAGCCGTCTCAGGGACCGGTGGGGACCCTCCCCATGGCCAGCCCGGCGAGTCGCTGATGGGGTGGAGTCTCCGACGCGAGGGCAGGCCCTTGCACAGACGCTCGACGGTTGCTCGGCTCGACCGGGTGCTGCTGAAAGAATGCTCATGAAGTCCAGGACGCGACTGGCCACCGCTCTGTCCACCGCGGCCCTGCTCGCGGGAGGTGTCGTGGCTGCCGGCCCCGCGCACGCGCTGACCTCGCACACCGTCACGACCTCGACCCTCTCGTCGTGCCAGCAGCAACTCCGCTACGTGGTCAAGGACCTGCAGTCCTCGCGGCAGTACCACCACCAGGAGCGGTGCGGGAAGCGCAAGACCAACAACCACGGCGGGTACGTCTACCAGGGCACTGTCTGGTACTACGGCTGACGCCCAGCCGAATACGAGACCCTGCACTACGCTCACCCGCACGACCTTGCCGAGAACCCCTCGGCGGGAGAACTCAGCCTCCACTGAACCCGGGGCGGTTCAACGCATCGCCAACGTCGTCAGGCCAAGGGCTCCACGCAGCCACCACGCCATCGTCGAAACCGTCATGGCTGCCCTGGACGAGCAGAGCGTGACCGTTCCCCGGCACCCGGGCCGCCGAACTGGTCCCGCCCCAACTGACCGACCAGCTGACCTCGCTACTGGCTCAACGCGAGCAGGCCGGGCCCAGGTCGAGGAGATGTCGATGCACACCCTCTTGCCGCGGTCCTGACCTCGATGCCCGGCATCGGGGTCAGGACCGGAGCACGGATCCTGCTCGAAGTCGGCGACGGGACCACCTTCCCCACACCCGGGCACCTGGCCGCCTACGCCGGACTGGCCCCAGTCACCCGACGCTCGGGATCCTCCATCCGCGGCGAACACCCCTCACGAGGTGGCAACAAGAACCTCAAACGCGCGATGTTCCTGTCCGCCTTCGCCGCGCTGTCAGACCCGACCTCACGCGCCTACTACGACCGCAAGCTAGCCCAAGGCAAGAAGCACAACGCCGCCCTGATCTGCCTCGCACGACGCCGCTGCGACGTCATCCACGCCATGCTCCGCGACGGCACTCCCTACCAACCCCGCCCAGCCTCAGCCGCTTGACGAAACCCATAGGGACACCCCCCGCGAATCGACCAACCGCTGGCGCGGGTGGCACGCCCGGAGGCATCGGGACGGTCGGCTCGAACTCCTCCGCCAATGCCAACGCCAAGCCATGCCATGTGGGTCACTGCTGCTCGGCAACAGCAGCCTCGCGCCACCGCAACACCGAAGCGAAACGCAGGGCGGGAACGCCCACGCCTCGCTAGCCTGACCAGATGGACATCTACGCCACCAGCAAGCGTAGGGGCACTCCAGGCGGAATTCGCTATCCAGCAGTGCTTCTGCGAGCCGACCGCTGGGATGACTTCGGCTACAAGACGACATATCAAGCGACATACCACTCCGCAACGGACAGCGAGGTATTCCTTGGGGTGGTCAAGGTGATGCAGAAGGGACAAGAGAAGAGCGCCACTCCGACGAAACTGCCTAGGGGGTCTATGAAGCTAGATGAGTCATATTGCTCGATCGGTCAAGCCCTCTCCTACTACGAGAACATTCTGGAATTGCTCCCGCAGGATGACGCCCATGCCTACTTGAGACGAATGCAGGACCTGGCAGCAAACCCGGATCGAATAACGGACTTCTCACAAGAAGACTGCTACAGAACCTCTCTCATGCGCGAGAATGGCGCACAGCGCGCCCTCGAGGACGGCACGGACCTAATCATAGGAAAAATTCTCGCCACCGAATTACGCTTCTCGTTTAGGACTTCAACTGGCGGCGAACAATTTGAATCCACCTTCATCTTCGGCGACTCTACGGATATTCCATCTCGAATCAATGCAGTAATTGGTTACAACGGCGCCGGAAAGACGCGGCTCCTCGCCAATCTCGCCCATGTCGCCTGGGGGGACGAACACCATAGACGCAACTCACTTTCACACGGTGAGCTCCGCCCGCGAAACCTCGCTTTCGGACGAGTCGTAGCGGTCTCATATAGCGCCTTCGACATGTTCGATACACCAACATCCGACGCGGCGAAGAGAGCCTACGTATACTGCGGCCTAAGAGACTTGAACGTCCCCTCTCAGCACAAGCTAAAGGGGCAAAACGTGATCGCCGATGAGATTGAGGCTGCCGTAACGAGACTAAAGAGCAGCAGCCGGTGGCAGATGCTCCGCCGTGCATTGGAGCCACTCCTACGCGAACCGTCCTTCCGCTTGTCAGCTGGTGAGATGAACTTCCAAGATGAACCCGACACTTGGCGACCGGGTTTTGACTCTCTTAGCACGGGGCACAAAATTAGCTTGAACATTGTGGTTCAACTGGTCACGCAACTCGAGAACAGGTCACTCGTTCTTCTCGACGAGCCTGAAACACACTTGCACCCTCCATTGCTTGCGGCACTTATGACCGGGATAGCGGTCGCACTAGAGGAGACCAACTCTTTCGCTGTCGTTGCCACGCATTCACCCGTTGTCCTTCAGGAAATCGCCAAGAGGCACGTGCAAGTCATTCGAAGAAGTGGGACCG
The DNA here is from genome assembly GCF_052114035.1 of Janibacter sp. RAF52. Taxonomy (NCBI): domain Bacteria; kingdom Bacillati; phylum Actinomycetota; class Actinomycetes; order Micrococcales; family Intrasporangiaceae; genus Janibacter; species Janibacter sp. RAF52. The sequence continues at coordinate 399,078 of NZ_JBFRDY010000001.1, read as the reverse complement.
CCACGATCATCGAGATCCCACCAATGGAAACCTTCGGCGAGAGCATCGGAGTCTTGACTCGCACTGTCTTCAATCTCGACAACGCCGATTCCGACCATGAGGGCACCTTGGCTGCACTTGCCAAAACCCACGGTACTGAACGGATTAACGAGGTCTTCCCAGAAGGCCTGTCGTCTCAGGCTCTGGGCATTCTTCTTCAGAACGAAATCGACTAAGCGAGGCCCATTGCACAACATCCCGTCACCCCTCAGCGACGACTTAAGTGATTTCGACGACGTTTGCGGGAGCCGAAGCCTCCAAAGTCGAGAATCTCTAAGTTCTGTCAGGCCGCTAGTAGCCACCAGCTACGAACTCTACAAAGCCCACGCACCACGAGTGAATGAAATGCTCAGGGAGTCCTTCTCGGAGCACGTAGAGGAACTACTTCACTCGAATTTCTCGAGGCTGGACAAGGGAAAACCGTGCGACAACATTCGCATGGAGATTCTCGCAGGCGCCCAAGACGGCCAATGTCCATACTGCAGCTTGCAAGACGCCTCATCGATCGATCACATCTTAGAGCGAACGACTCACCCTGAATTCGCCGTGCTGCGACTAAATCTTGCACCCGTGTGCGAAACCTGCAATCGCGAGAAGGAGCGCACCCGCTCGCGCTTTAGGGGACGACCGAGACTCCATCTACATTTTGACGGATTCCCAATCGAGCCATACCTGAAAGTGTGCATACGTCAACGGTCTGGCCTAAACACATTTGACTACAGCATCTCGAGGCCGAGCACCCTCGTCAACGAGACCGCCTGGCTCGCACTCAAGGGCCACTTCGAGTCTTTGAACCTAGCGCGCCGCTTCTCAATTAGATCTCAAAAGGAAATGAATGACCGAGCCCTGCACCTTAAGGATGTGAGAAGCTGCAGGGGCCCTGAGGGTGTCGCAGCCCTCTTGGGGGCGCAGGCGGAGTCTGTGGCCTATGCGCGGGGAAATGGATACTGGCTGTCGTGCCTATTTCGGGACGCTTCGCAGGATGAACAATTTTGCGACTCGGGAGTAAACCTTCTAGGGTGATTCGATATATTCGCCAAGCAGCCGAAGCCCCCTGCTGCCGTGCAGGTCAAGACAATTGCAACTCAATTTCACTTGGCAAACCGCGGCGCCATCGCTTCCATCTGCTCGATCACCAACCGGATCGCCTCAGGCTGCTTGTCCGGCGGGTACTTGTACTTCACCAAGAGCCGCTTGACCGAGGACCGGAGCTTCGCCCGCACGTCATCGCGTGACGTCCAGTCGGTCTTGATGTCGCGCTGCATCACAGCGGTGAGCTCGCGCGCGATCTGAGCGAGGACCTCGTCCCCCATGAGGTCGACAGCCGACTCGTTCTGAGCGACGGCGTCGTAGAAGGCCAACTGGTCCTCGCTCAGCTCCGGGTCGAACTCCTGCCCTCGCTTGGCCTCCGTCGCGATGTCCTTGGCCATTTCGATCAGCTCGGCGATCACCTCAGCCGAGGTGAGCTGCTGGTTCGTGTACTTGTTCATCAGCTCGGTGATCCGCTCGGAAAAAGCACGCTGCCGCACCAGATTGTGCCGGGACACTTGGCCGGATTCTTCGACCAGGAGCGCACGAAGCGCCTCGATCGCCAAGTGCGGGTTGGTCGCCGCCGTTGCCTTGTCAGCGAACTCCGGTCCGAGGTCGGCAAGACTCGGCTTCGGCAGACCCGCGGCCTCGTAGATGTCGACGATCTCACCGCTCTCCGTCGACTCCGCCACCAGCCTGCTGAGCAACCTCTGGATCTCGGCGGGCACGGGCTCGCCCCGCGACTGCCTCTCGATGGCGTCGAACTTGCCCATGTACACGCGCACTTCTTCGTAGAAGCGCACATCCGGTCGCAGACTGTCGAGAGTCTCGGAGCCAGAGGCGATCGCCCACGCGCGCGACAGCTGGGCGCTCAGCTTGCGGAAGCGTGTCGTGAGACTTTCCTCCCCGTCGGCCAGGTCCGCGTTCCCCGGCGTCGACGGGGACCTCAGGTACTCCGTCATCCCCACGGCAGCCTTGATCCACGCCGTCTGCCCGCGCCCGAGCATGGTCTTCCAGTTGAAGCCGGCGCAGACCTCGGCAATCTGAGCCACGAGGGTCTCGGTTAGAACGATCGCCTCGTCGATGTTGCGCCCCATCGGCTTGCCAGCCTGATCGGTGGCGCTGTACTCGGCCAGAGCCTTGTTGAGGTTCTCCGCCAAAGGTGCGTAGGCGACGAGCAGACCGTCCTGCTTGCAGCGGTAGGTGCGGTTGACCCGGGCCAGCGTCTGCATGAGCAGCGCCCCCTTGAGCGGTCGGTCCAGGTACAACGTGTGCAGAGGCGGCGAGTCGTAGCCGGTCAGCATCATGTCCTTGACGATGACGATCTCCAGCTCGTCGTCGACATCGCGCAGACGCTGCTTGATGACCTTGTTGTCCGAGTCGCGGCGCACGTGGTCCGAGATCGGAGGCTGATCGGTGGCGTTGCCCGAGTAGACGACCTTGATCCGTCCGGCGTGCAGGTCATCGGAGTGCCAATCAGGGCGAAGGGCGATGATCTCGCCGTAGAGGTTGGCGCAGATCTCGCGCGTAGCGCCAACGATCATCGCCTTACCGTTGGCGCCGATCACCTTGGTCATCTGGGACCGTCGATTTTCCCAGTGGTCGACGATGTCGGCAGCCAGAGTCTTCAACCGCGCGGGCGCGCCATACACGGCATTGATCACGGCGACCGACTTCTCGATCCGCTCCCGCTCGGCGAGATCGAGTCCGATGGCGGCCTCGTCGGCGGCACTGTCGAGATCGCCTTCGCTCACGCCCTCTGCAAGCCCGACCTTGATCAGGCGCGGCTCGAAGTAGACGGGGACCGTCGCTCCGTCGTCGACTGCGCGAGAGAGGTCGTAGATGTCGATGTAGTCGCCGAAGACCTCCCTCGTATTCCGATCGGCGAAGGAGATCGGCGTACCCGTGAAGGCGATGAGTGTCGCGTTGGGCAGTGCGTCCTTGAGGTGGCGCGCATACCCATCAAGATCGTCGTAATGGCTGCGATGGGCCTCGTCCACGATGACGATGACGTTCGACCGGTCAGTGAGCATGGGGTGGTCGGCGCCGGCGTCGCGCTCAGCCTTGCTCAGCCCGAACTTCTGCAAGGTCGTGAAGTAGATACCCCCGGTGACACGCTCGGTCAGCGCGGTGCGAAGCTGCGCTCGTCGCGTCACCCGGACGGGAGCCTCGGGAAGCAGCTGGCTGCGCTGGAAGGTCTCGTAAAGCTGGCCGTCGAGCTCGGTCCTGTCGGTAACGACGACGATCGTCGGGTTCAGCAGGTCCGGGTGGTTCATCACCTTGTTGGCATAAAGCTCCATCTCCATCGACTTGCCGGAGCCCTGGGTGTGCCAGACGACCCCGGCCTTGCCGTTGGTCTTCACCGCCTGGACCGTGGTCCCCACAGCCTTGGTCACCGCGAAGTACTGGTGCGGCTTGGCGATGCGCTTGAGGAGCCCAGCATCAGGGTCGGAGTCGAAGGCGGTGAAGTCGCGTATGAGCTGGAGGAAGCGTAGGGGGTTGAAGACCCCGTCGACGAGATGCTCGATTCCCGAGCCGTAGTGGCTGTCCTCGTGCTGGACGCCAATGGTGATGGGCTTGCCGTCGTCGTCGACGTTCCACGGCGAGAAGTGGTTGAGCGGCGTGAAAGGCGTGCCGTACTTCGCCTCGAGCCCGTCGCTGGCGACCGTCATCACGACCGAGCGGAAGACCATCGGGAGTTCGCGGACATACGTCGTCAGCTGGGCATGCGCGGCGGTGAGGTCGAGGTTGGCGGCACCTGCTTGCTTCAACTCGATGATCGCGACGGGGAGTCCGTTGAGGTAGAGCACAATGTCGAAACGACGCTCGACCTCTCCCACCCGGACCGTCACCTGGTTGACGGCGAGGTAGTCATTCTCCTCCACGCTCGCTCCGACCAGACGGATCGTCGGGTTGTGCTCGCGCCCGTCGGCGTCGACGAAATTCACGCCGCGGTAGCCGTCGACGAGGTACCGGTGGAAACGGAAGTTTTCGGTGATCGCATCCTGCGACTTCGGAGCGACGATGTCCGCCATGGCCTGCTGCAGATAATCCGTCGGCACCGTCGGGTTGAGCCGGGCCATGGCCCCGAGCAGACGCGAGGGGATGATCAGGTCATCCCATGTCGCCCGCTCCCCTGAGCCCGGGGCGATCGACGCCCCGGGGTTGGTCGGCCACTCATGCTCGGCCAGCGCCTCGAGCGTCAGCTGCTCCCACGCTTCCTCGGTGAAGTCCCCCAGATCGACCATTACACGACCTCTCCAACCATCGCCTCAGCGTCCTTGACGGTGACCTTGCCCGACATCAGCAGCGGAAGCAACGCATCACGCGTCCGAGCCAACTTCTCGTTTTCCAAGCGAGCATGAACGACGGTTCGTCCCAGCGCCGTGATGGCTTCTTGTGTCGCCTTTGAAAGAGACCGGGGGTCGGTGATCTCCAGGGTCATCACGTCGTCTGGCCGAACCCTTTGGTGGCTGCCGGACGTCCCAGCAACCATGCTTTTGAGCTCCACCATGAAGTTCTGCTGTGACAGAACGGCCCACAGCACCGACGAGCACACCAGCTCGGGCTGCAGGACGATGAACTCTGTCGAGGCCAGGCTCGGTCGTCCACTCAGCTCAACCACGTCCCAGACACGAGGAATCCTCGGATTGAGCTTGGACAGCAGGACACAAGGCGATTCGATCGCGAACTTGGCGCTCTTGATCAAAGGCGCCAGTGTGGCTTCTGGAGTTCGGGACTCGTCGTAGGCAGGCAAGCTGAAGTGGTCAACCTCGGCCTCGCTTAGCGCCTCGGGCTTCACGGTTCGTGTGGTGCGAGTGGCGACGTCCGCCAACTTGCACTGTGCTTTCCCTTGACCTGCAAGTGCTATGACCAGCTCCTCCGCACATGCTGAAAGGCGAGCGTTGACGGCGATCTTCTCGTCGAGCGCCCCCAGCACCTCCGCGATAGCCCGCTGCTCAGGGAAACTGGGCGCTGGGATCGCCACCTTCCTGAGCGCAGACTGCCGAATGCCAAAAACAGTGGATCCCGTAGATCGCCCCTGCAGATCGGCTTGAACTTGCTCGGACTGCAACGCGTAGTAGAGGAAGTGCGTGTCCAAGACCCCTTCGCGACCCCGAAGCCCGTATAGACGTTGACCCAAAACAAGGGGTGCATCCGTGCGGAGCCGCGCCACGCGGCCCAAAGGTGCCTCACTTGTCAGCAACACGTCGCCGCGCTTCAACGGAACAGGCATCCACTTCCTGTAGGTCTCAGTAGAGACGTGCCGCGCCCCTGAAAGGTCTAGAACGCCGTTGGTTACGAGCATCGCAGATGCCACGGGTATCCCACTGTCCGTGAACTCCGACCCGAGCTTCTTTGGCGTCTTGCCACGATGGTCAATCAAGGCGTCCAAGGACTCGCCGAGGCTCAACAATCTCATCGAACCCTCCCCAACTGCTCACGCACAACCTGCTCCAGCCGCGCCGTCTCGTCGAACTGCGCAAACAGTTCCGTCGTCAGTCGCTCGATCTTCCCCTCGAGCGGCTCGTCGTCGTTTTCGGCCTCCGGCGTCCCGACGTACCGCCCAGGCGTGAGCGCATACTCCGAGGCCTTGATCTCCGCCAACGTCTTCGTCGCGCAGAACCCGGGGACGTCCTCGTACTCGACCCCCTTCGACACCGCCGACGGCGATCCTCGCCAGGCGTGGAACGTGTCCGCAATCTTCGCGATGTCCTCTGCCGCGAGCGCACGCTCCGCACGGTCGACCATGTACCCGAACTCCCGGGCGTCGATGAAGAGCACCTCGCCGGTGCGGTCCGTTGCCCCCTTCGCTCCGGCGCTCTTGTCCTTGGCAAAGAACCACAGACACACCGGGATCCCGGTGGATCGGAAGAGCTGGGTTGGCAGGGCGACCATGCAGGAGACCATGTCCGCCTCGACGATGCGGGCACGGATCTCCCCCTCGCCGCTGCTGTTGCTCGACATCGACCCGTTGGCCATGACCACGCCAGCCTGACCACCGGGCGCGAGCTTGGACAGGATGTGCTGGATCCACGCGTAGTTCGCGTTGTTCTTCGGCGGCACGCCGTAAACCCAACGAGGGTCTTCCTCGGCGCGATGCCAGTCCTTGATGTTGAACGGCGGATTGGCCAGGACGTAGTCCATGGACAGCTCCGCGTGGTAGTCCCGCACGAAGGTGTCGCCCCACCGGTTGGCCAGCCCCTTGTTGCCGATGCCGTGGATTGCAAGGTTCATCTTCGCCATCCGCCAGGTGCGCTCGTTGTTTTCCTGGCCGTAGATGGACACGTCCTTCGGGTCACCCTCGTGGTCGTGGATGAACTTCTCCGTCTGGACAAACATGCCGCCCGACCCACAGCACGGGTCGTAGACGCGGCCCGACGCCGGCTCGAGCACCTCGACGAGGACCTTGACCACGCTGGCGGGCGTGTAGAACTCGCCACCTCGCTTACCCTCGGCGCGCGCGAACTTCTCGAGGAAGTACTCGTAGACCTCGCCGAGGAGGTCACGGGCCCTCCCTTCGCCCTGCCTCGAGAAGCGGGCGCTGTTGAAGAGATCCAAGAGCTCACCCAAGCGGCGCTGGTCGACGTTGTCCCGGTTGAAGATCCGCGGCAAAGTACCGGCCAGGGGCGGGTTGGTGCCCATGATGTAGTCCATCGCCTCGTCGACGAGCTGTCCGATGTTCTTCGGCGGCTCACTCCCCACGGCGGGTAGGCCCTTCGCGTTCTGCGCGAGGTAGGACCACCGTGCCCGGGGAGGCACGACGAAGACGCCGTAGCCGAGGTACTCCTCGGGGTCGTCGATCAACATGTCGATCTGGTCGTCGTCCATGCCCTGCTCGGCCAGCTCCGCCCGGATCGCCTCACGCCGCTCCTCGTACGCGTCGGAGACGTACTTGAGGAAGATCAGCCCGAGGATCACGTCCTTGTACTGTGAGGCGTCCATGGAGCCGCGCAGCTTGTCGGCGGCCTTCCACAGGGTGTCCTTGAGCTCCTTCATCGTCGACGGAGCCGACGGTTCTTTCTTCGTCCTGGGCGGCATGTCAGGGTTCTTCCTCGGAGTGGTCAGTGATGGTGAGTGCACCCGTGGAGACTCCACGGGCAAGTTCGTGTGCGAGCAGGGCGAGCCTGTCCCCTCGGTCCCTGGTCCTCGCTTCCTCAACTGCGACCTCCCGCAAGACCGCTGCGAGCGTGTCTGCCTGGGTGACCGGCACTCTGGGCATGCGCCAGGCCCGCCATCTCGGCGAGCGAGGTGGGAGTGCGTTGATGGCTTGGGCCACAGCCTCCGGCACCAGCCCACTGCCGGGCGCACACCGCAGGACACGAGCAGGGCTGGCCACGACGGACAAACCGTCCTTGTCGACGATCGCTGCAGGTCGGGGTGAGACGCAGAAGACCACGTCGTCAGCCTCGGTGCGCCGGGCACGCGGGGCCAGCTCCTCGAGATCGAGAGGGTCGACCAGGCGTGGTGGTTGAGCGGTGTCGCGCACGTGGTCGGGTTCGACGACGCGTACGCCGGTCGACGCCGAGGGGGCGGGCTCGATGCGCGAGCCCGGGAGAACGCGGAGCAGACCGTCCCGGATGGCCGCGTCGATCGAGACCTGCGAGGTCGGGGATGCATCGGTCCCGGGGCCAACTTCGAGATCGTCGAGCAGCGCCGATCTCAAAGAAGCATCCTGCAGCTCACTCAAGATCCGTCGGACGGAGACGACGCTCTCTGCAGGAGGGGTGATCTTGATCGGCGCGGGCCCCGTACCCGGCACGACGATGGGTCCGCTCCCGGCCAGGAGTGCTGCGGTGGCGTGCAGCCGTGCGTACCGGAAGGCGTGGGTATCTCTCGCCGAGTCGGTCAACGAGGCCACAACGTCCGTCACGATGTCGTCGATCGCGTCGGGAGTCAGCGCCTCGTTGCTCAGATCTGCTGTGGCCAACCGTCTGGACTCAACGCGCACGGAGGCGGGCTCGCCGCCCAGGACCCAGAGCCCCAGGGCCATCCGGGAACCGTCGTCGAGCAGGCCGCCGGGGAGCCTCAGGGCGCAGCGCAGTCGACCCAGCCGGACAAAGTGGTCCCTCTGCTGGTCGAGGTCTCGTCGGCTCAGACCGTCGCACAACACCGCGGCAGGTCCGACGATGAGCGCTCGCTGCTGCTCGTGAAGATCAAGTTGGATGTCGTCGGCCTCGGTCAGCAGGACTGAAGGGTCGAGGGACTGTCGCGAGCCGGGGATCCGTGTGACGACGAGCGGCAGTACCCCGTCGAGGGCGACGCCGACGACTCTCCGGCCTCGCACCCAGTGCAGCCGACGGGCTGCCCGATGGCGAGCCGAGTCACCCACGACGAGAACGTGGGCGTCGACGTCTTCTCCGAGCGCCGCCAAGATCGCGTCGAGCAAGTCAACATCCGATGCATTTGGGTCGGCGATGACGACATCACCTTCACTCTCGAGGGCGACGGCCGCACCGATGAGCCCGAGGAGCCTCAACGCCTCGCGCCCCAGCGCGGGCCGCGTCTCTCGGACCGCCGCTCGCACTCGCACATAGGCGCTGGCGGCATCCCACAACGCGTCTGACAGTCGCTCGGCGTAGCTGGCCAGATCGGTCAGCGCGTCGCCCGCCGCGATCAGCTCGCTCACGAGGTGGTTGTCGTCGGGGTCGAGCGCATCAGCTTCGTCCACGATCGCGTCGGCCAGTAGATCCGAGAGGGTCAGCCCGGTGCGGGCCTTGAGGCACAACAGCGCCTCGAGTGCCGCGCGGCTCGTGTCCTCGTCGAGATCGACCAGAGGGCGGGCATGCGCGAGGGCGTCTCTGCGGAAGTCGGCGTTGTTGCCACGACCGGACGCCTCGAGCCATGCAACGACGTCGGCCAGCGCGAAGAGCTCCCCACCGCTCGTCTGCACGGGAGCCGGGAAGGGGATGTGCTCGCCACGGACCGTGGTGCGTTGGCGCCACATCGAGACAACCGACCGCTTGACGTGGGCCAACGCCGCGATGTCGGAGAGCGACATGACTTCGGTGCCATGCGCGTCAGACATGAGCTGCCCTCCTCACCCGTCGGCCTGCCCTCATTCGGATAGGCCCAAGGTAGACGGCAATGTGCATGCCGACTATGGGACTCACTGATAAGCCCCCTTATCAGTTCTCTTGCTAGCCCTTCTTCGTTCGAGTCCCCGATGGTTGCGACACCAACCGAGCGAAAGGCAGCGACATGAGCAACGACTCCAGCCACCAGGCCTCGTACGACGCAGCGACCTCGACCATCATCGTCTCCGACCTGCAGCTGAATCAGCCTGCGGTCACGCAGGAGGCCCTTCGGTGGTCCACCGGGACCCGCGGCGCAGCGGTCGCAGCCCGCGACCTCGAGGGGTGCGACTTGGCTCCCTTCGTCATCCAGGCACTCACCGTCGGCGCAACGGCCATCAATGCCGCCGGCGGTGCGCAGGACACCTACAACCTCGAGCAGCTGATCCAGGACGTCGGCCAGCGGACCACGGAGGCCTCTCAGCGTGCGGCTGACTCGACCGCCAAGGTGACGACCGCCGCTGCCGAAGCGATGGACAAGGCGACGATGACCGTCCGCAAGTCCCTCGCAGAGTCGAGCGATGCCTCGAAGAAGGCCATCAGCGACACCGTGACGTCGGCACGCAAGGACCTGCGCGACGAGCTGACTCGCCTCTTCGGCGGGGACGACCCGGAGTTCATCGCACGCCTGCAGCCCGTGCTCGACGACTTCACGACCAAGCTCACCAAGCGCACGGACGAGCACACGTCCTCGATGTTCGACAAGGCGACCAAGGCACTCAACCCTGACGACCCCACCTCGCCCATCGCCAAGCAGATGGCGGCCTTCGACAAGAAGCACGCTGAGCTCGTCACGCTCTCGGCCAAGCAGAACGATGAGCTCAAGACGAAGGTCACGGAGCTCACCAAGGCCATCGAGGTCCAGCGTGCAGCCAGCGCCGCCACCAAGGCCGCCGCGAACGTCACGCCCATCAAGGGTGCGAGCTACGAGGACAACGCGGGCGCCGTGCTCGCGGCTCTGGCCGCGGGGTTCGGTGACGAATACGTCGCCACCGGAACCACGACGGGCGCACTCCCCCGCTGCAAGAAGGGAGACGGCGTCCTCAGCATCGCCGACTCCGGCGCGAAGGTCGTCTTCGAGATGACCAACTCGGGTCAGAAGCGCGGGTGGGGCGACTACCTCGACGAGGCCGAGCGCAACCGCGGCGCGGCCGCATCGCTCGGACTCGTGCCGACGGTCGAGGAGAACGAGGGGCATCGGGTCCGCACGATCGGCAGCCGCCGGATCGTCATGGCCTTCGACCCGGCGACCGACGACCAGGCGCTGCTGCACACGGTGATCTGCCTGCTCCGGGCCGCGTCGCTGGCAGCGTCGACGCGCGACGACAACGGAGAGGTCGAGACGGCGCGCGAGCGGATCAGCGAGGCGCTGGAGGCCCTCAGCCGTCTCGACGAGATCCAGAAGACCGCAGGACAGATCAGGAAGTACGGCGACAGGGTCGCCACCCAGGCGGACGGACTCCAGACGACGCTCAACCGGCTGCTGCTGCAGGCGCAGACCGCCCTTGCCGGCACCAAGCTCACGCCGATCGACGGCGAGCAGACCACCGGCGTCGCCTGACGCTGGTCCACCTGCTGGGTCGTGCCCCGGAGGGGAGGGCACGGCCCAGCAGTCCACCACTACGCACGGAGGAAGTCATGAAGACCACACTGCACCTGATCGGCTACGGCACAACGGCCCTCGCGGCCTTCGTGTTCGGAGCACTCGTCATGCTCATCGGCACCGGAGGCGACTCCACGGCCACGTCACGTCCCAGCACATCGACCGTCACGTCCACGGCAACAGTGACGGACCCGGGCGAGACGACCACCACGACCGCTGCGCCCACGACGACCACGCGCACCTCGACCGAGACGGTCACCGCGAAGCCGCCGGCACCCGAGAGCTCGATCCCTGGCGACGGCACCTTCGAGGTCGGAGTCGACATCGAGCCTGGGACCTACATGTCTCCGGCTGCCGCCAGCGGCAACTGCTACTGGGCGCGCCTCAGCGGCAGCGACTCCTTCGACGACATCATCGCCAACAACAACTCGAGCGGTCAGTCGCTCGTGACGATCGCGGCCACCGACAAGTTCTTCGAGTCGAGCGGCTGCGACGACTGGACCAAGCGGTGAAAGTCGGCCGGTCGTCGTTCGGCGGCCGGCCCCCTTCGCTGGATATGGTCAGGCCAGCCGCAAGGAGGGAGCAGGAGTGTCGAAGTACAAGGTCACCCAGTCGGCCGTGAGTCAGTTGCTGGCCGACGTTCGCCGTGAAGAAATCGCGATCCCTGAGCTCCAACGGCCCTTTGTCTGGGACACCGTGAAGGTCCGCGACCTGATGGACTCCCTCTACAAGGGGTACCCGGTCGGATACCTCATCACGTGGCAGTCCATCGGCGCCCATCTGAAGGGCGGCCAGGTCGCCGCCCACCAGCAGATCCTGATCGATGGGCAGCAGCGGATCACGGCTCTTCGAGCAGCGGTGGCAGGCCTCGACGTGATCGACAAGCGGTACCGCACGAAGCGCATCAAGATCGCCTTCAACCCCATGACCGAGACCTTCGCGACCCTGACACCGGTCATCGACAAGAATCCCGAGTGGATCTCGGACATAAGCGCCCTCTTCACCAGCGCGTCAACATTCGGCTTCTACAAGAAGTACTTCGAGGCCAACCCGGACGTCGACGCAGAGGTGGTCGAGGGCAATCTTGGCCGGCTGGAACAACTGAAGAACGCCCAGATCGGGATCATCCAGCTCAGCGACGACCTAGATGTCGAGACCGTCTCCGAGATCTTCATCCGGATCAACTCGAAGGGCGTGCCGCTCTCGAGCGCCGACTTCGCGATGAGCAAGATCGCCACGTACGGAGACCGCGGCCGCAACCTCCGCAAGCTCATCGACTACTTCTGCCACTTGGCCATCGCGCCTCACGCCTACGACGACATCCAGACCAACGACACCGAGTTCCAGAGCAGCGGACATCTGGCCAAGATCGCCTGGCTGAAGGACGACTCAGAGGACCTGTACGACCCCACCTACAGCGACATGATCCGCGTCGCCGGACTGGTCGGCTTCAGCCGGGGCAAGGCCTCCAGCATCGTCTCCGAGCTGTCCGGCCGCGATCCGGAGACCCGCAAGGTGGACGAGTCCAGGATCCCTGTCGCCTACGAGAAGCTCGAAGCAGCCTTGGACATGATGGTCAAGAAGTTCCACTACGAGAACTTCATCATGACCATCAAGTCAGCGGGTTTCATCACCCCGGACATGATCGGGTCGAAGAATGCTCTGAACTTCGCCTACGCGCTGTACCTCCGTCTGCGCGGCGACTCGGAGATGAGCGAAGGCGAGCGGAAGCGCATCGTGCGCCGCTGGTTTGTCATGTCGATGCTGACTGCACGCCACTCCGGGAGCTTCGAATCCACGTGGGAGCAGGACATCCGTCGCATCGGCACGCTCGGAGCTGCCGCGTACCTGAAGCAGATCGAGGAGTCCGAGCTCACCGATGGGTTCTGGAACGTTGCGCTCCCGGCCAGTCTCGAGACAACCAGTACGTCCAGCCCCTACTTCCAGACCTTCCTCGCCTCCCAGGTGCAGGCAGGGTCGCGCGGGTTCCTGTCCAAGGCCATCACTGTGGCGGCGATGCACCAGCAGTCGGGCGACATCCACCACATCGTCCCCAAGGACTACCTCCAGAAGAACGGTTTCCCCGACCGGGGTGACTACAACCAGGTCGCAAACTTCGCGCTGACGGAGACCTCGATCAACATCAGCGTGTCGAACAAGCCTCCGTCGGAGTACATGGCGGTGATGGCCGAGCAGATCGGGAGTGGTCGGCTGTCACTCGGCGAGATCACCGACGGGAAGGACCTCGCTGCGAACCTGGTCGAGAACGCCGCGCCTGAGTGGCTCTCCGAGGTGTCGAGCGGTAACTACCGCGAGTTCCTCGCTGAGCGACGGTTGCTCATGGCACGTCGCATGAGGACCTACTTCGAACAGCTCTGACCTGGACGCGCGAAGCGCAAGCCCCCTGACCAACGAACTTCGTAGATTGCGATGACATGCAACTGATTTCCTTCTATGACTCCGACCCGATCAAGGCCAAGGGCGCGTCCGTGGTGCAACTGCCACTGGAGCGCGCAGACGAGTTCACGTTTGGCAACGAACCGACGATCGCCAAAGTCGTCTACGTCCGACACCCACGGATCGAGTCACGAGTCGTGCCCTACGGGCAATACGACAGCCTCGTGATGACGGACAAGTTCAACGAGGCCCTGCGGATCGTCCAGACGCTAGGTGCACACACTGTGGTCACCCGAAGCTTCCGCGGGGACCTGTCCCGCTTGGCGCTGAAGGGCAAGCTGCCACAAGGCTCAGCATCAACGGAGTTCTCTAAGTCGACCCGGGAAGAGATCGCCTTCGAACAACTCGGCACCGGTGGAGCTCCGATGGATCCGGGCGACAGCGTCTACCCTCACGAGGCTGGGTTTGAGGCGGCACGACGCGCAGTTCTGCTCAACGGCGCTCGACACGTTGCGATCAACATCGAAAGCCAGTCCGCCTTCCGAGTGGACTCAGACATTGCAACCCTGCTGAGGAAGGCCGGCTTCTCGCTCGGCGCGACGGCGGAACGAGCTCAAGTACGGCTGCTCCGACTGGACGCCTACTTCCCCGAAAAAGGTAAGCTTCACGTGCCGCAAGAGCAGGAATTGATGCCGCTTGTCGAGCCAACCCCTCCCCTCGACCCAGACGAGCAAACCTCCACCCTCCGCCGGTGGCGAAACAAGGATGTCCGATAACCCTAGGTGAACCGCTCGAAAGGGAACGCCCGTCAAACAACCTCCAGGGAGCACGCGTCGTGCCGCAGTCAATTCGACAATGCTTGGCAATCCTGAACGGACATTACCGCATAGACGGGATCAGCAATACCAATCTGGCTGCCAGAGTGAATGCCCACCCGCACGCGCAGATGCCACCCGGGAGCACTCTTGCCGTGAAGCGCGCAACTGTTGCAACGGGCGTGGATGGCTCCATCCAAGCCTCCCCAATGCAAGCTCTACTGAATCTGGCGAAGGCCACTGCGATTGCGCCGAATGCACAGATTTTCGACTGGTACCAACACTGGGCCTGCTTACGCTACATCGGCGCCTTCCAGCCCACCGGAGGATCACTCGCACTCAGCCAACAGGCCGCTCGCGTGCGCGCCAACCAACGTCGGGTTCTGTCCGAGGAACTTGGAGTCGGATTCGGCATACAGGTCGCCCTAGCGTGGCACAACACCATCGCCGGGGGTCCGCCCCCTCATGTGATAGATCTGGACTTGACTCTCGGAGACCCTCTCCACTGGTTCAACCGCCAGAATGGGCCCACCATCGTCACCGATGGGCGACAGCCCGACTACCTCCTGACCGACAGGAACACAGGTTCGCACACGTTTCGCGTCCTGAGCCTCGAATGCAAAGGATCGGCCGAGACCAGCACAACAATCGGTCAACTCGCCAGAGGGGTGACGCAGCTCTCGTCCCTATCGCTCAACGGGACAACCCCGCAGGGAATCGTGGTCGCTACCGTCAGCAACGGAAACGCGATACGCTACCGTGCCGTGGATCCCCCTTCTGACGACACGCACATCACCATCGAGAATGAAGACTGGGAAATCGCACGGACAACGCCTCGCTCTTCGTTCTTGCGCAACGAGGAGGCTGTCGCAATTGGAGCATCGACGATGGCGCGTGGAATCAGAGCGGGGACCGGCAGGCTAGCCATCTTTTCTGGCAATCTTGCGGCGGCAAGAGAACTCCTCCCACTCGATCTCCTGGAGGTGGCCAGCGCATTTCCCCGAAACCGCGTGACCCTCGAGAACGAACATGGACTTTTCCGGGGGGTTGCACACTCGTTCCCGACCACAGAGGGGCCGTCTATCCAGGTGTTTCTCGGCGTCGATTCTAGAATCGACGCCGCGATGGAATCGGGGTCTCTCGACGCCCTTCTCGATGCGCAGGATGAGCTCAAAGAAACTCACCCCACGAGTGGACATTCCCCACCTGGTGTTTCAGAAGCAGATTCGAGCAGCGCGGTAGGGATAGACGGTTCGATTATGCAGATCAGCATCTAGGGCATCGGCGCCTCGATAATTCATTCGGGCGGCGCCCCCACTCGGCCGTCTCTGCTGCCCACTTGGTTCGATGGCCAGACAGCTCATCAGTTTTTGTCCGTACTCGCCCACGCCAACGGCGGAGATCGCGCAACCTCCGCCCCCACCGATGCCACCACACGCAGGGAGGATCGAAGGGCCAGTTCACGAGTCTGCGCGACGGCGAACGTCTGCCGAGATCGGCGCCGTCCCTTCGATCGGGACCGTCGGTAAGAGCTGCGACAACGCCCTGGCCGAGACCGTGAACGGCTACTACAAGGCCGAGCTCATCCGCGAACCCGCACGCCCGGCCCTTAGCGCACCGTCGACGATGTGGAGCTCGCGACCCGCGGCTGGGTGCACTGACACAACCACGAGCGGCTTCCTCGTCGACCTGCCGCCGGCCGAGTTCGAAGGGAAGCCCTACGCGACCCAGCGGGTGGACCAGGCGCTGGTTGAAATCAAATGACCAGAGCCTCCGTCAGACCCAGTGCGGTTCTGGCAAGGACGGAGGCGGCCAAGGCGAAACAGCTGCTCAACAAGCACGAGCGGGCTCGCCAACAGCACTGGCGGCATCCAAGCGACCTCTTCGTCGTGCACGGCAGGATCGAGCACCTCACGCACGACATCGCGATCATCCAGACCGACGCCAACGTCACGGTTGAGCCTCACTGGGATGCGGTGACTCCGATGGGCACGACACCGATCGTCCACAAGCGGACCACAGCAAGACCGTCCGCGAAGCCGTCATCTCCCTGCGCGAGCGGCACGAGTTCCGCCACCGCTACGAGGACCCGCTGCCTGACGCGGACGGCTTCCTCACCGAGCCTTTCACACTGCAGGCGGTCGTCGGCGAAGCGCTGCACAAGGACAACTTCGCTCGCCGGATGAAGGACCAACTGGCCCCTGTCACAGAAGGGGGCGAGGTCGTGCGGGCGGTCGTCGGGCGCGGGCGGCCCGCGGTGCTGTACGGGAGAGCTGGGCTGGCATAGCCCTTCCGGCGTGTCGGTGGCTGGACCTAGCCTCTGTGGGATGGACACAGGAGCGGACGCCCTCGGAGATGACACCCTCGGCCTGACGATCGCCCGCCTGATCGGCTCGACCTGGCCGCTCGGCAGCCGCAAGGTCCCCACGAGCCTCGTCAAGCTCGACCAACTCCTCGCCGGAGGTCTGCACCCCGGGCAGACGACGATCGTCGCGTCACGCTCGGGCGAGGGGGCCTCTCGCTTCGCCACCGGGCTGGCCCGCTCAGCGGCGCTGCACCACGGCAAGCAGACCGTGATCCTCGCCCCCGACGCCCCCGAGATCGAGGTCGCGCTGCGCATAATCGCCGCAGAGACGCGCATCCCGCTGCGCCACCTGCGCTCCGGCGACCTGTCCGACCGGCGCCGCGAGCGCCTGAGCGAGCGCCAGCAGCGTCTCGCCGACGCGCCGCTGTCGATCTACGCCGACTGCCCACCGGCCGGCACGCTCCCCGACTCCGTGGGCATGGTCACCCACGAGGACGACGTGGAGCTCGTGGTCGCCGACGGCATCGCCATGCTCGGTGAGACCGTGCGCCACGACGTGACCTACATGGCCGACTGGGCACGTCGCGAGCACTTCGCCCTCGTCCTCGTCTCGAGCCTGCACAACCCGCGCGCCGGCGACCAGCGCAGGACCCCGCAGCTGAGCGACCTGCGGGACTACGACGAGGTCATCGACGTGGTCGACAACGTGCTGCTCATCGAGCGCCCCGAGCTCGAGTTCGACCCGCTCGACGCGACCGTCCACGTCGCGAAGCACCGCTACGGCGCGACGGGCAGCGTCGACGTCACCTTCGACGAGAGCACCGCGGGCTTCGTCAACCCGCCGGCGATCGAGGGGGCCGACCCCGCTTGGCAGATGTCCTCCGTGTGGGAGATGGCGGGCTAGCGACGTGCGGGGAGAGAGGGGACGGATCTCCTGGTACGAGGGCGCGTGCGAAGTCTGCGTCGACGCGTGCACCCGCGGCGTACGGCACACGAGCGTTCGGCAGGTCGCGACCGCCGAGGGGGTGCAGATCCGTCACTGCAGCCGGTGCGACGCCTGGTGGGACATGCAGCCGGCGACCCGGCCAGCTGTCATCTCTCGCGAGGAGGCCGCGCGCCGCGCGCCCGACGCGGACCGCTGGACCATCGTCGGCCCCCTGCTCGAGCCCCGCGACCCCGCTGGTCTGCTCGTCGACGCCCAGCGAGTCGACGCCCACCCGGGCGATCTGCTCGACCTGCACCGGCAGGCCGAGCTCGCCGGCGACGCGACATTGCAGGACGTGCTGACCACGGTGACCGCCGGCTCACCTGGCACTCACGGCGCGCGGCTGCTCGTGCCGGACGAGCTGGCGCGCACGTTCGCCGGCGGGCACCGGCTCGACGTCGCCTGTCGGCCGCGGTAGCCGGCGGACCCTCCCCGGGACGTGCGGGCTAGGCTCCCCGCGGGCGTCGCCGAAGCGCCCCTCCAGGAGGACCCGATGACCGACACCCGCCCCGCGGACCCGCCGGCAGACCTCACGACCTCCGCGCACCGTCGCACCGGTCTCATCACCCTGGCCGCCCTGCTGTCGGCGGGGTGGGCGACCAACCACTTCGCTGCACTGGTGCCCGTCCTCGAGGACTTCGCGCACATCCCCCGGCCCGGTCTCGACGCGGCCTTCGGCCTCTACGCCCTCGGTCTGCTGCCCAGCCTGCTGCTCGGGGGTGGCGTCTCCGACCGCGTCGGTCGCCGCCCGGTCGTGCTGGCCGGGCTCGCCCTGGCGTGCGCCGGCAACCTCGTCATGCTCATCTGGCCGACGCTCGTCGGCGTCGTCATCGGCCGGCTCGTCGTCGGCCTCGGCGTGGGCATGGTCGCGAGTGCCGGCACCGCGTGGGCTGCCGACCAGGACGCGGCGAAGGGGGCCGCCCGCGCCGGCGTCGTCCTCACCGGTGGATTCGCGATCGGTCCCGTGGTCACCGCACTCCTGACCAGCGCACTACCGGGTCGCGCCGGGATCGTCGCGGCCTACGCGATCCCCGTCCTGCTCACCGCCGGCTGCTTCGTGCTCATCGTGCTGCGGACGGGCACCGAGACCGAGGACGTCGCGGTGTACGACGACGAGGTGCGGGGCGCTCCCTTCGTCGTTGGACGACGCATCGGCCCAGCCCTCATCGCGGCGCTGCCGATGGGGCTGTGGGTCTTTGCATGCGTCATCTCCGCCGTCATGGTCTTCACCGGGCGGATCGGTGACCGCTTCAGCGGCCCGCTGCTCATCGCGGTGGCGTGCATCCTGGCGCTCGGCACCGGACTGCTGACCCAGATCGGCACGCGTCGCTGGGGGCACTGGCGTGCGCTGGGCGTCATCGGCGCAGGGCTCGCAGCGCTCGGGTTCGCCATCGGCGCCGCCGCGGGCGGCCGGATGAGCCCGGTGACCTTCGCGCTCACGGCAGTCATCCTCGGCTGCGCCTACGGGCTGTGCCTCGGGCAGGGACTGCAGGACGTCGAGCGGCTCGCGCCGCGCGACGCCCGCGGTCTGGTGACGGGGCTCTTCTACGTCGTCTCCTACTCCGGGTTCGCCCTGCCCTTCGTGCTCAACACCTATGAGGACCCCATCGGCCCGTCCGCCCCGCTCGTCGTGCTCGCTGCCCTGGCCCTGCTGACCGCGGTCGCTCGTCTGGTGGACGTCGTGCGGAGCGGGCAGGCAGCAACGGCGTCGACCGACAGGTCCGCCTGACGACCACGCCGCCCCTCAGGCGAACGTGGGGTCAACGCACGCGGCGCGACTCGTGGGCCGACTCCCAGACGTCGCCGCCCCCGGAGTCCAGCGACAAGAGCGACAGCACGACGAAGATCCCGAGCAGCGGCAACCACCACCGCAGGAGCACCGTACGCACCGTCCCACCCCATGTGGCCCGCCGCTGGCTACCGACGTGCACGAAGGCGGTGCCCGCCACGAGACATCCCAGGGTGCGCCCCCTTCGGCACGCCGCGCCGTAGAGGAGCGGGACGGCGAAGGCCAACCCGAGCAGCACGAAGACGGCCTGCCCATCGCTCACCTCGACGCTGGACGCGATCGCCCCGACAAGACCGACGTACACGACGACGAGCAGGAGCTGGTCGATGGACCAAGCGAGCAGCCGACGCCACCTCGACGGCCTGGGCAACGGAGCTGAGGACACGACGAGAGGATATGCGCGCGGCCGCCGTAGGGCTCTTCGGCTACGCCGCAGGGTGACGACGGCGGCGGTGCTACCGCCCTTTCCAGGACGCAGGATGTGCCCTCCAGCCGTACGATGAGGTATCGCCCCAACCCCGACGCCAAGGACTGCCATGGAGACCGACATCACCCTCGTGGTCGACGGCGAACGTCGCTCGCTCACGCTCGACACCCGCACGAGCCTGCTCGACGCGCTGCGTGAGCATCTCGGCGTCACCTCGCCCAAGAAGGGCTGCGACCACGGCCAGTGCGGCGCCTGCACCGTCTTGCTCGACGGTCGCCGGGCGACGTCCTGCCTGACCTTCGCCGTCGCCCAGGACGGCGCGGAGGTGGTCACTGCCGCCGGCCTCGCCCAGGACGGGCTCCATCCGGTGCAGCAGGCCTTCGTCGACAACGACGCCTTCCAGTGCGGCTTCTGCACACCCGGCCAGGTGTGCTCCGCGGTCGGGATGCTCGAGGAGCTCGAGCAGGGCAGCCCCAGCTATGTCACCGAGGACCTCACGAGCACCGCCTCCGCGGACGACGACGAGATCCGCGAGCGCATGAGCGGCAACCTCTGCCGCTGCGGGGCCTATGGCGGCATCCGCTCGGCCATCCGGGAGGTCTCGTCGTGAAGCCCTTCGACTACCGCCGCTCCGAGGACGTCGCGGGCGCGATCGCCCTCGCGACGTCCGGCCCGCAGGCGCGCTATCTCGCCGGCGGGACCAACCTCGTCGACCACATGCGCCTGGGACTGGAGTCACCGCAACTGCTCGTCGACGTCAGCCGGCTGCCGCTCGACGGCATCGAGGACCTCCCCGACGGTGGCCTGCGCATCGGCGCCACGGTGCGCAACAGCGACCTCGCGGCCGACCCCCGCGTCCGTGAGCGATACCCCGTCCTCTCTCGTGCCCTGCTCGCCGGGGCCTCGGGACAGCTGCGCAACCTCGCCACCACGGGCGGCAACCTGCTCCAGCGCACCCGCTGCCCGTACTTCCAGGACGTGACGACGCCGTGCAACAAGCGGGAGCCGGGCACCGGCTGCTCCGCGATCGGTGGCTACACCCGTGACCACGCCGTCGTCGGCGCCTCCGACGCCTGCGTCGCCGTCCACCCCTCCGACATGGCCGTCGCAATGCTCGCGCTCGACGCCATCGTGCGCGTCGAAGGACCGGACGGGCCTCGCGAGATCCCTCTCGACGACTTCCACCGCCTGCCCGGCGAACACCCTGAGCGGGACACGGTCCTCGCCGACGGTGAGCTCATCACCGGCGTCGACGTGCCGGCCACCCCCTTCGCCCGGCGCTCGGAGTACCGCAAGGTGCGCGACAGGGCCTCCTACGCCTTCGCCCTCGTCTCGGTCGCCGCGGCCGTCCACGTGGACGAAGGGAGGATCGCCGACCTGCGCATCGCCTGCGGCGGCATCGCCCACAAGCCGTGGCGAGCCCGCGCCGCTGAGGAGGTGCTGCGCGGCCGGGCTCCAGACGCGGCGGCCTTCGCCGAGGCGGCCGAGGCGGAGCTCACCGACGCGAGCCCGCTGCCCGACAACGGGTTCAAGATCCCGATGCTGCGCCGGACCATGGTCTCGGTCCTGCGCGACCTCACCGAGGAGGTCCGATGACCGACATGATCACGCCCCGCGCGATGGGCACCGACCGGGCCCGCCACGACGCCGTCGCCAAGGTCACCGGCACCGCGCCCTACGCCGCCGACCACGAGCAGGCCGAGCGGGTGCACCTGCACCCGGTGCAGGCCACCATCGCCCGCGGCCGCATCGCCGACATCGACACCAGCGCCGCCGAGGCGCTGGACGGGGTGCTCCTCACCCTGACGCACCTCAACGCCCCGCGGCTCGCGAGCTCCGACGACACCGAGATGCTCATCCTGCAGAGTGACGAGGTCGCCTTCCGCGGTCAGCTCATCGGTGCCGTCGTGGCGCGCACCAGCGAGACGGCCCGCGAGGCCGCCTCCCTCGTGAAGGTCTCCTACGAGGAGCAACCCGTCGACGCCACCCTGTCGGCCGAGCGCGACGACCTCTACGCACCCGACGAGGTCAACGCCGGCCACGAGACGGACACCGCGAGCGGTGACGTGGACGCTGCCTTCGAGGCGGCCGAGGTACGGCTCGAGCAGACGTACACGACGCCGATGGAGCACAACAACCCCATGGAGCCGCACACGACGGTGGCCCTGTGGCAGGAGGAGCACCTCACGCTGTGGGACTCCATCCAGGGCGCCCACACCGCGCAATCCGCCCTCGCCCCCCTGCTCGGACTCGAGCCGGAGCAGCTGCGGGTGCTCGCCCCCTTCGTCGGTGGTGGCTTCGGCTCCAAGGGCAAGCCGCACTCCCACGAGGTGCTCGCCGCGATGGCCGCCATGCGGCTGCCCGGCCTGTCGGTCTCCTTCTGCGTGACCCGCCAGCAGATGTTCACCCTCGCGGGCTACCGGACCCCGACGATCTCCCGGGTGCGCCTCGGCAGCGACCGGCAGGGGCGGCTGTCGGCGATCTCCCACGACGTCGTCGAGCAGAGCGCGCGACTGTACGAGTTCGCCGAGCAGACGGCCGCACCCACGCGCACGATGTATGCAGCGCCGCACCGCCGCACGACCCACCGGCTCGCGACGCTCGACGTGCCGGTCCCCTTCTGGATGCGCGCACCCGGTGAGTGCCCGGGCATGCACGCTCTCGAGGTCGCGATGGATGAGCTGGCGATCGCCTGCGAGCTCGACCCGATCGAGCTGCGCGTGCGCAACGATACCGCGATCGACCCGGACACCGGCCTGCCCTTCACCCACCGCGACCTCGTCGGGTGCCTGCGCGAGGGAGCGCGGCGGTTCGGCTGGGCCGACCGCGACCCGCGACCGGGACGACTGGAGGGCGACTGGTTCGTCGGGACGGGCGTCGCCGCGTCGACCTACCCGGCACTGATGATGTCGGGCAACGTGGCCCGCGTGACGTACGACGGCGATCGATACCGCGTGGAGATCGGGGCGACGGACATCGGCACCGGGACGTGGACCGCCCTCGCGCAGATCGCCGCCGACGCGCTCGAGTGCCCGGTCGAAGACGTCGATCTGCGGATCGGCGACAGCGACCTGCCGACGGGCAGCCTCGCGGGTGGCTCGACAGGTATCTCCTCCTGGGGCACGACCGTCGTCACCGCGGCGCGTGCCTTCCGCGAGGAGCACGGGCGCACGCCCGCCGCGGGGGCGACGACGCAGGCGGAGCAGCCGGAGAGCGATCTCACCGAGCGCTTCGCGCCGCACTCCTTCGGGGCGCAGTTCGCCGAGGTGCGGGTGCACGCCGACACCGGCGAGGTGCGGGTGCCGCGCATGCTCGGCGTCTTTTCCGTCGGGCGGGTCATCAACCCGCGCACCGCGCGCTCCCAGCTGACCGGCGCGATGGTCATGGGCCTGTCGATGGCCCTGCACGAGCACAGCGTGCTCGACGAACGCTGGGCTCACGTCGTCAACCACGACCTCGCCGGCTATCACGTCGCCGCGCACGCGGACGTCGCCGACATCGAGGCGGTGTGGCTGGACGAGACCGACGAGCACATCAACCCGATGGGCTCGCGCGGCGTCGGCGAGATCGGCATCGTGGGTGCCTCGGCAGCGGTGGCCAACGCGACCTATCACGCCACCGGTATCCGGGTGCGCGAACTTCCGCTGACGCCCGACCTCTTCCTCAGGGGCGACCCGCAGAGCGTGGCGCGGTAGGCGCACCGCCGCTCAGGCGCTCTCCGCGAGGGCCCGTCGAGCCCGTCGACGCCGGCTGAGCCCCAGGGGGCCGGCGCGACACGAAGGTCGCTCGGCTCCCCTCGACGGGCACACCGCGGGCGAGGACTCTCGTCAGCGCGTCTGCGTCCTGCCGGCGCGCCCCTCCACGAGCAGGCGCAGCCGGCGCAGGGTCTCGGAGTTGCGCCACTTCAGGCCGGGCTGTCGCGCGATCCCGGGCACGAGGAGACCCGGCCCGGAGACCACGTCCTCGACCATCGTCACCTCGGTCCGGTCGTCGACCGGGGTCACTGTGATGTGCACCTTGGCCTCACCCATCGGCCAGGCGCGAGCACGCAGGGTGATGGACTCGTGCGGCTGCTGGGCCAGCACGCGTGTGTGGTCGTGGATCAATGCGGGCCACGCGCCCACCGAGTGGTGGATGCGGCTGCCGACAGCGGGCCAGTCCGGGTCGACGTCGCGCATGCGCGAGGCGCCGACGACCCACAGCGGGTAGAGCCAGCCGTCACTCAGCACCGACCAGACGTCGTCGATCGAAGCGTTGATGACCGTGGTGTTCTCACTCATACCCAGCTCCTACGGGTTGGCGGGGGTGTCGACCCCGAGTCTCGCCGCGGGTGCGGTGTGGTGCAACCTGTCGACGTCGGCCCTCTCGCGCACCCTGGTGCCGCCCGTACCACGCCACCATGGGGCGGTCGCCGCTCAGCCGGCCACGAAGTCCGGCCACCCCGCATCGAGGTACTCCACGAAGGTCTCGCTGACCCGCTCGCGGTGCAGGTGCTCGCGGGTCACCGGCAGCGCCGCCATGGTGAAGGCGTCGTCGTCGGCGGAGCGCTTCGGGAAGTCGTGGTGCACGATCGCCGCCCGGCCGATGTCGACGAAGTCGGCCCCCTTCGACAGGCACCAGCGCGCCTGCTGCGCGGAGCGGATCTTGCCCGCCACGCCGAGCCGGGTCTCGCCGCGCTCGAGGCCGGTGAAGGCGTCGATGAGCAGGTCACCCTCGTCGTCGACGGTCAGGAAGGCGTCCCACAGCGACATGTCGAGGTAGTCGACGAGCCCGGAGTCGAGGACCTGCTGGGCGACGGCGACACCTTCGTCGAGGACGATGCCGTTGCCCTGTGGGGTGAGCCGCAGCCCGACCTGGAAGTCGGGGCGCGTGCGCTCGCGGATCCCGCGGAGGACCTCGAAGAGCATCCGCGAGCGGTCCTCGAGCGACCCGCCGTAGCCGTCGGTGCGATGGTTGTGGCGTCCGTCGAGGAACTGGCAGATGAGGTAGCCGTGGGCACCATGGACCTCGACGCCGTCGAAGCCGGCGCGCTCGGCTCGCTGCACCCCGAGGACGAAGTCCTCGACCGCCTGCTGCACCTCCCCGGTCGACAGGGCACGGATGCCCTTGTCCGGGTCGTCCCACGGAGCGACGTTCGGCACACCGGTGACGGCCGGGTCGGAGCGTCGACCGCCGTGGTGCAGCTGCACCGAGGAGACGCTGCCGGCGGCCCGGATGCCGTCGGCCAGGCGGGTCAGGCCCTCCAGGTGCCTCTCGTCGCTGATCCCGAGCTGACCCGCCCAGGCCTGCCCCGCGGGCGCCACGTAGGTCGCGCAGGTCATCGTCAGGCCGAATCCTCCTTCGGCCCGGGCGACGAGCCAGCGGTACTCGTCCTGCGACAGCGTGCCGTCCGCGTGGCTCTGGGTGTTGGTGAGAGGGGCGAGGGCGAGCCGGTTGGCCCAGGCGGGGCCGTGGGCCAGGTCGAGGCGGTCGTGGAGGGTCATGGCGCCATCCTCGCAAGCCGCCGTCGCACCGCTCCACGAAGGTCGAGATCTGGTGGCGGCCTCCGGACCCGAGCCACGCGGGGTGCCTGCAGGGTGCCGAGTCCACGCCACTCGCCTCCGCGGATACTCCCCGGCCACCCCGGGAATTAGTTGCCGAGACAACTAGTTACACCGGTCATGCATGCCTTCGGATTCTTGAGCTTCGGGCACTACGGGCACGGCAGGGGGCCGGGTGACCCCGACGCCGGTCAGGCCCTGCGCGACGCCGTCGAGATCGGAGTCGGTGCCGACGAGATCGGCGTCAACGGCGCCTACTTCCGTGTCCACCACTTCGCGCGGCAGGGCGCGGCGCCCATGCCGGTCCTCTCGGCCATCGCCGCCCGCACCCGGCGCATCGAGGTCGGCACCGGCGTCATCGACATGCGCTACGAGACCCCACTGCAGCTGGCCGAGGAGGCCGCCGCCCTCGACCTGATCTCCGGAGGCCGGGTCGCGCTCGGCGTGAGTCGGGGGTCACCGGAGCCCGCCCTGCGCGGGTGGGAAGCCTTCGGCCACACCGGTGCTCGCGATCCGCGCGGCGCCGACCTCGCCCGCGAGCACTTCGAGACCTTCATGTCCGCGATCCGCGGCGACCAGGTCGTCGACGCCGACCCGACGCAGGGCCCCGCCGGCCGGCTGCGGGTCGAGCCGCACTCCCCCGGCCTCGACCGCCGCATCTGGTGGGGGGCCGGCAGCCGCGAGACCGCCGAGTGGGCCGCCCGCCAGAGGCTCAACCTCATGAGCTCGACGCTGCTCACCGAGGCGACCGGAGCCTCCTTCGCCGATCTGCAGGCCGAGCAGATCGCGCTCTACCAGGCCGCATGGCGCGAGGCCGGCCACGACTGGGCGCCGCGGGTGTCGGTCTCCCGCAGCATCTTCCCGATCGTCAGCGACCTCGACCGGCACTTCTTCGGCCTGCAGGGCCAGGGCAGCAGCGACCAGGTCGGCATGATCGACGGCTTCCGCTCGACCTTCGGCAAGACCTACGCCGCCGAGCCCGACCAGCTCGTCGAGCAGCTCAATGCCGACGCGGCCATCGCGGCCGCCGACACCGTCATGCTCACCATCCCGAGCCAGCTCGGCGTCGACTACAACCTGCACATCCTCGACTCCTTCGCCCAGCACGTCGCCCCCGAGCTCGGGTGGCGCCGCAACAGCGACGGCCCCGTCGAGCCCCTCCCCGCCTGACCAACCCCAACCGATAGGAACACCATGAGCACCATCGTCATCTTCGGCGGCACCGGCTACGCCGGCGGCAACATCGCCCGCGAAGCCGCCTCCCGCGGCCACCAGGTCATCTCCTACAGCCGCACCGCCCCGGCCGAGCAGGCCGAAGGCGTCGAGTACCGCACCGGCTCCCTGACCGACGACGCCGTCCTCGCGCAGGCCGCCACCGACGCCGACGACCTCGTCGTCGCCACGCACGGCGCCGACGTCGGCGGCTCCCCGCTCGTCGACCACGTCGCCCGGCTCACCGCTGCCGCCATCGAGCACGGTGCCCGCCTCTCCTTCGTCGGCGGTGCCGGCTCACTCCACGTGACGAAGGGCGGTCCCCGCCTCGTCGACACCCCGGACTTCCACGACGACTGGAAGCCCGAGGCCCTCTCCCACGCCAAGGTGCTCGACGCCCTGCGCGCCGGCCCGCAGGAGCTCGACTGGTTCTACGTCTCCCCCGCCGCGCTCTTCGGCTCCTTCGCCCCCGGCGAGACGACTGGCAGCTACCGGCTCGGCGGCGACGAGCTCGTCACCGACGCCGAGGGCAACTCGGAGATCTCCGGCACGGACTTCGCCCTCGCCTTCGTCGACGAGATCGAGCAGGGCAAGCACCGCCGGCAGCGGTTCACCGTCGCCCACTGAGCCCCTGCGCGTAGCGGCCCAGTGCCGCCCGGAATCCCCGATTGGGCGACGCCTCGGGCAGGGCGGCGGCGACCTCCCGCGTCGCCGTCTCGAGGTCGACCCCGAGCTCCAGCGCGTGGGCGATGCCCACGGTGGGCGTGCGGGACTGGGCCGCGACGCAGTGGACGAGCACCCGGTGGCCTTCGGCCCGAAGGGAGGCGACCGTCCGGGCCGCATCGGCGAGGACGACGTCGAGGTTGGGGTTCGCCTCGGCCCCTGGCTCGTCGATGAGGCGGAAGGGCACGTGCACCACGCCCGCCGGCACCTGCCGCGAGCCGGTGAGGCAGAGGCTCACCACCGCGGTGATCTCCTCGGGCAGCTCGTCGAGGGCCAGCACGTTGCCGAGCCACACCCCGTCGTCGAAGGGGTGCCGCACGAGGACCGAGCGGCGGGCCTGGTGGTAGTCGATGCGCTCCACCCCGGGCCAGCCGTAGGCATTGGGGCGGCCACCCCGCACGGCCAGGGTGGCCGCCTTGACGAGGTCCTCGGCCGTGCGGCCCGGGTAGCCGTGGACGATCCGACGCCACGCAGCGGGCACGGCCGAGGCACCCCACCGGGCGCCGAGCAGGCCACCGGCGATCGCCGCGACCGTGTCGGTGTCGTTGCCGATCCGGATCGCGGTGTCGAGCGAGTCCTGCAGGTGCCGGCAGGGCATCTCGTCGGGCACCGGCGTGTGGTGGATCGCCGACCACGCAGCCTGGAACGCCGTGACGACATAGCCGTTGGGCGTGAAGGTCGCCGGCTCCTGTGCCTCGGCCTCCTCGATGCGCTCGGTCCAGAAGGCCTGCGCCCCTTCCGACAGGTACGGCAGCCCGACCCGCACGTCGAGCGCCCCCTCGAGCACCGCGTGCCGGATCGCGTGCGACCACAGGGCGCACGCCTGCCCGGCCCGCTCGTCCGTGTGCGTCAGCGCCGAGACCGCCTCCGCCGCAGCCGTGAGCCGCTGCGGGTCGTCGAGGTGCGCCAGCGCGACCGGCGACGTGCGCATGAGCGAGCCGTTGCCGCCCGTGCGGCCAGTCCGAGCGTGGAGGTCCGCGGCGGCCTGGGTCATGCGGGTGGCGAGGGGCTCATCCGGTCCCTGAGGAGGCGCGCCAGCGCCGTCTCGAAGGGACTCCCTTCGAGACGCTTGCAGAGCAAGCTCCTCAGGGAGCGAGGTGTGACGGGGCGATGCGTGACGGGGCGAGGTGTGGCGGAGCAAGGTGTGGCGGAGCGAGGTGTGGCGGAGCGAGGAGAGGACCTGGCGGGTCTGGGTACCGATGTCGGCCGGGCCGGAGGCGTACCAGTCGAGGAAACCCTGGGCGACCTCGTCCAGCGCCTCCGGGGAGGCGAGGTCCACCCCCTTCGCTGCGGCTGCCAGGACCGGCCAGGTCATGGCCGTGTCGTCGGTCCACTCGCCCGGGGCGAAGTTGCCGAGGCCGCCGCCGATCATGGCGGGACCGTCGGGTCCGACTGCGGCGCAACCGAACTCGTAGCCGGCGCCAAGGGCATCGCCCACCGCGGAGCCGAGAGGGGCACCGCAGGCGCGGTCCATCTGTGCACTGGTGAGCCGCATCAGGCCACCTCTCCCCCGACGCGCAGCGCCAGGTCGTCTCGGGTCGTCATGGCGTCGAGGAAGACCGCCATGGTCGTCATCAGGTGGTGCGGGGCGAAGGGCATGGTCTCGACTGTCGCCGTCTGGACGATGTCACGACCGATGACCTGCCACCAGATCCACGGGTTGGAGCGGTTGAGGATCCCGACCTCGACCGCGGCCTGCCGGCGCGAGCGCGCCCCGTGGGCCACGCGGGTGCTGATCACGGTGGCCGGCGCATCCGGCAGCACCTGCACCCAGACCCGCTGGCCGAGGTGCTCGAGATAGAGGTCGTCGTCCTCGTCGCGGCCGACGTCGTAGACGCCATTGAGAGCGTCCTCGACGATGTCGACCAGCGCCTCCCGGTCGGTCTCGACGTACACGTCGGGAGCGGTGCGCAGGCCCCCCGTCCAGGCCAGCCCGAGGACCGGCGCGAGCTGGGCGACCGGACCCTCCGCCCGGTGCGTCAGCAGCTGCGGGTGCGGGACGCCGACGATGTTGCGCAGCACCATGATCGCCCGGTGGACGAGCGGCTCCCGCCCGATCGCGTGGTTTTCGGTGTACTCGTCGTCACCGACGGTCGCGCAGAGCGCGCCGCTCTGCATGCGGAAGGCCACCATCGGGACCTCCACCTGCTCCCCCACCTCGAGGACCAGCCGGTCCTGCGGGTGCGCCATCGCCTCGACGAGCGTCAGCAGCTTGCGCTCGAAGGCCTTCCACGCGGCGTGGATCTCCTCGACGCCCGCCGCCATCTCCTGCTCGGTCATGGTCATCACATCCCCTCCCATTCATTTAACCCCTTGAATGCGCTAACTATAACACCTCAACCGCGCTAAAGTGCAAGACATGGCTCGCCGCACCCTCGACAGCTACCCCCGCCCCGGCGTCACCGTGGACCTCGCGATCCTCACGGTCACCGACCCGGGCACCGACGACGCGGCCCTGCGGGTCCTGGTCCAGGAGCGCACCGACCCGGACGGCCGGGTGCTGCCCGGCCGATTCCTCCGCGAGCGGCACACCATCGACGAGACCGTGCGCGAGGTCTTCGAGCACAAGGTCGGCGTGCGCCCGACCGAGGTCACTCCCCCACGCCTGCTGCGCCTCTTCGACGCACCCGACCGCGACGACCGCACGTGGGCGATCTCGGTCGCCTACTCCGTCTCCATGCCCGAGCTCGAGCTGACGGGAGCGAAGGGAGAGCTCCTCCCCGTCGACGAGGTGGCCGCCGCGACCGGCCGGGACATGCTCTGGGACCACGACGAGATCGTCTCTGCCGCAGTCGAATCGCTGCGCGAGCGCTACGAGTTCCGCTACCGCAACGACAGCCCCCCGCCGGACCCCGACGGCTTCCTCCCGCAGCCCTTCACGCTCCACCAGCTGCGCAAGGTGCACGAGGCCGTCATCGGCGAAGAGCTGCACAAGGACAACTTCGCCCGTCGGATGAAGCCCCAGCTCACGCCCGTGACCCGAGGCGGCGAGGTCGTCCGGTCGGCCGCCCAGCGAGGCCGCCCGGCGACGCTCTACCGCATCGCCTAGCCGCCTCGGGCGTCGAGCGACACCCGGGGCAGGTGGACGCGACGCACCCCGCAGGAGGAGATGGCTCAGCTCGACCCGCGACGTACCGGCGGCTCGCCGGTCGCCCCTGCCCTGCTGATCACCTGACGGTGCCCCACGGTCGGGTCCGGCTCAGGTGGTAAGCCGGGTGATCACCACCAGGACGGCTGCCATGACGGCCACGCCGACCACGACGGCGAGCGTGATGGCGAGCGGTCGGTGCACCCACTGCCACCGCAGCAGTCGCGGCCACCGCCGGCGCACGTCCTCCACGCTCTGCCCGGCGACGACGTTGTGGCTGCGGCCGGCCATGACGAGGGCGTCGATCGTCTCCGGCGGCCACAGGCTGGTCTGCCACCGGCGCAGGCAGCGGCCGTCGTCGCCCAGCAGGCCGATGAGGCCACCGACGCCGCTCAGCTGCAGCTCGCGCACGACGACGACTTCGGCGATGGCCGAGCGCGGGATGACCCGGGTGCCCACCAGGCCTCGCTCGCGCACCTCAGTGGGCGTGATCTCCACGGTCCGCTGAGTCTCCCGGGCCGTGACGACGGTGAAGAGGCCGACCACGAGCAGGGCGGCCAGGATCCCCTGCCACCACGGAGCCTTGACGACGACGGGCAGGATCGCGAAGAACACCCCGACCCCGGTCATGACGACGAAGGAGGCCGGGCTCACCCCTCCGGGCAGGACTCGACGGCCCTCATGGTGGCCGGGCTGCAGAGACATGGCGCCATCATCGCAAGGAGCACGCACCCGGGCAGGAGGGTCAAGATCCGGTCTCGACTGGCGCGGGCTGGCGGTTCGGCACGCCCCGCGGGCCGGGTGGTGCCACCGTGGAGGTATGGATCTCACCTGGGTCGCCCTCTCGGCGACCGGACTGCTGTCCATCGCGGGGCTCCCCTTTGCGATGGCCTGGGTGGAGCGGACCCTGATGACGGGCCCGACCCACGTCGAGCAGCCGCCCCGCTGACCCGCCGCGCGCCACACTCCGCCGGCCGACCGGCGGGGCGATCGGTCGTCACACCCCCGACATGGGAGGACCCTGACCGATCGGTACCGTTGACGGCAGTTGTGCAGGGCAGTGGACGTGCCCTGTCCGTCGACGAAGGGGATGACACGTGCGTTTTCATCGGGGGGCTGCCGCCAGCGCGGCTGCCATGACCGTGGCCGTCGCGCTTACTGCGTGCGGCGAGGACACGAGCACCGCAGGCGGCTCGGACCCGACGTCCACGGCCGTATCCAGCGAGTCCGGCAGCACATCGAGCTCGCCCTCCGCGAGCGGGTCGAGCACGTCGGACGCCATCGTGATCGACACGGGCAACATGCTGCCCCCGGTCGCCGGGCACAAGACGCGCTCGGGCGCCGAGAGCTTCGCACATCACTACGTCGACGTCCTCGGCCGGGCGGGCGAGTCCGGAGACACGACGACGCTGGAGTCCCTGGGCGCGAGCGACTGCACGGCCTGCGACGACGCCGTGGCCCAGATCGATGCCGATCACAGCAAGGGGCAGACCCTCAGCACCAACCCCTACACCATCACCGAGGTCAAGGCCACGGGCGACCCGAGGGCGAGCGTGGAGGTCACGCTCGACGTGAAGGTCAAGGCGCACGAGCGGGTCGACTCCTCCGGCAAGACCGTGGAGTCCGTCGACGCGGAGAGCCAGACCGTGACCGCTCAGCTCGAATGGTCGGACGGCTGGGAGATGAAGGCCTGGACCGTCAGCTGACCCGTCAGCGCGTGCCCGCGTAGACCGCGGTCTTGACCCGCGTCGACGTCGGCTTGCCCTGGTCGACGGAGCGATCGACGGTCCACGCGGCGGCATCGCTGTCGAAGGTGTCCTCGATCATTTCGTCCGCCAGCAGCTCGGAGCCGTCGCTGCACGGGTACCAGCTGAACCTCCCCTGCCAGTGCTGACCGTGGTCGTGGCTGGCGACCGCGCACGTCGTGTCGTCGTCGAGGACGACGTACATCGGGATGACCTCCTGGCCGCGCGGGTGCATCTGCCCGTCCCAGTTGTCGACGGTCGGCGAGGTGAAGCGGATCGCCTTGCGCCCCAAGGGGTCGGTGATGCACGTCGTCTTGCCCCCGTCGGCGAAGGTGCAGGCCTTGGCGCTCGCCGCGGTCGGGCCGCAGGTGAAGATCTCGTCCTGCTTCGAAAATGTCGACTCGGTGAGGCCGCCCTGGGCGCACAGGTCGTCCGTGAGCTGCTCCACGGTCCACGAGTCGTCGACCCAGACCGTGGAGATCGTCGTGGCAGCGCCTCCGGTGCTCGAGGAGGTCGGTGGCGGGCTCGTCGTCGACGACGACATCGCCGATGCCGTCGACGTGGTCGCGTTCGCCGAGGTGCTGCTGGACGAGCTCGGCTCAGCGGTCGTGGTCGTCGACGAGGTCGTCGTCCGTGAGCTCGCGGTGCTCGTCTCGGTAGTCCGGGTCGGCGTGTCGGACCCGCAGGCGGTCAGGGCCAGGGCGGCCACCGGGACGGCCCACCAGGTGATGTTGCGTCGCATGACTACTTCCCCTTCGGCCGCAACCCCCTGTCGCGGCCCACCTCCAGCAGACCGAATGTGGCCGGATGACGCAAGCACCGCGACGGGGTGTGCCTGTGGATCGTCGAGATGCGAAAGGCCGACAAATGGCTACCGTTGATGACAGTTTCAGGGGGCCCGCGACGGCGCGCCCCGCCGTCGACGAAGGGGAATCCCCGTGCGTTTTCACCGAGGCACCGCCGCCTGCGCAGTCGCTCTGGTCATGGTCAGCGGGCTCGCCGCATGCGGTGACGAGGAGCCGACCGAGCCCTTCGAGACGAAGGAGCCGACCTCGCAGAGCTCGAGCTCCCGGGCGTCGGGGTCGAGCTCGTCGGGGTCCGGGTCCTCGAGCAGCGGGTCGAGCTCGAGCGGTGGGACGAGCAGTGATGACCTGCCTGCTGACCTGCCCGAGGCCGCTCGGGAGGAGACGAAGGAGGGCGCGGCAGCCTTCGGGGAGTACTACTACAAGGCGCTCGGAGATGCGGGGCACACGGGTGACCCGGCAACGCTTGAACTCATGGACGCCAGTGAGTGCCTCGTTTGCTCCGACGTCGTGGCCGGCATCAAGGAGGACGAGGGCAAGGGTTGGCGCCGAAGCATCAACCCGTACTCGATGAGCAACGTCGAAGCGAAGAAGCGACCTGACGAGGGGTACAAGGTCTCCATGGCCGTCAAGGTCAAGGCACACGAACGTCTGGACTCAAACGGTCAGGCCAACGCCACTGTCGATGCGACTGAGTACACGCTTACTGAGCACGTGGTGTGGCGGGACGGTCGCTGGCAGATGCTCGACTGGGTCGTCACGTGACCGCCGCTGCTCGCTGGGCGCTCGCCCTGCTGTTCATGACCAGCGGGGTGGGTCTCGCATCGCCGGTCTGGGCTACCAAGCCGGGCGGCAAGATCACGGACCTCGGCGCGTCCTACTCGGCATCTCGACACGGGATATCCCCTGGCACCGCCAAGGGCGCCGACGCAGGCGGAACTCCCATCCGCCCCCAAGGCACACCCCTGTCAGCCAACATCGCCAAGACCCACGTCCGAGGAGCAGCGCAGATAGACAAGATCGAGGTCAAGTACGGCCCCTGCACGCCCGGCACCGCCAACTGCGACGGCGCGCGGACCGGGTGCATCACGCAGTCCGGCGACCCCAACTACTTCGACCCACCCACCGTCACCTACGTCCGGGTCAACAACGGACCCTGGGACGCGGTGCGCGTCTCGTGCGGCGTCCCCGACTCCGTGACCATCCCGGGAGCCCCCAGCGAGCCGCCGGTGACCGTCGCCGTGGAGCCGCCGCCCGTACCAACCTTCGCCCAGATCCAGACCGCCTTCAAGGAGCTGCCCTTCAGCCAACCCAGCGTCTCGGTCCAGCCCAAGGGCATGCGCACCCTCATCAACCTGCCGACGTACTACGAGGCCTCGTGGCCCGACGACGCAGGACTCGAGCCGGGCGAGGTCAGCAAGCCGGTCAGGCTGCTGTCGTGGACCGTCGAGTTCAAGATCTCAGCGCGCGACTACCGCTACGACTTCGGCGACGACACGACATCCCGGTGGACGAGCAGCGCCGGCGGCACCTACCCGGACGGCGACGTCACCCACACCTACACGGACACCGGTGACATGGACGTCAAGGTCGACGCCCGCCTCACCGGCCAGTACCGCGTCAACGGCGGCGCTTGGCAGGACATCGCCACCACCGCCGACCTCCAGGACGAGCCCGTCGACACCCTCGAGGTCGTCGGCACCCGCACCCGACTGACGAGCTGACGCGCGAGGCCCCCCTGTCGCGTCACGCTCAGCTCATCGCCCGGCGGACGGCGTCGTCGAAGCCGAGCAGACCCCCTTCGGGCACCCCCACGAGGTCGTCGAGGTCCTCCTCGCGGCGGACCACCTCGTGCACGAGGCTGCCGACGAGCGGCTTGGCCACGCCGGCATCGACCGGGGTGATGAGGCCGACCCAGTGGCTGGCGAGCCACGGTGTGAGGACGGGCACACGGAGGACCAGTCGACGACGCAGTCCGGTGACCGCGGCGAAGCGCTGGATCATCTGCTCGTAGGTGAGCACCTCGGGCCCGGCGATGTCGAAGGTCCGGTTGACCTCGGCCGGCAGACTCGCCGCACCCACGAGGTAGTGCAGCGCGTCGTCGACCGCGATCGGCTGGATGCGATTGCGCAACCATCGCGGTGCCACCATGACGGGCAGCCGCTCGGTGAGGTACCGCAGCATGTCGAAGGACACCGACCCGTCACCGAGGACGACCGCTGCCTGGAGCACCGCGGCAGGCACGGGCCCGTCGAGCAACACCTGACCGACCTCGACGCGCGAGGCGAGGTGCACCGACAGGTCCGCGCCCTCGGGATGCAGCCCGCCGAGGTAGACGATGCGCCCCACCCCGGCCTCGCTCGCCGCCGCGACGAAGCCCTCCGCGAGCTGGCGGTCCCGCCGGGCGAGGTCACCGTGCCCGTCCATCGAGTGCAGCAGGTAGTAGGCGACGTCGGTGCCCGCGAGGGCCCGGCGCAGGTCGTCGCCTGATGTCGCGTCGCCTTCGACGACCTCGACGCGGTCGATCCAGTCGCGGCCGCGCAGCCGCTCGCTCGATCGCGTGAGGACCCGCACCGTCCAGCCGTCGTCGAGCAGCCGAGGCACGAGCAGCCCGCCGATGTAGCCGGTTGCGCCGGTGACGAGTGCGGTGCCGGGCTCTTCCGCCGCGGCGGAGGGCGTGGAGTTTTCGGTCATGGGTGGCTCACCTCAGGAGGTCGAGGGCGGGTGGAAGGAGCACGAGCATCGAGCTGGACCAGATGACGTGGGTGATGACCGGGGCGAGCACTCCTCCGGTGACCCGACGCTGGGCCCCGGTGAGCAACCCCAGCAGTAGGGCGGCGAAGGTGAGCATGACGTTACCGGTGGCGGCGGTGACGAGTGTGTAGATGAGGGTCGTCACGGCGAGCGCGTGCCGACTACCGACCGCGGCGAAGAGGGCCCCGCGGAAGAAGAGCTCCTCGCCGACCCCCGTCACGACGGTGATGAGCCAGACAATCGGCAGCGAGCCGTAGCGGGCGTGGTCGAGCACCGCGTAGACCCGGTCGGCCAGCCACGGCACCGGGCCGACGACGACGGCGCCGGCGACGAAGACCCCGACGGAGAGCAGCGCCAGTGCCACGGGCTGCACCACCGGTCGTGCCAGTCCGGAATCGCGCGTGTGCGCCCACCCGAGGTGCAACCTCCCGGCCGCCAGGCCCCCGACCGCCCACACCGCGGCGAGCGCCAGCCCGCCGACGTAGAAGGACTCGTCACCCGGCGGGATGCGCAGGGTGACCGCGAGGACGACCGCCCCGACGATCAGGGTCAGCGCGCTGACCACCCGGCGTCGGCGCACCAGCGCGTCGGGCTCCCGGTGATCACGCGGCACCGGCGCGACAACCGCTGCTGAGATGAATGCCCGCAGCTCCACCACGGGGTGGATCATGCCCGAGTCCGCTCGTACCGGTCCAGCGCCTCACGTCGCTCCTCCGCGTGGTCGACGACGCGCTGCGGGTAGCCGTGCGCATGGCCCTCGTCGTGGTCCCACGGGGAGTGCGCCGTCGCGCCGGGCAGGTGCGCGAGCTCCGGCACCCAGCGGCGCACGTAGGCACCGTCGGGGTCGAAGCGCTCCCCCTGCCGCACGGGGTTGAAGACGCGGAAGTACGGCGCCGCGTCCGTCCCGGTGCCGGCGACCCACTGCCAGCCGTGGCTGTTGGAGGCGAGGTCGCCGTCGAGCAGGTGGTCGAGGAAGTGGCGGGCCCCGACCGGCCACCACACGTGCAGGTCCTTGGTGAGGAAGCTCGCGGCGACCATCCGCACCCGGTTGTGCATCCACCCCTGCGCCGCGAGCTGGCGCATCCCGGCGTCGACGAAGGGGTACCCGGTGCGCCCTTCGCGCCACGCCGTGACGAGCCGGTCGGTCTCCGGGCCCTCGTCGTAGGGCAGGTCGGCGAGCGCACCCCGCAGGTCGCGCCAGGCCGAGTCCGGTCGGTGCCAGAGGACGTCGGCGTAGAACTCGCGCCAGGCGAGCTCGGTGACGAAGCGCTGCGCGCCTTCGGAGCCGCCGTCCGGGTGGGCGGCGAGGTCAGCGAGCATCGTGCGCGGGTGGATCTCGCCGTGGGCGAGGTGCACCGACATCCGGCTCGTCGCGTCGAGGTCGGGTCGGTCCCGTGCGGTGCCGTAGTCGGCGAGGTCGTCGTCGAGGAAGGTACGCCACCGCTCCAGGGCGGCCTCCTCCCCGGCCCGTCCGTCGACCGCCTCCTCGTCGGCCGCGGCCAGCACCGCCGGGAGTGCGTCGTCGCCGAGACCCTCGAGCAGGTCGGCCTCGCGCCTCCACTCGACGTCGGGCCGCCCCGCGGGCTCAGGCCAGCCGTGGTCCCGCCAGGCCCGGGCGAAGGGGGTGAAGACCTTGTAGGGCGTGTCCTCACTCGTGCGGACCAGGCCCGGCCCGATGGCGTAGGGGCTGCCGGTCGTCACCAGCTCGCGATCCGAAGCGCTGAGCTCGTCGGCGGCTGCGGCGTCACGTTCGCGCCCCTGCGGGGTCGTGTCCCGGGTGATGTGGACCCGCTCCGCACCCACCGCCTCGGCGACTCGTGGCACGAGGTGGACGGGGTCGCCGACCCGGACCACGAGCGCACCCCCGGTCGCCCCGTGCAGTGCGGCGAGCGAGCGCCGCAGCCGCCGCGCCGGCGGGCGCTCGTCGGCCACCTGGCCCGGCTCGAGCACGACGAGGGGCAGGACCTCCCCTTCGTCGTGGGCGGCGAGGAGCGCCGGGTGGTCGGTGAGGCGCAGGTCCCGGCGAAACCACAGCACGCTCGTCATGCTCGGCCCGCCAGGCGCGACGACAGCACCGTCCAAGCCCGGACGGGCAGGAGGCGGGCGAGCTTCATCGTCACCGCCATGGGCCACGGGAAGACGATCTCGGGTCGGCCCGACTCGAGGCCGTCGGCGATCTCGCGCGCCGCCTCGTCGGCGTCGATGATGAAGGGCATGGGGAAGGAGTTGCTCTCCGTCATCTCCGTCCGGACGAAGCCGGGGCAGACGGTCGTGACGCGAACTCTCTTCGCGGACAAGGACGCTCGCATGGACTCCAAGAGGGTGATCTGGGCCGACTTCGTCGCGGCGTAGGCCTCGGCCCCGGAGAGGCCGCGGTATCCGGCGACCGAGGCGACGCCCACGAGGTGACCACGGCCGCGGGCGACCATCTCTGGCACGGTCGCGTCGACGACGTGCCCGAGCCCGAGGAGGTTGACCTCGACGTGCCGGGCGAACTCCTCGGCCTGCCAGTCGGTCGCGTCGAAGGTGTGCCAGTAGCCGGCACACCACACGACGGTGTCGATGGGCCCGATGGTCTCGCCCACCTGCCGTGCCCCCTCGAGCACCGCGGCGTGGTCGGTCACGTCCACCGGCACCGTGGCGAAGCGCCCGCGGGACAGCTCGTCGAGCCGATCCGCCCGGCGCGCGCTCACGGCGACGATCGCGCCGCGCTCGTGCAGCTCCTCGGCGAGAGCCGCGCCGATGCCGCTCGACGCCCCGACGAGCCAGACCCGCTGCCCCACCAGGCTGCTCACAACAGCACCTCGCGCTCGAGGCGGATCTGTGCCACGTCGAGGTAGCCGGCGGCGAAGCCGGCCTCGCAGTAGGCGAGGTAGAACTCCCACGTGCGCCGGAAGGTCTCGTCGAAGCCCGCCGCGGAGATCGTCGGCCACTGCTCCAGGAAGCGCTCGCGCCACCGGCGCAGCGTCACCGCGTAGTCCTGACCGAAGTGGCGCGCGCTCGTCACCCGCAGCGAGGTGTGCCGCTCGGTCGTCTCCTCGATCGCCCGGGTCGAGGGGATCAGACCGCCGGGGAAGATGTGCTTCTGGATCCAGCCGAAGGACCGCCGGGTCGCGAGGTAGCGCTCGTGCGGCATGAGGATTGACTGGATCGCGGCCACCCCTCCGGGGGCGAGCAGGTCGTCGATCGCGCGGAAGTAGGTCGGCCAGTACTCCTCGCCGACCGCCTCGATCATCTCGACGCTGACGATCGCGTCGAACTGCCCGGTCACCTCGCGGTAGTCCTGCAGCCGGACCTCGACCCGGTCGGCGAGCCCGGCAGCCGCGATGCGCTCGCGGGCAAGCTCGGCCTGCTCGCCCGACAGCGTGATCGTCGTGACGTGGGCCCCCCGCCGGGCGGCGGCGATCGCGAGTGACCCCCACCCGGTCCCGATCTCGAGGACCCGGGCGCCGGCCCGCACGTCTGCGGCGTCGAGCACCGCCTCGATCTTGGCGCGCTGCGCGTCGGCAAGGGTCTGCTCGGCCACCGGTCGGCGTTCGTCGAAGATGGCCGAGCTGTAGCTGAGCGTCTCGTCGAGGAGGGCGGCGAAGAGCTCGTTGCTCAGGTCGTAGTGCGCCTCGATGTTGGCGCGCGACCCCGTCAGCGTGTTGCGGGTGGCGGCCGGGATGCGCCGGTCGACGACCCGGCGCATCCGAGCCAGCACCGGCGGCACCAGGGTCGGCAGCCGCTCGGCGAAGGGCACGAGCGCGTCGGCGAGGTCGGTGCCCGGCGCGGCGTCCCAGTCGCCGGCCATGTAGCCCTCGCCCAGACCGATCTTGGGGTGGTGCGCCATCCGCTCGTAGAGCGCGGTGGGGCGCAGCATCCGCAGGGTCGGCGCGGTCGGGTCGTCCGCCGCACCGCCGAGAGCGCTTCCGTCCGGCAGGGTGACCCGCACCGGGACCCGGCCGAGCACGGTGGTGAGGATCGGGCGGGCCAGGTGCGCGCGCACACACCACGTTCGGAGGGAGGGCCGCCGCAGGCACAGCGGTCGGTCGAGGGCGGGGGCAGTCATCTCAGGTCCTCCTGGTGGTGGGGGCTGCGGGGCTGGATGGGCAGGCGCCTGGCCCACAGCCAGACGCCGTGGAGTCGGATCAGGGCGGTGACCCGCCAGGTCATGGGCAGGTGGCGAAGGGCGGTGCGCACCACCGCAGCTCGAGACGCCTGCTGGATCGCCCCGGTGGTCGTCGCCGTGAGCACCCGCTCGCCGTCGCGGTCGAGGGCGACGGTGACCGCGACCTGGTCGGAGTCGAGGTGCATGCGCACATCGTAGGTGCCGCGGGTGTCGTTGAAGGGCGAGACGTAGAACTGCTTGTCGGTGCGCGTACGCCCTCGGTCGTCGGGCTCGAGCAGGTAGGCGTGCCGCTCGCCGTAGGTGTTGTGCACCTCGAGGACCGTGGCGCGCAGCCCGCCGTCGGGCGCGAGGCACCAGTAGACGGTGAGCGGGTCGAAGACGTGTCCGAGGACACGGGCGTGGGTGAGCATGACGATCCGGTCGTCCGCCGCGAGGGTCGTGCCGCGGCGGGCGAGGAAGCGCTCGAGGTCGCCGCGGATGCCCCCGCCGAGCCGGCCGTCGTCGAGGTGGCCATCGGCGGTGATGCGGGTGAGGAGCGAGAGCGGCCACCGGTGCCGCGGCAGGTCGTCGACGTCGACGAGCCACTGGTAGTGGCGGTGGGTGAAGGCGTGCTCCATCGGGGTCCGTCGTCGGTGGCTCACCGTCCCGACGACGAGGCTCGGCAGGGTCGGCAGCGTGGTGAGCGTGGGCGCGGTCGTCACCACGACACCCCCAGACGCTGCGCGGCCTCGACCCCCGACCGGCACCCGTCCTCGTGGAATCCCCAGCCCAGGTGCGCGCCGGCGAAGGCGAGCCGGTCGCCGCCGGCGGTGCGCAGCCGGGCCGCGGCAGCAACCGCTTCGCGGGTGAAGACCGGGTGGGCGTAGTCCATCCGGGCGACGACACTCCCTTCGGCGAAGTCGTCAGCGGAGTTGAGCGACACGAGCAGCTGGTCACCGGTCTCGTCGAAGCCCTGCAGCCGGTTCATCCAGTAGGTGACCCGGGGGCGGTCTGCGCCGCCGCACGTGGCGCTGCGGTAGTTCCACGAGGCCCGGGCCCGCGGTGCCGTCGGGAGCAGGCTGGCATCGCGGTGCAGCACGGTCGCGTTGCGGGAGTACCGGATGGCGGCGAGGTCCTCCTCTTCCTGCGGTGTCGCATCGGCGAGCAGCGCGAGCGCCTGGTCCGCGTGGGTCGCGACGACCGCCCGGTCAAAGGACGTGACCCCGGCGGCGGTGCGCACGTCGACGCCGTCGTCGTGTCGCGTCACGGAGGTGACCGGAGCACTGGTGCGCACCTCGCCCAGTCGCGCGGCGAGAGCGTCGACATAGGTGGCGGATCCGCCGACGACGGTGCGCCACGTGGGCGAGCCGGAGACGCTGAGCATGCCGTGGTGCTCGAGGAAGGCGAAGAGGTGCCGGGCGGGGTAGTCGAGCGAGTCATCGTCCCCGGACGACCAGACGCAGGAGACGAGCGGGAGCGCGAAGTGCGCCACGAAGTACGACGAGAAGCCGCCCTCCTCGAGGAACTCGCCCCACGTCGGGTCGTGCGGGGACCTCCCTTCCGCTGGTCCGTGCAGGAGGGCTCGTGCGGCCCGGTGGAAGCGCGGGATCTCCCAGAGCATCCGCACGAAGCGGGGGTCGGCCGCCCGTCGTGGCTGCGCGAGCACCGCTGCTGGGCCGCGTCCCCCGGCCCACGACAGGCCGCACCCGTCGCAGGTGATCGACATGCTCATCTCGGTCGGCCGAGTCGCGATGCCGAGCTCTCGGAAGAGCCGCAGCAGGTGGGGGTAGGTGCGCTCGTTGTGGACGATGAAGCCCGAGTCGACCCGGACCTGGCCGGCGGCGGTGTCCACGGTGTGCGTGTGGGCGTGTCCGCCGAGGCGCTCGTCGGCCTCGAAGAGGGTGACGTCGTAGGACCGGGAGAGGACGTGGGCGGCGGTCAGGCCGGAGACCCCGCCGCCGATGATGGCTGCGGTGGGTCGAGAGGCTCGATCTCGGGGCTCGGTCACGTCGTGCGCTCCAACCGGGGACGAAGGGGGGGGGGACCTCTCGGGTTCGTCGCCGAGGGGCCACAAGGATTGTTCAACCTTTGTCCAAAAGGTAGGCTGGCGGCAGCCCACATGTCAAACCTTTGTCCAAGGATGGTTCGCCGTGAAGATCACCCGCACGATCACTGCCCCCGACACTCCCCCGAGTGCCGTCTTCGCCTACCTCAGCGACTTCACCACGAGCGAGGAGTGGGATCCCGGCACGCTCGAGACGACCCTCGTGGAGGGTGACGGTGGCGTCGGCAGCCGCTACCGCAACCGGTCGGTCTTCCGCGGACGCGAGACAGAGCTGACCTACGTCACCGTCGACCTGCAGCCGGACCGGCTCGTCGTCATGCGCGGGGAGAACTCGAGCGTCGTCGTGCACGACCGGATGTCGATCCGACCGGGTGTCGGCGGGAGGGGTAGCGTGCTCGTCTACGAGGCCGACTTCCGCTTCAAGGGACTCGCCCGGCTGGCCACGCCGCTGCTGCACCGCCCGCTGACGCGCCTGGGTGACGAAGCCGAGCAGGCGCTCGCCCGGGTGCTACCGCGGCTGTGAAGGAGCCAGAGGACCGCCGTCGATGTACACGATCAAACGCGCCGCCGAGCTGACCGGCGTCTCCGCCGCCACCCTGCGGGCCTGGGAGCGCCGCTACGACGTCGTCGAGCCGCAGCGCACCGACGCCGGTTACCGCCTCTACGACGAAGAGACGCTGGCGCGGTTGCGCACGATGGCCGAGCTCGTCGCCGACGGTTGGACGGCGAGCCATGCTGCGGCAGAGGCGGGCCGACGCCACAGCGGTACGGAGGCAGCACCTGGTCGGCCTGACCCGACACCCCCACCGGCCGCCGCGACCACACCGGCGGGTGAGGCCCACTTCGAGGCTCCTCCGTCGCACCTCAGCACACCGCCTTCGTCCGGCGCCGACGCGACCCGACGACTCATCGAGGCGGCCGCCGCGATGGACCCGGCCGGGGTCGTCGCGGTCCTCGACGAGCGCTTCGCGACAGGCTCCTTCGAGGCGGTCGTCGACGACTGGCTGATGCCCGCGCTCGTCGAGCTCGGGGAGGCGTGGGCCGACAGCCGGGTCACGGTCGCCGGGGAGCACCTCGTCGCGCACGCGGTGCTGCGGCGGCTCGCTGCCGCCTTCGACGCCGCCGCCAGCAGGGTCGGCGGGCCACGGGTGATTGTCGGCCTGCCCGCCGGGGCGTACCACGAGCTGGGCGTCTTCGCCTTCGCCGTGGCCCTGCGTCGGCTGGGCGTCGACGTCGTCTACCTGGGAGCCGACCTGCCGACCGACGCTTGGACCGCGGCTGTGACGGCCCACACCGCGCGGTGCGTGGTCATCGGCGTGCCGCGGCGCCCGGACGCTCGCACGGCCAGCACGCTCGCCAAGGCCCTGGCCGACCACCACGGGGTGACCGTCTGCGTGGGCGGCAGCCACCAGGACGACGTCGAGGCGGCCACCCGGCTCGGTCACGCGGTGGGGCCCGCCGCGGCGCAGGTGGCCGGTCTGCTCTGAGGGCGCGCGCCGGCGGCCCCTGCGTACACTGCCCGACATCATGAGCACCTTGCAGACGCTCGACCGCGGCCTCGAGGCGATGGACGTCGTCGCCCGGCGCACGGACGGCATCTCCCCGGCCGTGCTCGCCGACGAGCTCGGGGTGCACCGCGCTGGCGCCTACCGCATCCTCGCGACCCTTGAGCAGCGTCACCTCGTGACGAAGGGGGCCGACGGCCGCTACCGCCTCGGCAGCGGCGCCCTCGCCTACGCGGGCCGGTTCATGAGCCAGTACCGCCTCGCCGCCCAGCCGATCGTGCAGGAGCTCGCCGACCACAGCGGGTGCACCGCCTTCGTCTCCATCGCCGACGGCGACGAGTCGGTCGCCATCGCCGTGGCCGAGCCGAGCGTCCGCGGGGCCATCGGCATCAGCTACCAGATCGGGACCCGCCACCCCTTGAGCTCGGGTGCGGACGGCATCGCGATCCTGGCCCAGCGACCCCCGCAACCCGACGACCCCGAGGCCGTGCAGACCGCTCGCGCCGACGGCCACGCCCTGTCGGACGGACAGATCCAGCCCGGCGCGCTCGGCCTGGCCATCGGCACCGGCAGCATCGCCGACGACGTGGAGGGCGCCATCGGCGTCATCCGCCTGGGCCGTCCCGGCGACCTCGACGTGGCGACCCTGCTCCCCTTCGTCCAGCACGCCCGCGAGGCCGTCACCCACCTCTGAGGCCCCGATCGGGCCATGGTCACGCGGTACCCACGCGCGCTAGGATGTGCGCTGAGCGCACATCCTGATCCGCTCTCCGCACAACGACGTGAAGGACAGCCCATGGCCCACTACCGCCAGGTCGGACCCGTGCCGGGCAAGCGGCACACCCTCTTCAAGGACGCCGACGGGCGCATCCTCTCCGAGGAGCTCATGGGCGAAGAGGGCTTCAGCTCCGACAGCTCGCTGCTCTACCACCGGCACATCCCGTCGAGCATCGTCGGGGCGCGACCGTGGGAGCTGCCCGACCAGACGCTCACGCCCAACGAGCCGTTGCTCCCCCGGCACCTCAGGCTCCACGACCTCTTCACCGACGAGCAGGCTGCCGGGACGGACGCGGTGACCGGTCGTCGGCTCGTCCTCGGCAACGGTGACGTGCGCATCTCCTACGCCCACGTCGGGCTCACGTCCCCGCTGTACAAGAACGCCATCGGTGACGAGTGCGTCTACGTCGAGCGCGGATCCGCGCTGCTCGAGACGCAGTTCGGCGCGCTCGAGGTCGCCGAGGGCGACTACGCGATCATCCCCCGCGCGACGATCCACCGGTGGGTGCTGCGCGAGGGCGAGGCCGCGCGTCTCTACGCGATCGAGGCGAGCAGCCACATCGCCCCGCCGAAGCGCTACCTCTCCCGCTACGGCCAGCTGCTCGAGCACGCGCCCTACTGCGAGCGCGACCTGCGCGGGCCGACACAGCCGCTGCTCGTCGACGAGCAGGACGTCGACGTGCACATCAAGCACCGCGGGCGCGGCCCGAGCGGCATCACCGGCACGATCCACACGGTGCCCGAACACCC
Organism: Janibacter sp. RAF52; assembly: GCF_052114035.1. Lineage (NCBI taxonomy): Bacteria > Bacillati > Actinomycetota > Actinomycetes > Micrococcales > Intrasporangiaceae > Janibacter > Janibacter sp. RAF52. The sequence goes on along the minus strand of NZ_JBFRDY010000001.1, from coordinate 354,562 downwards.
CTTCGACGTCGTGGGCTGGGACGGCTGCCTCTACCCCTACGTCTTCAACATCCGCGACTACATGCCGATCACGGGCAAGGTGCACCAGCCGCCGCCGGTCCACCAGGTCTTCGAGGGTCACAACTTCGTCATCTGCAACTTCGTGCCGCGCAAGGTCGACTACCACGAGCTCGCCGTGCCGGTGCCGTACTACCACTCCAACGTCGACAGCGACGAGATCATGTTCTACGTCGACGGTGACTACGAGGCGCGCAAGGGCTCGGGCATCGGCAAGGGGTCGATCTCGGTCCACCCCGGTGGGCACGCGCACGGCCCGCAGCCCGGCGCCGTCGAGGCCTCGCTCGGTGCGGAGTACTTCGACGAGACGGCCGTCATGGTCGACACTTTCCGTCCGCTCGACCTCGGCGAAGGGGGCCTGGCCGTCGACGACGGTGTCTACGCGCGGTCGTGGACCGGCGGCCGCTGGCTGGGTGACGCATGAGCGCCGTGCCCGAGCAGTTCGTCGAGTTCTTCGACGACGCGGCGACCTTCCCGCCCGGGCTGGCGCCCGTCGCGCAGGCCGTGACCGACCACGTCGCGCGCCGCTCGACGCTCCTCGAGGGCGCCGTGGGCCCGGCCGTGCTGTCGCTGGCGGACCTGCCGGAGGCACGCGGGGTCGCGGCCGGCCTCGACCTCTCCGGTGGTCCGGTCGAGGTCTCCGTCGTCACGCCCGCGGGCCGGCTCGGCGAGGCCCTCGAGATGGCGAAGGGGGTGGCACCCGAGCTGCAGGTCGTGGCCGTGGAGCTCAAGACGGCCCCCGACGACCGGTCGGTGTGGGAGGCCCAGATCCGCGAGGTCGCGGCGGTGACCGCCCTGCCGGTCTACGTGGAGCTGACGGCAGCCCAGGTCACGCAGGGCGCCCTCGACCTGCTGGCGGGGACCCCCCTTCGGCTGAAGTACCGGACGGGTGGCATCGAGGCGCACCTCTTCCCCACCCCGCAGGAGCTCGGCGACGTCCTCGTCGCTGCGGTGGCCGCCGGGCTGCCCTTCAAGCTCACGGCCGGGCTGCACGAAGCGGTGCGCCACACCAACGCCGAGACGGGCTTCACCCACCACGGCTTCCTCAACATCGCGCTCGCCACGCAGGCTGCGCGCGCCGGCGAGGGCCGGGAGGTCGTCGCCGGCTGGCTCGCCGAGACCGACCCGGCGCGGCTCGGCGCGGCCGCGGCCGCCTCGGACGGGGCGTGGCGCGCCTCCTTCACCAGCTTCGGCACCTGCAGCGTCGGCGAACCTGCCGACAGCCTGCACCGACTTGATCTCTTCCCGCGACCTGACGAGACGCACGACTCCATGACGACTGCGGCACAACGACTGTCGACCGAGGGCTTCGGGCCCGACAACCTGCCCTACGGCTCCTTCTCCCCCGCCGGTGGTGACCCGCGACTGGGCGTGCGCCTCGGCGACGCGGCGATCTCGCTGCGCGACCTCGTGCCGGCCGTGGCCACTGCCGGCGGTCCCGCACTGCCCGTCGAGGTGGGTGACGCGGCGTCCGGGAGCAATCTCGACGCCCTGCTCGCGGCCGGTCACACCGTGTGGCAGCCACTGCGGACGTGGCTGCAGGAGGTCGTGACGACCGACGGACTCGACGGCGTCGTCGCGGCTGCGGCGACGCCCGTCGACGAGGTGACGATGCACATGCCCTTCACCGTCGCCGACTACGTCGACTACTACGCATCGGAGCAGCACGCGACCAACATCGGGCGCATGTTTCGTCCGGACCAGGCGCCGCTGCTGCCCAACTGGAAGCACCTGCCCGTCGGCTACCACGGCCGCGCCGGGACCGTCGTGCCGTCGGGGACCGACGTGCCGCGGCCCAAGGGGCTGCGGCCGGAGGAGGGCGGGACCCCGAGCTTCGGCCCGTCGCGCCGCCTCGACATCGAGGCCGAGGTGGGCTTCGTCGTGGGTGGGTCCGCTCCCGAGGGTGAGGTGTCGGTGGCCCAGGCCGCTGCGGAGCACCTCTTCGGTGCGGTGCTCTTCAACGACTGGTCGGCCCGCGACATCCAAGCCTTCGAGTACGTGCCGCTCGGGCCCTACCTCGGCAAGTCCTTCGCCTCGTCGATCTCGCTCTGGGTCGTGCCGTGGGAGGCGTTGGCCGCCGCGCGGGTGGCTCCGCCCGAGCGAGAGCACGCCCTCGCCGACTACCTCGACGAAGGGGGCGAGCCCTGGGCCCTCGACATCACGATGGAGGTCGAGCTCGACGGCGAGGTCGTCTCGCACCCGCCCTACCGGACGATGTACTGGACCGCGCCGCAGATGGTCGCGCACATGAGCGTGGGCGGCGCCTCCCTGCGGCCCGGTGACTTCTTCGGCTCCGGCACGGTCTCAGGCGAAGGGAGGGACCAGCGCGGCTCCTTCATGGAGCTGTCGTGGGGTGGCAAGGAGCCGCTCGTGCTCGCCGACGGGCGCGAGCAGCGCTTCCTCGAGGACGGTCAGACGGTCGTGCTGCGGGGGCGCGCGCCGGGCGCTGACGGGTCGGTCATCGACTTCGGTGAGTGCGTGGGGACGATCCTGCCGGCTAGGTGAGCGTCGCTCCCTTCGATGGTGCGGGATCAGCGTCGGCTTCAGCTGACGAGACGGGTCCGGGTCCCGACGACCTCCAACTCGGTGACGGGTTCGTCCTGGAGGTCCGCGACCGCGCCCAGGTCCTGCCAGGCGCCGCCGTTGACGCGGTACTGCCCGACGAGGCGGGCGTCCACCTTGACCTCGCGCGTCCCGGTGCTGTCGTAGGTGTGCGTGATGTCGCCGTCGGGGTACCGCCCGCCCGCGCTGCTCGTCCACGAGGACGTGCTGCCGTCGCCGTAGTCGTAGCGGTAGTCCTTGGACGCGATCTCGAACTCGATCGACCACGAGAGGAGCTTGACCGGCTTGCTCACGTCGCCGGGTTTGAGGCCGCCCGTGCTCGGCCAGGTGGCGCGGTAGTAGGTCGGCAGCCCGACGAGGGTCTTGTTGCCGACGGGCTGCATCGAGGTCTTCGGCTTGGCGAAGGGCAACTCGAGGAAGGCCTCACGGATCTGCGTGATCGTCGGCGTGGGCGGAGGTGGTGGAGTGCGCGGGATGGTCGGGTCGTTGATGTCGGGTGGAGGGGGTGCCCCCGGCAGGCAGGTCTGCTGAGGACCGAACCACTCGTCGGTACCGACCGGCCGCTGCCACACCAGACGCGGTGTGCCGCCACCTTGCATCCGGCAGTCGATGATGGTCTCGGAACAGCCCGCGGCCGTGCTGCCCCCGGAGCAGTTGACGGACTTGGTCTCCCACTTGACGCTGTGAGCGGGCTCCTTCCTCACGCCGAGCGCGCTCTTTCCTTGCCTACGGGCTGCTTGGCGCTGCTCTACCTGTTCGCCCTTGATCGCGTAGCCGCCCTTGACGTGTGACTGAATCGATCCGTTACCCAAGACGGGCTGCGGAGGTTCTGATTCAGGGTTGGTCGGTTCAGCCCCTGCAGTGGGGGCGGTACATGCCGCAAGAAGAATCAAGAGGGCCAGCGTCAGACGATCACGTAGCTGTCTACGACAGTCCATGCCCCGTCCTTCCAGTCGACGTAGACGATGCTGCGATACGAGACCTTCTTGACCGTGCCGATGGACTTTCCGTCCTCGAGATACTCATGCTCACGATCCGTGATTTCGACGCGAACAGCTTCGTCCGCTTTTCCTTCCGCGGACTCTGCAAGCGTCGACCCAGTTACCGACGTTGGGTTCCGATCGGCCTTGATGCCCTTCGCCTTGTTGGCGTCGACATCGTCAATCAGCTCTAGGCACGCGCCGCACTCCTTATCGGTGATCTCGGTCAGGACGCGCGAGTCGGATGTCTTCCACGCCTCTCCCACTGTGGTCCAGTAGTACTCAGCAAACGCGACCGCACCCTCATCCGTGTGCTTCTTCGCCTCCGCCGGGATCTCGGGGGCATCACCCTTCGCACTGGTCGACGACGAACTGCTCCCAGAGCTCGACGACGAGCTCGCACTCGACGCCCCCGACGAACCCGTCGAGCTCGACGGGTCCCGCGGCTCGATGGTCATCGTGTCGGAGCCATCGGGCTCGTCATCCCCGCAACCGGACAGCCCACCCACGGCCAATGCCAGGGCACTCAGCAGGACAGCAGGACGTCGGACAGCGCGCACGTGGATCCTTCCCCGGGCCCGTCACCCGGGCCCTCTCGACGATCCACACTAGAGAAAATGCCGAGGTTCGCACCTCGAGTTGTCCACAGGGCGGAGCCACCCACCATCCACCGCCAGCCCCACCGTCGGCACCTCGGTCTACATTGACGCGGTGACGACGACCCAACGCCTCCACGCACTGCTCATCACACGTGACCTCGACGCGGAGGCCGAGCTCCCCGACGACGTGCGGCGGGACGTGCCGGGCAACTCCCTTCGTCTCGTCGGAGCCAACGCGCTCCAGTCCTCGGGCGACCAAGCGGTCAGCGCCTCGACGGTCCTCCCGTGGCTCTTCCACGCCATCGGCGTGCCCGCCGCGCTCACCGGTGCACTCGTCCCCATCCGCGAGTCGGGGTCGATGCTCCCCCAGGCGCTGCTCACCCCCTTCGTCGTGCGGGTCCGCAGTCGCAAGCTCGTCACCGTTACCGGCGCACTCGTCCAGGCCGCGGCCGTCGCCGTCATGGCCGCGACCGCCGCGCTCGGCAGCGGGCTGGCCGCCGGACTCACGATCCTCGTCGCGCTCACCGTCTTTTCCCTCGGCCGGTGCCTGACGTCGATCGCCTCGAAGGACGTGCAGGCCAGGGTCGTGCCGAAGGGAGAGCGCGGCCAGATCAACGGCCTCGCCACGACCGCATCCGGGCTCGTGGCCATCACGCTCGGCCTCGCCGTCCGCGCCCTCGGCGAGGACCTCGACGCGCAGACGCTCGCCGCGATCCTCGGGGCCGGCGCCGTGCTCTGGGTGCTCGTCGCCGGTGTATGGGCGAGCGTGCGGGAGCCGGTGACCCTTCGAGACGGCGCTGGCGCGCCTCCTCAGGGACCGGACAGCGACGGGGCAGACGACGGGCAGAGCTGGTTCGCCGAGACGATCACGCTGCTGCGGGAGGACGCGACCTTCCGCAACTTCGTCACCGTCCGCAGCTTCCTGCTCGTCTCCTCGCTCAGCCCGCCCTTCATCGTCACCCTCGCCGTGCAGGCCGGCGCGCCGGCGCTCACCGGCCTCGGCGGCTTCATCATCGCGTCGGGGCTGGCCTCGCTGCTCGGCGGTCGCACCTTCGGGCGCATGGCCGACCGCTCGAGCAAGCGGCTCATGACCTTCGGCGCCGCCCTCGCCTCGCTGGTGCTCGTCACGCTCGTCCTCCTCGACACCACGCTCGACCTCGACGGCGGCAGCCTGCTCACCTACGCCGTCTTCGTCACCGCCTACTTCCTCGTGACACTGCTCCACACCGGCGTGCGTGTCGGGCGCAAGACCTATGTCGTCGACATGGCCGAGGGCGACCAGCGCACCACCTACGTCGCCGTCTCCAACTCGGCGATGGGCCTGGTGCTCCTCGTCGTCGGTGCCGTCAGCTCCGCGATCGCCGGCTGGAGCATCATCGGGACGCTGCTCTTCCTCGCCGCCCTCGGCGTGCTCGGGGTCATCTCGTCCCGACGCCTCCCCGACGTCGAGCAGGCCTGACCTGACCGCGGGCCGCAGCGCCTAGTCTGAGGCGGTGACCGGCAACACACGAGACATCGAGGCAGGCGTTCACCGCGATTTCCGTGAGGAGATGTCCTACGGGTCCTACCTGGCCCTCGACACGCTCCTCGACGCGCAGCACCCCATGAGCGAGCACCACGACGAGATGCTCTTCATCGTCCAGCACCAGACCTCCGAGCTCTGGCTCAAGCTCGTGCTCCACGAGACCCGCTCGGCCATGGAGCTGCTCGCGGCCGACGAGATGCGCATCGCCCTCAAGCGCATCGCCCGCGTCAAGCACATCCAGCGCACCCTGACCGACCAGTGGTCCGTGCTCGCGACGCTGACCCCGACGGAGTACCAGGAGTTTCGCCCCTACCTCGGCCACGCCTCGGGCTTCCAGTCCTGGCAGTACCGCGCCGTCGAGTTCGCCCTCGGCAACAAGCACGCCGGCATGCTGCCCGTCCACGCCGCCGACCCCGAGGCCCACGCGGTGCTCAGCGAGCTGCTCGAGGCGCCGAGCCTCTACGACGAGTTCCTCCGCTACCTGTCCCGCCGCGGCTACCCGATCCCCACCCGGGTCCTCGAGCGCGACGTCACGACCGCGCACGAGCTCGACACGGAGCTCGTCGCCGTCCTCACCGACATCTACCGCGACGCCGAGCAGCACTGGGACGTCTACGAGGCCTGCGAAGAGCTCGTCGACCTCGAGGACAACTTCCAGCTGTGGCGCTTCCGCCACCTCAAGACGGTGCAGCGCACCATCGGCATGAAGACCGGCACCGGCGGCAGCTCCGGCGTCGGATTCCTCCAGCGAGCGCTCGACCTCACCTTCTTCCCCGAGCTCTTCGCCGTGCGGACGGAGATCGGCGCATGACCACCGACCTGCGGACCCGTGCCGCCGAGCTCGACGCGAGTGACCCCCTTCGTCACACACGTGACCTCTACCTGCCGTCGGCGGGCCTCGTGGCCTACCTCGACGGCAACTCCCTCGGACGGCCGCTGCGGGCCACCGCCGAGCGGATCACCCGGCTCGTCGAGCACGACTGGGCCGACCGCCTGATCCGCTCGTGGGACGAGCAGTGGATGCAGCTGCCGCTGCGCCTCGGTGACCGCATCGGTGAGGTCTGCCTCGGCGCCGCCCCAGGCCAGACCGTCGTCGGCGACTCGACGACCGTCATGCTCTACAAGCTGCTGCGAGCGGCGGTCGCCGCCGCCGGCCCGCAGCGCCCCGAGATCGTCCTCGACACCGAAAACTTCCCCACCGACCGCTACGTCGCCGAGGGCATCGCGGCCGAGACCGGTGCCGAGCTCGTGTGGCTCGAGCCGGACCCGGCGAAGGGGGTCACCCCCGACCTCCTCGCCGCCGTCCTGACCGACCGCACCGGTGTCGTCCTGCTCTCCCACGTCGCGTACAAGTCGGCATGGATCGCCGACCTGCCCGAGATCACCCGGCTCGCGCACGAGGCTGGCGCCCTCGTGCTGTGGGACCTGTGCCACTCCGTCGGCGTCGTCGCCAGCGACCTCGACGCGCACGGCGTCGACCTCGCGGTCGGGTGCACCTACAAGTTCCTCGGTGGCGGGCCGGGTGCGCCCGCCTTCGGCTACGTGGCTGCGCGCCACCAGGACCGGCTGCGGCAGCCCATCCAGGGCTGGATGGGGCACGCCGCTCCCTTCGTCATGGGGCCCGGCTACGAGGCGGGCGCGGGGATGCGCGGCTTCATCTCCGGCACTCCCCCGGTGCTCGGCATGGTCGGCATCGAGGACACCGTCGACCTCATCGAGTCGGTGGGTCTGGGAGCGGTGCGGGACAAGGCTGCTGGCCTCGGTCGCTTCGTCATCGCGGCCGTCGACGAGCGACTGGCCCGGCTGGGGGTGCGGCTCGTCTCTCCCCGCGAAGACGCCACGCGAGGGGGCCACGTGACCATCGCGCACGAGGACTTCCGCGAGGTCTACCGGGCGCTGTGGGACGACGACGTCGTCCCCGACTTCCGCGAGCCCGACGGGATCCGGCTCGGGCTCTCGCCCCTCAGCACGTCGTACGGCGAGGTGGCCGAGGCGCTGCTGCGGATCGAGGCGGCACTCACCCGCTGAGGGTCAGCCGGGCAACGCGGCCACGACGGCCGGCCAGTGCGGCGACGCCGGGTCGACGACGTCGAAGTGGTGGGCTCCGGTGAGCACCGTGCGTGCCCATCCGTCGCTCTGACGAAGGGGGACGCTCGCGTCCTCGTCGCCGTGCAGCACCGCGACGCGGCCCGCCGCATCAGGGTCGGCCGAGCGCAGGCGGCTCGGGTCGAGCCGGGCGTAGACGTCAGGCGCCCGGTCCGGGGTGGCCCTCACCCAGTCGCGGACGGCGTCGCCACCGAGGCGATCGGTGACGGCAGTGTCGAAGTCCGCGACCGGGGCCAACGCGAGCACACGCACCGGCGGCAGGTCGGGGTGCAGTGCGCGCCACATCACGAGGGCGCCTCCGGCGCTGTGGCCCACCCATGCGGCGACGTCGTGGCCGGTCCGCCGCAGGTGCTCGTCGAGGCGCTGCAGGTCCTCGAGCGTCGCGTCGGGATCGCCCGGCACGCGGCGGTACTCGGCGAGGACGACCCGCCACCCGAGATCTGCGAGCGCGCGCGCCATCGGTCTCGCGTGGGTCCGGTCGACCGACGGCCGGAAGTAGCCGCCGTGCGCGACGACGAGGGTGCGTGCCGCGGCCGGGCCGTATGTCTCGTGGACGTGGTCGGGCCCGGGCCCGTAGGGCGTGCTCGGGGCGTCGATACGGGCACCCGCAGCGAGCAGGCGGTCCAGCGCGTCGTCCTCGGTGGTCATGCCATCAGCCTCCCACTGTGCCGGTGTCGCCCCGGGAATGAGCACCGTTACCCAGTGACCCGGGCGAGGTGCGCCTCGTAGCGTCGCAGACATGGCCGCGCTCCCCCTTCGATCCGCACCCACCGCACCCGTCCACGCCGACCGCGGGTGGATCCACGTCGTGCCGTCGGTCGCGCTCCTCGTCCTCTGCGGCATGTACCCGCTCGTCGTGCTCGTGACGACCTTCCAGGCCGCCGACGCCGACATCTCGACCCGTCCGGCGGCGCCGTTCGCCGCCGCAGCGGCCGCCTTCGTCGCGGTCATCGCGGGCCTGCTCATCGGGAGCTTCGTGACGATGGTCGCCTACTCCGCGGTCCGCTTCGGTCGGACTCCCGGGGTGCGCACGGCGCAGATGATCGGGCTCGGCCTGACGACCCTCGGCTGCTGCATCGGCATGTGGCTGGCCCTCGTCGTCGTGCCGCAGATGGCCTGAGCCAGCGGTGGCTTGGGGCGCCGGAGGTCGCTGAAGAAGGAATCCCCACAGGGTCTTGCTCTCGAACATGTGTTCGACTAGTGTCTCCGCATGGAGCTGACAGGGGCGGTCGAAGAGGCGATGGGGCGGTCATTGAGCCTCATCGACCTGGCCGCTGCGCGGCACCCCATCGACTTGACCCCGAGCCTCGACTCGCTCCTGCGGGCAGCCCACCGCGAGGTGGACTCGATGATGGACCGCCTCACCGACAACGCTCTCGGCCCGGCCGAGCTGCGCGCCCAGATCGCCGAGGTCGAGCGGCTCAAGCGCCGCGTCGAGGCCGTGCAACTGCGGCTGACGGCACAGGCCTCGCAGCGGCGAGCGCACGAAGGGTCCGGGCAGCTCGACACCCCCAGCTGGTTCGCCCGCACCACCCGGACCGACCGTGCGGACGCTGCGGGTCATGCGGCCCTGGCCGATGCTCTGGGTGGGCGGCCGAAGGGGGACGGCGAGTCCCGCGACGAGGGCACCTCGGCCGGCGCGGGCGGTGACCATGACCCGGGCGGTGACGCGGCCGGTGGGGCCGGTGGCGCGAGCGACGGAGACGGAGGGCGACGGACACCTCACCTCACCGCGACCGGCGCGGCACTCGACGAGGGCCGCATCAGCGCGGCCCACGCCAAGGTCATCATGCGGACGCTCGACACCCTCCCCGACGCGACGACCGACGAGCAGCGGCGACAGTGCGAGCTGGCCCTGCTCGAGCTCTGCACCAACCGCTCCCCCAGCCAGGTGCGCCGGGCAGCGCGACGCATCATCGAGGTCTTCGAGTCGCGGGTCGAGACCGTCGACCAGCACGAGGACGACCTCGTCGCCGACGAGGAGGAGGCTGCGCGGGACAAGGCATCCTTCTGGATCAAGGACAACCGCGACGGGACGATGACCGGGCAGTTCACCGTCCCCTGGGTCTCGGGGATGATGCTCAAGAAGGTCATCGACGCCATGACCGCGCCTCGACGCCGGTCCGAGGACGCAACCGCCGCTGGCTCGGCCCCCACCGACGGCGACCGGTCACTCGTGACGAGCCATGCCGATCGCCACCTCGACTGGGCGCACCGCCGCGGGCTGGCGCTGGCCGACCTACTGACCCGCATCCCGACCGACCACCTGCACACCAAGGTCTCGGCGACGATGCTCGTGACGACCCGCCTGAGCGACCTGCTCGGCGACCTCGGCACCCGGGCCGCCGGCACGGACGTCCATGACGTCGTGAGCGCCGGGACCGCCCGCCGCCTCGCCTGCGGCGCGGGCATCCTCCCCGCTGTCCTCGACGGCGACTCCGTCCCCCTCGACCTCGGGCGACAGCGGCGCCTCTTCAGCGACAACCAGCGGATGGCGCTCGCCGGACGCTACGACGAGTGCGCTGCCGAAGGGTGCGATCGGCCCTTCGCCTGGACCGAGACCCACCACCTCAGACCGTGGGAAGCCGGCGGCCTCACCGATCTCGACAACGCCGTCCCGCTCTGCGGGCGCCACCACCACATGATCGACAGCGGGATGTGGTCGCACTCGATCACCCGGCGAGACCAGCGGACGGTCGCCCTGTCCTTCCACCGGCGGACGTAGGAGACCTCAGTCGCCGGGGAGGACCTCGTCGCCGAGAGCGATGCGCCCTTCGTCCAGGGGCACCAACCGGGTGCCGAACCACGTCTTGCCATCCCATGTCCGGTGGCGTGCCAGAGTCCGGATGGGCTCCTTGCCGGCGACGATCGTCTCGGGGTCGATCGTCGTCATGACGCAACGGTCGCAGACCTCGGCCGTGCGAAACCTGACCTCCCCGATCCGCAGCGTCCCCCACCCGTCCTCGTCGAAGGGCTCACCGCCGTCGATGACGACATTCGGCCGGAAGCGGACCATGCTCAGCGGCAAGGCCGCACCTGCGCCCGGGTCGTCCTCTGCAGCGCGAGCGTCGACCCATTCCTGCAGCTGGGCCAGCGAGGCCTCCGACGTGAGGAGCACGGGGCCCGCGTCGGCGAGGGACAGCGTGTCTCCAACCAGGCCACCGTGCGCACCGGACATCCGTCGCTGAGTCGGCTCCTCCTGCCACACGAGGCGAAGGGGGCGCCCCACCCGCTCGCTGATCCACTCGCTGACGTCCTGGTCGGCCGGCGGGGCGAACCCCTGCCGCGCATGGCTCACCGGGATCGGCGGGAGACCGAGGGGGATGTCGACGAGGATGCTCTCGCCCCCGTCGTGGATGCGGATCGTCTCGTCGTCGACCTGCTCCGCGTGCAGCCGCAGGAGGGCGTGCAGGTCGCGGGCGGTGACCTTTTCGCCGCTCGGGTCGACCAGACCCCAGCGACGGTCGCCCTCGAGCCCCCACGGCTCCACGCGTGCGGAGTCGATCGCCTGGCCGCCGAGGGACTTGACGGGGTGGATCCACAGGCCGGTGACATGCATGAGGCGATCGTAGGCGAGGCCGCCCTCCGTGCTCAGCGCGCGCGAGCCCGGGAGTGCTCGCGCGACAGGATCGCGAAGACCTCCTGCGGACGACGGGCCACCGTGGGCGGGACACGCACCGTGCTCCCTTCGGTCAGGTGCAGCTCGACGACCGGTCTGGACTCGACCTGCCCGCGACCGACCGAGACGATGTCCGACCACGGGGTCCACCCGCCGAGCTCACGGATCCACACCCCGAGCGTCGGGTCGACGCGCACCTCGACCGAGGGGCGGATGAGCCGCCACAGCGCCGTGGGGATGCCGACCGCACCGAAGAAGACGAGGAGCGCGATACCCAACATCTGGACGAGCCCGTCACCGGCGAGCAGGCACAGGCCGATGACCGCGAAGCCGGCGCACACCAGGAGCACGAAGACCATGCCCACTCGGGCCGCGCGCAGCTCCACCTCGCCGGTCGCCGACGTCAGGTCCTCGTCACTCATGGGCGACATCGTGCCGCACGACCCGGCCCCTCGACGCGGCGGCACCCGCCGGCCGGAGGAGGGCAGGGCAGGACGGGCAGCTCAACCGGGCCATGCGGTCAAGCGCTGACAGGCACCTCGTCCGGCGAGATCTCCTCCGCCCCGGGGACGCCGTCCTCGAGGTGTTGCTGCGCCTCGAGGTGGTCGCCGGACCGCTCGAGCGCGAACCACCCGCCGAAGAAGGCGCTGAAGATGCCCGCCTCGCTGTCCTTGACCACGATCTGTGCGCAGTGCCCTGCCTGGACCCGGAAGGCGACTGCCCCCGACGTCGTCAGTCCGTCCTTGAGGAAGAGCACGTGCTTGCCCGACGGGATCTCGAAGTGGAGCGTGCCGCTCGACCCGTCGAAGACGCCCAGGTCACGCGTCCCGAGCATCACGTGCTTGCCCGCGAGGTGCTCCGGAGCGATCGTCCCGGTGCTGATCTCCACTGCTGCGCCCATCGAAGGCCTCCTCGTGTCGGTACGCCCGGTCGGGCAACCGGGCCCTGCCCCCCATGATGCTCCGTCAGCCTGAGAGGTGTCTGCACCATGACACCTGTCATTGCGCAGTCGTGACATCGGGGCATGGCTGGGATACCCCCTTCGCCGCGAGGCTTGCCCCCATGACGACGACGCAGCAGACGACGAGCCCACCGGCCGCGACCCGCCCCGCGGCCGACGGCATCCTCCTCGAGGGCGTGACCAAGAGCTTCCGCTCCCGCGGCGAGACCGTGCGCGCCGTGGCCGGTGTCGACCTGACGGTCTCGCCCGGTGAGGTCGTCGCCGTGCTGGGGCCCAACGGGGCCGGCAAGACGACGACCCTCGATATGGTACTCGGGCTGACCGAGCCGACGACCGGGCGGATCACCTCCTTCGGATCCTCCCCGCGCCGCGCCGTGCACGAAGGGAGGGTCTCGGCCGTGCTGCAGACCGGCGGCCTGCTGCGCGACCTCACCGCCCGCGAGACGGTGCGCTACGTTGCCTCGACCTTCGCCCGGCACGAGCCGATCGAGGAGGTCCTCGAGCGAGCTGGGCTGGCGGACAAGGCGAACCGACGGGTCTCGAAGCTGTCCGGCGGCGAGCAGCAGCGGCTGCGCTTTGCCCTGGCCCTGCTGCCCGACCCCGACCTGCTGATCCTCGACGAGCCCACGGCAGGGATGGACGTCGGTGCCCGACGGGACTTCTGGCGCACCATGCACGAGGACGCCGGGCACGGGCGCACGGTCCTCTTCGCCACGCACTACCTCGAGGAGGCCGACAACTTCGCCGACCGCATCGTGATGATGGCCGGCGGACGGGTGGTCGCCGACGGCACCACCGAGGAGATCCGGGCCCGCGCGAGCGGTCGTACGGTGAGTGCCGACGTCCGCAGGGGTGACGTCGACGCCACCGTCGATCGCTTGCGCGGGCTGCCGGGGGTCAGCTCGGTCACCACATCGGGAGCCCGCATCACGGCGGTCGGCGAGGACTCCGACGCGCTGGCTCGACTGCTGCTGACGGATCTCGGGGGCAGCAACCTCGAGGTCACGACCGCCTCGCTCGACGCGGCCTTCCTCGCGATCACGCGTGATGCCTTCGACGAGACCACCGACACCCAGGACGACACCGAGGAGACCCGATGAACCCCACGATCATCAGCCTGGAGCTCAAGCGCCTGGCGCGCGACTACGTCGGACTGTTCTTCATCGCGGTCCTGCCGGCCTTCATGTACGTCGTCTTCGGCGCGGCCCAGACCTTCGCCCAGGAGGACATCGGGCGCGGCAACGTGGCGCTGTACGTCATGATCTCGATGGCGGTCTACGGCGCCGTCACCGCGACGGTCTCCGTCGGCGGCTCCTCGGCGGTCGAGCGCATGCAGGGCTGGGGACGACAGCTGGGGCTGACCCCCCTTCGCGATGCGTCGTACGTCGGGGCCAAGGCGCTCGTCGCCATGGTCGTCGCGTGCATCCCGATCGGCCTGATCTACGCCATCGGCTCCGCCACCGGCGCGGAGGGAGATGCCTGGGTCTGGTTGGCGACCGCCGGCATCACGCTCTTCGGCGCTTGCCTCTTCGCGCTCTACGGGCTGGTCTTCGGGCTCGCCTTCACGTCGGAGTCGGCCGTCGGTGCGGCGAGCGGGTCGCTGGTGATCTTCGCCTTCCTCGGCAACATCTTCATCCCGCTGTCGGGGGTCATGCTGACCATCGCGAAGTTCACCCCGCTCTACGGCATCGTCTCGTTGGCCCGGTACCCGCTGACCGAGGGGTACTCGGTCGACATGGACGGCAACCTGTCCCACGAGGCCCTCTGGGTGCCGCTGGTTAACGTGGGTGTGTGGACGCTGATCCTCGCTCTCCTGACGGTCTACCTCGTGCGCCGAGGTCGGGACCGGCAGTGACCGACACCTCCGACGCCGGCCACCTCGCGGACGACCTGTCCGCCGAGGTGGTCGACCCGTGGGCCCGCCACGGGTGGCTGCTGGCGGCCGTGTGGCTGGTCTTCCTGGGCTTCCCGGCCAACGAGGTCGCGCAGGTGACCGCCGACCGCCCGCTCCTGCGGGTGGTCGGCTGGGGCCTGCTCGTCCTCTTCGCCGCGGTCTACATCACGGCCTTCATCCACTCCCAGATGGGCGTGCACGGCTGCTGGACCCGGGTCCGGCGCTGGTGGGCCTTCGGGGGCTTCGCCGCGATGGTGGCGTGCATGGGCCTGCTGTCCCTGATCATCGGGCTCGAGGTCGTCGGGATGAGCGCCTTCCTCGCGAGCCTCGCCGCCTTCGGCTGGCCGCGGCGATGGGCGGCGCCCGGGGTGCTCGCCGTCGGGCTGGGGACGATCCTCGTCCTGCTCTTCACCAACGACCTGCGCGAGCTGTGGCCCCTCCTCCTCATCCCGCTGCTCATCGGCGGGTTCGGGCTGCTCCTGCGGCGGATGATGGAGGGCGACGAGCGCAGGGAGGAGGTGCAGCGGACCCTGGCGGTCGCTGCCGAGCGCGACCGGGTGGCCCGCGACGTCCACGACGTCCTCGGCCACTCGCTGACCGTCGTCTCGCTCAAAGCGGACCTGGCCGAGCGACTCGTCGACCGTGACCCCGAGCGCGCCAAGGCCGAGATCGCAGCTATCCGCTCCCTGACCCGGCAGTCCCTCGCCGAGATCCGCGCGACCGTCGCCGGTCTGCGGGTGACCCGTCTGGCGGACGAGCGCGACACCGCCGTCGAGGCCCTGCGCGACGCGGGGATCGAGGCCTCCGTCCCGGCCGACGTGGACGTCGTCGACCCGGCCCACCGCATCACGGTGGCGTGGGCCCTGCGGGAGACCACGACCAATGTCATCCGCCACAGCGGGGCCCGGCGCGCCGACATCGCGTGGGGGCCGACCTGGCTCGAGGTCGTCGACGACGGGCGCGGTCTACGAGGGCGCCGCGAGGGCAACGGACTGACCGGGCTGCGCGAGCGGCTCGCCCGCGTCGGGGGGACCCTCGACGTCACCGAAGGCATCCCGGGCCCGCACGGCCCGGGCACGAGAGTGAGAGTGGAGCTGCCGTGATCACCCTGCTGCTGGCCGACGACCAGGCCCTCGTCCGCGGAGCCATGGCTGCGCTGCTCGGGCTCGAGGAGGACCTCGAGGTCGTCGCCGAGGTCGGGTCCGGGGACGAGGTGGTCGAGGCCGCCCGACGCACCCGGCCGGACGTCGCCGTGCTCGACGTCGAGATGCCCGGGCTGGACGGGATCGCTGCCGCCGGTCTCCTGCGCGAGGAGGTCCCCGGGACCAAGGTGCTCATCGTCACGACGTTTGGTCGCCCCGGATACCTGCGCCGGGCCCTGGACGCCGGGGCGAGCGGTTTCGTCGTCAAGGACACTCCCTCGGACGAGCTGGCGGAGGCCGTGCGCACGGTCGCACGCGGCGGCCGGGTCGTCGACCCCTCCCTCGCCACCGAGGTCGTCATCGGCGGCCCCAACCCGCTGAGCGAGCGCGAGCGCGAAGTCCTTGCCGTGGCGCTCGACGGGCTGTCCGCCCCCGCCATCGCTGCCCGGGTGCACCTCTCCCCCGGCACCGTGCGCAACCACCTGTCCTCCGCGATCGGCAAGACCGGCACGAGCAACCGGGTCGAGGCGGCCCGGCGCGCCCAGGACCTCGGCTGGCTGTGACGCCTGGCGTGCTGCCGCGGGACCGCCAGCGGCCGAGGCGCGGAACCCTCGCCAGGTGGTCTGCCTGCCCAGCAGGCTGCAGTACGTTGTGAGCCGACCACCCCGAGGAGCCTGATGCGCCGAACACGCTGGACTGCGCTCGTCGCCGTGCTCGTGCTCGGTGGTGGCCTGCTGGCCGGCTGCACCGACGAGCGTGACGGGTCCTGCGAAGCCACGTCGGCGCGGTTCGCCTGGGCGACGCCCGCCCCGACGGAGGATGCGCGCTTCGACCTCACCGGCCCCGGGTGGATCGGCGGTGACTCGACGTACTCCGTGCGGCTGCCCGACGACCGGACCCTGTGGCTCTTCAGCGACTCCTTCATCGGTGAGGTGTCGTCGTCGGGCCGACCGGCGCCGGGCATGGCGATGGTCCACAACGCGCTCGTGGCGGAGAGCGAGTCCGGCCGGCTGAGCACCCGCACCTCCGCCGGTCCGGAGTCCTTCTTCCCCGACCCGAGCGACGACAGCTACTACTGGGTCCAGGATGCCGTCGTGCAGGGCGACGAGCTCGTCGTCTTCCTCTCGCTGACGCGCCAGGTGAGCGGGCAGGCCGGGGGGCAGGGCTTTGCGTGGGAGCGCAATGCGATGGCGCGCGTGTCCCTGCCCGATCTCAAGGTCACCGAGATCATCGACCCGGGCGACGCCTCGGACCGCGTCGCGTGGGGCGCCGGCGTCATGTCGACGCCAACCCACACCTACGTCTACGGGGTCGAGGACCTGGAGGCCACCAAGCACCTGCATCTGGCGCGGGTCCCGGCCGGCAACCTCACGGACCGGTCCCGCTGGGAGTACCGGACGCAAGACGGGTGGAGCAGCGACGTCACCCAGAGCGCCCGCCTCACCGACGGCGTGGCCAACGAGCTGAGCGTGACGCGCTACCGCGACGGGTACCTGATGATCTCGTCGGACACCTCGGCCCCCTTCAGCCCGAAGATCCAGGCCTGGACGGCGTGTGCGCCCGAGGGTCCGTGGCAGGACCCGCAGACGATCTACGAGACCCCTGAGTCCGGCGTCGGCCAGCACTTCACGTACAACGCGCACGGGCACCCGGAGATCTCGCGAGACGGCGAGCTGCTCATCTCGTACAACGTCAACACCTTCGACTTCGGCGAGCTGCAGCGCGACCCGACCCTCTACCGGCCGAAGTTCATCACCCTCGACCTCGAGTGACGGACCGCCCGGCGGTCAGCGCCGCTCGGTCGCCCCGATCTGGTCGAGGACCCAGGCCCACTCCCAGGCCGTCTGCTCCCACGCGTCGTAGCGGCCGGAGCGCCCACCGTGCCCGGCGCTCATCTCGGTGCGCAGCAGGATCGGACGCTCGTCGTCGTGACGCGTCACCTCACGCAGGCGAGCCACCCACTTGGCGGGCTCCGTGAAGTAGACCCGGGTGTCGTGCAGCGATGTCGTCGCGAGGATCGGGGGGTACTCGACCGGCGCGATGTTTTCGTACGGGCTGTACCCGCGCATGTACCGGTAGACCTCGGGGTCCTCGAGCGGGTTGCCCCACTCCTCCCACTCGCCGACGGTGAGCGGGAGATCGGGCCGCAGGATCGTCGTCAGCGCGTCGACGAAGGGCACCGCCGCCAGCACCGCGGCGAAGCGGTCCGGGGCGAGATTGGTCGCCGCGCCGACGAGTAGGCCGCCGGCGGAGCCCCCTTCGATGGCGAGGCGGTCGCGGGCCACCCACCCGCTGTCGTGGAGGTACTCGGCAGCAGCGACGAAGTCGGTGAAGGTGTTGCGCTTGAGCAGCATCTTGCCGTCGTCGTACCACTGGCGCCCCAGCTCGCCACCGCCCCGGACGTGGGCCACGGCCCACACGACGCCGCGGTCGAGCAGGGAGAGCCGGGCGATGGAGAAGTACGGGTCGAAGCTCATCTCGTAGCTGCCGTACCCGTAGAGCAGACCGGGGTTGCTGCCGTCGGCCACGACACCGCGTCGCCTCACGAGGGAGACCGGCACGTGCGTGCCGTCCGGCGCGACGGCCCAGACGCGCTGCTGCTCGTAGTCGTCGAGGTCGACGCCACCGAGCACCTGCTGCCGCTTGAGGACGACCCGCTCCCCCGTGGCCACGTGGACGTCGAGCACCGACCGGGGCGACACCCAGGACTCGTGGACCACCCGGATGCGGTCTGCGTCCGGGTCGGCGACGGGGCCGAGGTGCACGGAGTGGAGCTCGTCGTCGAAGGTCACGTCCGTCGCCGGACCGTAGTCACCCACGGCGAAGGGAGTGGACCGCGCCTGTCGGGGCAGGACGCGCAGGGCCGGCAGTCCGTCCACGCGGAGGGAGAGGACGGCGAAGTCGTCGAAGGCGTCGATGCCGACGAAGCGCTCGCCGTCGGCGCGCTCGAGCAGGGGCTGCCACTGCTCGTGGGTCGTCGCGTCGAGCGGGGCCCACGCGAGGTCGCCCTCGGGCTGCCGCTCGTTGTGGATGACGAGCAGGTGGTCGCCGGCCGGCTCGACGTCGTACTCGACGCCCTCACGACGGGCGGCCACGCAGCGCATCGGCCCCGTGGGGTCGTGCGCGTCGATGAGGTGGACCTCGGAGGTCGTCTTGCTGCCGAGGCCGAGCACCACCCAGCGCTCGTCGCGGCTGGTGCCCAGCCCCATCCAAAATCGCTCGTCGTCCTCGCGGTGGACGAGCACGTCGTCACCACGGTCGGTGCCGACCTCGTGGCGCCACACCTCGTGCGGGCGCCAGGCCTCGTCGACGGCGACGTGGAAGAGGTACCGGGCGTCGTGCGAGAAGGCCAGCCCGTATCCGGCGCCGACCACGGCGCGGTCGATGACCTCGCGGCTGGCGATGTCCATGACGACGACGTCGAAGCGTTCGTCGCCCGTGACGTCGATGGCGTAGGCCATGCGGGAGTGGTCGGCGCTGACCTCGAAGCCCCCGAGGGAAAAGAACTCGTGCCCGGCAGCGAGCTCGTTGCCGTCGAGCAGGACCTCTTCGCCCGGCAGCGGCCGGGTCGGGTCCAGCTCGGGCACGGCGGCCCGGTCGACGAGAGGCGCCCGGCACTGGATGGCGTACTGGCTGCCCTCGGCGGTGCGCGAGTAGTACCACCAGTCCCCGGAGGCCACCGGGACGCTGAGGTCGGTCTCGAGGGTGCGCTCCTTGATCTCGTCGAAGAGCTGCTGGCGCAGCGGCGCGAGGTGGGAGGTGAGCGCCTCCGCGTAGGCGTTTTCCGCCTCGAGGTACGACAGCACCTGCGGATCGTCACCGTCTCGGAGCCACTCGTAGGGGTCGTCGACCTCCTCGCCGTGGTGGGTGCGGGTCCACGGCTTCTGCGCGGCGACCGGCGGCGTCGTGCTGCCGCTCATTCTTTCGCTCATGCGCTCACCGCCCGGGCGCCGAGGATCACCTTGAGGTCCCCGATGAGGGCCTCGGTCGGCTCGACGCGGTAGGCGGCGTCGACCGACATCGTCACCGACCGGCCGGGCTGGACGAGCTTGATCTGCACGTCGGTGCTGCCGGGGTGCTGGGCGAGCACCTGCTTGACCTCCTCGATCCGACCGGTGGTCGCGCGCGCGTAGTCGAGGGTGAGGACGACCGGACCCCGCGGCCCGTCGGTGATCTCGGGGATCGTCAGGTCCTCGGCGTAGAGCGAGACGGAGTCGTCGCGGGCATTCACCCGGCCGCGCACCACCGCGACGATGTCCTGGGTGAGCATCGTCTGGACGGTGAGGTAGGTCTTGGGGAAGAAGAGGCACTCGATGGCGCCCTCGAGGTCCTCGACGGTGGCGATGGCCCAGAGGTCGCCCTTCTTGGTCCGCTTGACGCTCAGCCCGGTGACGAGCCCCGCGATGGTCACGTGGCTGCCCTCCTTGATGCCGGAGTCGGGCTGGGTCAGCGCCGCGATCGAGGTGTCGGCGGCCCGCTGCAGCACGTGCTCGACGCCGAAGAGGGGGTGGTCGGAGACGTAGAGACCGAGCATCTCGCGCTCGTTGGCCAGCTTGGTCCGCTTGTCCCACTCCACCTGGGGCACGGGGCGCAAGCCCATGCCCTCGATGCCCGCGGGGCCGGCCTCGGCCTCGTCGTCACCGCCGAACATGTCCCACAGGGAGTCCTGGCCGACGGCCTCCTGCCGCTTGACCCCGACGAAGGCGTCGACGTACTCCTCGTGGACCATGACCAGGCCCTGACGCGGGTGGACCAGGTCGTCGAAGGCTCCGCCCATGATGAGCGACTCGACGGTCCGCTTGTTGCAGACGACGGCCGGGCACTTGGCGAGGAAGTCGTCGAAGGAGGTGAAGGCCCCCTTCTCCTCGCGGGCCGCGATGATCCCGTCGACGACGTTGCGCCCGACGTTGCGGATGGCGTTGAGACCGAAGCGGATGTCGGAGCCGACGGCCGAGAAGCGTCCCTGGGACTCGTTGACCGACGGCGGCAGGACCTTGATGCCCATGCGACGGCACTCGTTGAGGTAGAGCGCCGACTTGTCCTTGTCGTCGCCGACGGAGGTGAGCAGTGCGGCCATGTACTCGGCCGGGTAGTTGGCCTTGAGGTAGGCGGTCCAGTAGGACACGAGGCCGTAGGCGGCGGTGTGCGCCTTGTTGAAGGCGTAGTCGGAGAAGGGGACGAGGACGCCCCACAGCGCGGCGATCGAGGCCTCGTTGTAGCCATTGGCCTTCATGCCCTCGGAGAAGGGGATGTACTCGGCGTCGAGCACCTCCTTCTTCTTCTTGCCCATGGCTCGCCGCAGCAGGTCGGCGTTGCCGAGGGTGTACCCCGCGAGCTTCTGCGCGATCTCCATGACCTGCTCCTGGTAGATGCACAGGCCGTAGGTCGTGCCGAGGATCGGGCCGAGGGCCTCCTCCATCTGCGGCTGGAGCTTGCCCTTGAGCTGGGGGTCGAGCGGCACGACCTCCTGGCGGCCGTTCTTGCGCAGGGCGAAGTTGGTGTGGGCGTTGACGCCCATCGGGC
Source organism: Janibacter sp. RAF52 (assembly GCF_052114035.1). Taxonomy (NCBI): domain Bacteria; kingdom Bacillati; phylum Actinomycetota; class Actinomycetes; order Micrococcales; family Intrasporangiaceae; genus Janibacter; species Janibacter sp. RAF52. The sequence continues at coordinate 333,594 of NZ_JBFRDY010000001.1, read as the reverse complement.
CGGGTCGGTAGAGCGCGAGGGCGGCGGAGATGTCCTCGAAGTTGTCCGGCTGCATCAGGCGCAGCAGGGTGCGCATGCCCCCGCCGTCGAGCTGGAACACGCCGAGGGTGTCACCCCGCGACAGCAGGCGGTACGTCGCCTTGTCGGTCATGTCCTTGCTCAGGGCGTCGAGGTCGATCTCCTCGCCCCGGTTGTCCTTGATGTTGATCAGGGCGTCGTCGAGGATCGTCAGGTTGCGCAGGCCGAGGAAGTCCATCTTGACCAGCCCGAGCGTCTCGCACGTCGGGTAGTCGAACTGCGTCAGGACCTGGCCATCCTGGAGCCGCCGCATGATCGGGATGACATCGATGAGCGGCTCGCTGCTCATGATGACGCCGGCGGCGTGCACGCCCCACTGGCGCTTGAGGCCCTCGAGGCCCTTCGCGAGGTCGACGACCTCACCGAGGTGCTTCTCGGACTCGACGAGCTGGCGGAACTCCTGCCCCTCCCCGAAGCGGTCGTGCTCCGAGTCCCACATCTTCGCCAGCGGCACGCCCTTGCCCATGACGTCGGCGGGCATCGCCTTGGTCAGCTGCTCGCCGACGTTGAAGGGGTGGCCCATGACCCGGGCGGCGTCCTTGACGGCCTGCTTGGCCTTGATCGTGCCGTAGGTCGCGATCATCGCGACCCGCTCGTCGCCGTACTTGTCGGAGACGTAGCGGATGACCTCGGAGCGCCGACGCTCGTCGAAGTCGACGTCGAAGTCGGGCATCGACTTGCGCTCGGGGTTGAGGAAGCGCTCGAAGATCAGGCCGTGCGGGATCGGGTCGAGGTCGGTGATGCCCATGGCGTAGGCGCACATGGAGCCGGCACCGGACCCTCGGCCGGGGCCGACGCGGATCCCGTTGTCCTTGGCCCAGTTGATGAAGTCGGCGACGACGAGGAAGTAGCCCGGGTAGCCCTTGCCGACGATGACGTCGATCTCGTAGTCAGCCTGCCGCTGCGCGTACTCGGGGATGCCGTCAGGGAAGCGCTTGTGCAGGCCCGTCTGCACCTCCTTGACGAACCACGACTCCTCGTCCTCGCCCGGCGGGCAGTCGAAGCGCGGCATGTACCGCCCTTCGCCCTCGACGAAGGAGACCTCGCACATGTCGGCGACGAGCAGGGTGTTGTCGCACGCCTCGGGCAGCTCGCGCCACAGGTGGCGCATCTCGGCCGGCGACTTGAGGTAGTAGCCCTCGCCGTCGAACTTGAAGCGGTCGGGGTCGTGGAGCTTGGAGCCGGAGTTGATGCACAGGAGCGCGTCCTGGGCGATCGCGTCCTCAGGCTTGACGTAGTGCAGGTCGTTGGTCGCGAGGAGCGGCAGCTGCAGGTCCTTGGCCAGGCGCATGAGGTCGTCGCGGACGCGCCGCTCGATCTGGTTGCCGTGGTCCATGAGCTCGAGGAAGTAGTGCTCGCGGCCGAAGATGTCGCGGAACTCCGAGGCCGCCTCGATCGCCTTGTCGTACTGCCCCAGCCGCAGCCGCGTCTGGATCTCCCCCGACGGGCAGCCGGTCGTCGCGACGAGCCCTTCGCCGTACTGGGAGAGCAGCTCGCGGTCCAGCCGCGGCCACTTGGCGAAGACCGAGTCCAGGGAGGCCCGCGACCCCATGGTGAAGAGGTTGTGCATGCCGGTGTTGTTGCGCGCCAGCAGCGTCATGTGGGTGTACGCGCCACCACCGGAGACGTCGTCGCCCGGCCGCGTGCGCTCGTCGCCCCACTTGACGCGGTTCTTGTCCGTGCGGTGGGTGCCCGGCGCCACGTAGGCCTCGAGCCCGATGATCGGCTTGACGTCGTAGGACTGCGCCGTCTTCCAGAACTCGTGCGCGCCGAAGAGGTAGCCGTGGTCGGTCATCGCGATCGCCGGCATGCCCATCTCCTGGGCGGTGGAAAACATGTCCTTGATCCGCGCGGCCCCGTCGAGCATCGAGTACTCGGTGTGGTTGTGCAGGTGGACGAAGTTCTCGGAACGCGGCAGCTCGGACATCGACCCGAGTCTAGATCGCCCCACCGACACCCCGGCACGCCGCCGGCCGCCTCCCGCGCACCGCTCGGCGCGCCGCCGCCCGAGACGTGCGGTCACCGCGGACGAAGGGGTTAACGTCGCCTCGACAGAGTCGTCCACACCGCATGGAGGTTCCACCGGATGTTCGTGCCCATGTCCGTCAACGACTTCATCGACCGCGCGGCCGCCGTCTACGGCGAGCGCCTGGCAGTCGTCGACGAGCCGGACCAGCCGGCGCCCCCGCTCGAGGGCGTGACCTATGCCCGCATGCGGCAGCTCGCCAACGCGCAGGCGGCCCACCTCGACTCCTTGGGCATCGACGTCGGCGACCGCGTCGCCGTCGTCTCGCACAACTCGGCGCGGCTGCTCACGAGCTTCTTCGGCGTCGCCGGCTCGGGTCGGGTCCTCGTCCCGATCAACTTCCGCCTCGCTCCCGAGGAGGTGAAGTTCATCGTCGAGCACTCCGGCGCGCGCGTGCTCTACATCGACCCCGAGCTGACCTCACTGATCGACGAGGTGCAGGCCGAGCACACCTTCGTCCTGGGCGAGGACGAGCACCTCTTCGGCGGGATCGACCCGGCCACCGCGCAGCCGCGGGAGTGGGAGCCGGACGAGGCGGCCACGGCGACGATCAACTACACCTCCGGCACGACCGCGCGCCCCAAGGGGGTGCGGATCACCCACCGCAACATCTGGACCAATGCGGTGACCTTCGGCCTGCACGCCGGCATCAGCGACCGTGACGTCTACCTGCACACCCTGCCGATGTTCCACGCCAACGGGTGGGGCATGCCCTTCGCCATGACCGGTGTGGGGGCGCAGCACGTCGTCATCCGCAAGATCGACGGTGCCGAGATCCTGCGCCGGGTCGAGCGCCACGGCGTGACCGTCATGTGTGCCGCGCCTGCCGTGGTCAACTCCGTGCTCGCCGCGGCGCAGGAGTGGGAGGGCGAGATCCCCGGCCGCGACCGGGTGCGCATCATCGTCGCCGGCGCTCCCCCGCCCACGCAGACGATCGCCCGCGTCGAGACGGAGCTGGGCTGGGAGTTCATCCAGATCTACGGCCTGACCGAGACCTCTCCGCTGCTGACGATCAACCGGACCCGTGCCGAGTGGGACGAGCTGACTCCCGAGGAGCGTGCCGGCAAGCTCGTGCGGGCGGGTTCTCCTGCCATCGGCTGCCGGATGAAGCTCGACGAGGAGAGCGGCGAGCTCCTGGCCCGCTCCAACGTCGTCATGGAGGGCTACCACGACCTGCCCGAGGAGACGGAGCGCACCTTCGCGGGCGGCTGGTTCCACACCGGTGACGGCGGCACGATCGGCGACGACGGCTACGTGACGATCAGCGACCGCAAGAAGGACGTCATCATCACCGGTGGTGAAAACGTCTCGTCGATCGAGGTGGAGGACGTGCTCTTCTCCCACCCGGACGTCACCGAAGTCGCGGTCATCGGCATCCCTGACGACAAGTGGGGCGAGACGATCAAGGCCCTCGTCGTCGTCGCGGAGGGGTCGGAGGCGACCGAGGCCGACCTCATCGCGTGGTGCAAGTCCAAGGCGGCCGGCTACAAGGCGCCGACGACCATCGAGTTCCGCGACGAGCTGGCCCGCACGGCCACCGGCAAGCTGCAGAAGTTCAAGCTGCGCGCTCCCTACTGGGAGGGCCGCGACCGTCGGGTCAACTGACGCGGGAGTTCACACCCCCTTCGCCCACCTCTGCTACATTGTTTATCGATGCATCGATAAGCGATGCACAGATGGCAGGGGGAACCATGGCCAGCACATCCACCACCAAGTCCCGCCGCGATGCGGGCGCCTCGATCTTTGCCTACGCGATCGCCGGGGTCGCGCTGCTCGTCCACGTCTTCAACTCACTCGCCGACCGCTGGTGGAGCGACGAGCTCGAGCTCCTGGCCTCCAACGGCAAGGGGCAGCGCACCGTGCTCGTCCCCGTGAGCGAGGTCCCCGGGTGGGTGACCACGGTCTTTCGCGTGGCCGATGTCGTGGAGTGGCTCGCCGCCGCCTCCGTGCTGATCTGCCTCTCCGCGTGCGTGCTGGGCATGGTGCGGGGTGACGTCTTCACTCGCCGGACCGCACGGTGGGCGACGGCAAGCTCGTGGGGGGCCGTCAGCCTGCTGCTCCTGCCCTTCCTCCTGCGACTCCCGGCGACCAACATGGCCCTGCAGAGCGCCCCGGACGACTGGGACGCGCGGCTGCTCGACGAGGGCTGGTGGTACCTCTACATCGGGATGATGACGCTGTCCTTCCTCGCGCTGGTGCTGCGCCGGGGCAGCCAGCTGCAGGCCGACCAGGACGGACTCATCTGATGCCGCCCGAGGACCACCGCATCGTCTGTCATCTCGACGACCTGCTCGCGACGCGCGGGATGACCATCACCGAGCTGAGCAAGCGGATCGGCATCACCCATGCCAATCTCTCGGCGCTAAAGAACAACCGTGGCCGGGCGATCCGCTTCTCCACCCTCACCGCACTCTGCGACGCGCTGGAGTGCACGCCGGGAGAGTTGTTCTCCGTGGGGCGCTGAGGGCGTCAGCTCATCTCGTCGATCACGTCGAGCGCGTGCTGCAGGTCGGCCGGGTAGGTGCTCTCGAAGTGCACGTAGTCGCCACTGCCGGGGTGGACGAACCCCAGACCCATGGCGTGCAGCCACTGCCTCTCGAGACCGAGTCGGGCGCCCAACGTCGGGTCGGCGCCGTAGGTCGGGTCACCGACGCACGGGTGGCGCAGGGCGGCCATGTGCACGCGGATCTGGTGGGTGCGCCCGGTCTCGAGCTTGATCTCGAGCAGGGAGGCGTGGCGGAAGGCCTCGAGGAGCTCGTAGTGGGTGATCGCGTGCTTGCCGGAGTCCATGACGGCGAACTTGTAGTCGCCACTCGGGTGGCGCCCGATCGGCGCGTCGATGGTGCCGACGTGCGGGTCGGGCAGGCCCTGGACGAGCGCGTGGTAGGTCTTGTCGACCGTGCGTTCCTTGAAGGCCCGCTTGAGCACCGAGTACGCGTGCTCGCTCTTGCACACGACCATGAGGCCGGAGGTTCCGACGTCCAGCCGCGAGACGATGCCCTGTCGCTCGCTCGCGCCACTCGTCGTGATGCGGTACCCGGCGGCGGCGAGACCGCCCAGGACGTCCGGGCCGGACCAGCCGACGCTCGGGTGCGCCGCGACGCCGATGGGCTTGTCGACGACGACGATGTCCTCGTCGTCGTGGATGATCCGCATGCCGGGCACCGGCTCGGCGACGACGGCGAGCGTCGGGCTGTCGTCGACGGAGGGCAGGGTGACCTCGATGTGCTCACCGGCGCTGACGCGGGCGGACTTGGCGACGGCGCTCCCCTCGACGAGGACCTTGCCGTCGGCGGCCAGCTCGGCCGCGCGGGTGCGGGAGAGGCCGAAGAGGCGCGCCACCGCGGCGTCGATGCGCTCCCCCTCGAGACCGTCGGGGACGAGGACGTTGCGCACATCGGTCACGGTGTCTCCTCCTGGTCGTTGCGGTCGTCGGCAGCATCCTCGTGCGCTCCGGCCGCGTGCTGCGGGCGGGTGCCGTCGATGCCGATGTTGGCGAAGACCAGCCAGATGAGCAGCACCGCTCCGGCGACGATCGCGATGTCGGCCACGTTGCCGACGAAGAGCCCGCCGTAGTCGATGAAATCGATGACGTGTCCGCGCAGCGGCCCCGGCTCGCGGAAGAACCTGTCGTAGAGGTTACCGAGGGAGCCGCCGAGGACGAGCCCGAGCGACAGGGCCCACCGGGAGGAGCCGATCCGTGGGGTCGCCCACAGGATGGCGGCCGTCACGGCCACCGCCACGAGCGTCATGAGCCACGTCGTGCCGTCACCAATGGAGAAGGCGGCGCCGGAGTTGCGGATCAGACGAAGGGAGAGGACGTCACCGATGAGCGGCAGGGACCTCCCGTCGGTGAGTGCCCCGAGCGCCCAGACCTTGCTCGCCTGGTCGAGGATGAGCACCGCGACGGCGGCGAGGACGTACCAACGAAGCACCCCGGAGCGCGAGGCGGGCGCCGGGGTGTCGTCGTCTGGGGTGTGTGGGGCGCTCAGCGCCGCTCCTGTCGACTCTTGCATGTCATGCACAGGGTCGCACGAGGATAGGCCTGGAGTCGAAGCTTGCCGATCGGGTTGCCGCAGTTTTCGCAGATCCCGTAGGTCCCGTCCTCGAGTCGGGCGAGTGCGTGGAGGTTCTGCTCCAGGCCCGTGCGGGCCCCGGCGACGAGGCTCAGCTCGTGCTCGCGCTCGAAGGACTTGGCCCCGGCATCCGCCTGGTCGTCGCCGGCCCCGTCGATCGGCTCCTTGAGGAACTCGTTGAGGTCGGTCTCCGCGGAGCTGATCTCCGCCGTGAGGCGCTGGATCTCGGTGTCGAGCTCGGCCCGCACCTCCTTGAGCTCCTTGGCGGTCCACGGGCTCTCGTCCTCCCGGACGACGAGCTGCGCCGCGGTCTTCTTGGTGGGAGCCTTCTTCGCTGCGGTCTTCTGCGCCGCAGCCTTCTTCGTCGTGCTCTTCGAGGTGGACGCCTTCTTCGGCGCGGCCTTCGTCGTGGCCGCCTTCTGAGGAGCGGCCTTGCTCGTGGCGGCCGTCTTCTTCGCGGCTATCTTCTTCGCGGCGGCCTTCGTGGCGCTCGTCTTCTTCGGGGCGCTCGTCTTCTTCGTGGTCGCCTTCTTCGTGGCGCCCTTCGACGTCGTGCTGCCGTTCGCGCTCGCGGCCGTGGACTTCTTCGCGGTGGTCCCCTTCGCCTCGGGCTCCTTCTTCGACGAGACCCTCTTCACCGTGGCCCGGGCCGCGCTCTTCACACGCTCCGCTGCTCCCGTGGCCGTCTTCTTCGTCGCCATGACCGTCCTCAGATCGGGTTGGCCCGTACCCCTGCACGGACCAGAGTCAACGAAGGGTACGACGTTTTGGCGCAGATCGCGGGATCAGCGCGCGTCGTTCTCCGAGAGGCCATCTGCCGGCGTCTCGTAGCTGCTAGAGGCGGCGGCCTCCCCGAGTGGGGAGACCGCCGCCTCTGCGGGTCGTGCTGATCCGCTCAGCTCTTGCTGGAGGTGGTCTCCGGCGCGAGAGCCGGAGTGGACTCCAGGCCCTTGAGCTGCGTGCTGATGAAGTCCTTGAGCTTGCGACGGTAGTCGCGCTCGTAGGTCGTCAGCTCGGCGATCTGCGTCTCGATCTTCGTCTTCTGCGCGTTGAGGTCGTCGAGGATCTTCTTGCGCTGCGCCTCGGCCTCGCTGACCATCGTCGCACTCTTGGTCTGGGCGTCCGAGATGAGCTTGTCGCGCTGCGTCGTGCCCTCGCCGATGAACTGGTCGCGCTTGCCCTGACCGGTCTTGACGAACTCGTCGTGCTTGCCCTGACCCGTCGACACGAGCTCGTCGTGCTTGCGCTGGGCCTCGGCGATGAGCTTGTCGCGCTGGCTCTGGCCCTCGGCGACGTGCTCGTCGTGCAGGCGCTGGGCGAGGGCGATGAGGCCCGACGCGCCGGCGCCACCACCGGCGGCAGCGGCCATCTGGCCGGCGCCACCATCGGTCGCGGCCGCGGCGGGGGCCGCGGGCTGCGCGGCGGCAGCCTCCTGACGCTGCTTGGCCTCGGCCTCGGCCTTCTCGGCGGCCGCGTTGGCGGCCTGGATGCGCTGCTGGGCGCGCTCCTCTGCCTCCTGGGCGCGGGCATTGACGGTCGCGATGCGCTCGTCGGCACCCAGCTGGGCCTTGTCGACCTTGGCGTTGTCGCCCTTGGCCTGCTCGTCGCTGGCCCGGGCGGAGCGCTCGAGCTCGCCGGCGCGCTTCTCGGCCGCGGCGCGCGCAGCCGTCTCCTTCTCGAAGCGGGTGCGCAGGTCGTCGAGCCGGGCACGCAGGTCGCGGTTCTCGCGGGTCAGCGCCTCGTCGGCCTGACCGGATCCACCAGCGGCGGCCGCGGCCGGAGCCGGGGCGCCGGACCCGTCGGCGGCACGGGCCCGCAGGTCCTCCGAGTCCTTGACCATGCGGCGCATCTCGGCCACGACCTCGTCGAGGAAGTCGTCGACCTCGCGCTCGTCGTACCCACGACGGAACTGGGTCTGGGTGAAGGTCTTGTTGAGGACGTCCTCGGGCGTGAGCGCCATTGTTCCTCCGTATGCGTTCGGACAGATTGCACGCCAGTGCCACGCAGAGCGCGCACGGGCATCACCCTCAGCCTAGACGATGCTCAGCAGCACCGAGACCGCGAGGATGAGCAGCAGGAAGGCGACATCGATCGCGACCCCGCCGAAGCGGATCGGTTTGACCACCCTGCGGATCGCGTTGAGCGGCGGGTCGGTGAGGGTGTAGATCGCCTCGGCGACGACGAGGATGACGCCCTTGGGGCGCCACTGCCGGGCGAAGACCTGGATCCAGTCGAGGACGAGACGACCGATGAGGACGAGGAAGTAGATGTACAGCACGAGGTGCAGCACATCGCGGACGATCGACATGGATTCAGCCTAGGTCCGGGGCCTGTGGCCCCGCTGGGAGGGTCAGCTCTGGTTGAAGAGGGCGCGCGGCTGCTGCGCCTCGCCGCCCTCGGCGTCGACCTCGATGTGCTCGGGCGAGAGCAGGAAGACCTTGTTGGTGACGCGCTCGATGGAGCCGTGCAGGCCGAAGACGAGGCCGGCGGCGAAGTCGACGAGACGCTTGGCGTCGGAGTCGTCCATGTCGGTGAGGTTCATGATGACCGGCGTGTTGCTGCGGAAGCTCTCGCCGATGGCGCGCGCGTCGTTGTACGTGCTCGGGTGGATCGTCGTGATGCGGTTCATCTGGGTGACCTCCACCTCGTGCACGGCAGGAGCGGTGGGGACGCGGCGCAGCGGCGTGACCTCTGCGGGTCGCTCCTCCTCGAGGACCTCGTGGCCGCTCTCGTAGTCGTCGACGTACTGGTCGTCGTAGTCGTCGTAGCGCTTGTCGTCCTCGGCGAGTCCGAGGTAGACCATCGCGTTGCGCAGTGCCGTCATGTCTCTCAAGTCCTTACGTCTTACCGGGGGCCTCGTCGGTGTCACCGAAGTTACCGGTGTGACGCACGAGTTCCGAGGATTGCCGTCCCGACACGCAGGTGTGTCGCACCGTGCCGGACTGCGGACTCGAGGTCGCCGCTCATCCCCGCCGAGAGCATCCCGGCCGACGGGTGGTCGGCGACGAGCGCCTCGTGGGTGCGGGCGAGCAGCGCGAAGGCCGCGTCCGGGTCACCACCGAGCGGAGCGACGGCCATGAGCCCTCCGAGACGAAGGGAGGACCCCGCGATCGCGTCGGCGAGGGCGGGCACGTCGGCCGGGTCCGCTCCGCCCCGGTGGGCATCGGCGTCGGGGTCGAGGTTGACCTGGATGAGGGCGGTGACCTCGCGGCCGGCGGTCTCGGCGCCGCGGGCGAGCGCCCCGACGAGCTTGAGCCGGTCGACGGACTGGACGACGTCGGCCCACCGCGTGACGGCATTGGCCTTCTTCGACTGCAGCTGACCGATGAAGTGGGTCCGCACCCCGGGGGGCACTCCCCCGTCGTCGAGCTTGGCTGAGGCCTCCTGCTCGCGGTTCTCCCCGATGTCGGTGACGCCGAGGTCGGCGAGCAGGTCGAGGTCGCTGCGGGGGAAGTGCTTCGTGACGACGACGAGGTGGACGTCGTCTCGCTCGCGGCCGCTGGAGGCGCAGGCCGCCGCGATCCGCTCCTCGACCTGCGCGAGGTTGGTGGCCAGCTCCTGCCGACGTGGCCCGGTCATGCCGCCCTCCCGATGACGCCGGCAAAGCGACCGGTCCTACCGTCGCGACGGTAGGAGTAGAGGTCGGCCTCCTCACGGGCGCACCCGGCGATCCACTCGACGGGCACTCCCGCACCGGTCAGCTGGTCGACGACCCCGCTCGCCACGTCGATGGCCGGCGTGCCCGACCAGGTGACGGCCGCGGAGACGGGCGCGACGGCGGCTGCGGCCGAGCGCATCTCGTCGGGCACCTCGTAGCAGCGGCCGCAGACGGAAGGCCCGACCGTGGCCCGCAGGTCGACAGCGCCGAGGTCACGCATCGCCTCGACGAGCCGCAGCGCGACCCCCGCCACCATGCCGGGTCGCCCCGCGTGGGCCACCCCGACGAGGCAGCTGCCGGTGTCGTGGACGAGGACCGGGGTGCAGTCGGCGACGAGCACGCCGAGGGCGATGCCCGGCTCGGCGGTGACCATGGCGTCTCCGGTACCCACGGCACCGGTCTCCGTGCGGGGCGCCGTGAGCACGTCGGGGGTCACGTGGATGACCTCGCTGCCGTGGACCTGGTCGGCCCACACCGTGGGCAGCCCGAGCGCGGCCTCGAGGGCGGCGCGGTTGCGGGCGACGGCGGTCGGGTCGTCGCCGACGTGGGCCCCGAGGTTGAGCCCGGCGAAGGGGGCCGCACTCACCCCGTCGCGGCGGTCCGTGAAGGCCCGCACCAGTCCTGCGTCGTCATCTCTCCAGCCGAACACGTCTGCAACCTACCTCTCGCCGCCGAGCTCCGGCACATGTCACCGGGACGACGCAGGGCCCGGACCGTGGTGGTCGGGGCCCTGCGGGCGATGCCCGGGCCGCTCAGCGGCCCGAGGTCACTTGAGGAAGTCCGGGACGTCCAGGTCGTCGCCGTCGTCGAAGGTCACCTGGCGCGGCGGGGTGGCCTGCTTCGGCTGGGCCGGAGCCTGCTGGGCCGGGGCCGCCTGCTGCTGCGGCTGCGCGGGGGCCTGCTGGGCCGGGGCCGCCTGCTGCTGCGGCTGCGCGGGGGCCTGCTGGGCCGGGGCCTGCTGGGCCGGGGCGGCCTGCTGCTGCGGCTGGGCCTGGGCCGGGCGCTGCTGGGCCGGGACCGCCTGCTGCTGCGGCTGCGCGGGGGCCTGCTGGGCCGGGCGCTGCTGGGTGGGTGCCTGACGCGACTGCCCACCGGACTGGACCTGACCGAGCGCCCGGTCGTCGGGCCGCTGCTGCGGGACGCCCCCGTCGAAGCCGGCGGCGATGACGGTCACGCGCACCTCGTCGCCGAGCGCGTCGTCGATGACCGCACCGAAGATGATGTTGGCCTCGGGGTGAGCGGCCTCCTGCACCAAGCGCGCTGCCTCGTTGATCTCGAAGAGGCCCAGGTCACTGCCGCCCTGGATCGACAGCAGCACGCCGTGGGCACCGTCGACGCTGGCCTCGAGCAGCGGCGAGGAGATCGCGAGCTCGGCGGCCTGGACGGCGCGGTCCTCACCTCTCGCCGAGCCGATGCCCATGAGGGCCGAGCCAGCCCCTTGCATGACCGACTTGACGTCGGCGAAGTCGAGGTTGATCAGGCCGGGCGTGGTGATGAGGTCGGTGATGCCCTGGACACCGGAGAGCAGCACCTGGTCGGCACTGCGGAAGGCGTCGAGCATGCTCACCGCGCGGTCGCTGATCGACAGCAGCCGGTCGTTGGGGATGACGATGAGGGTGTCGACCTCGTCGCGCAGCGCACCGATGCCGGACTCGGCCTGGTTGGCGCGACGACGCCCCTCGAAGGTGAACGGGCGCGTGACGACACCGATGGTCAGGGCACCGAGGCTCTTGGCGATCTTCGCGACGACCGGCGCGCCACCGGTGCCGGTGCCGCCCCCTTCGCCCGCGGTGACGAAGACCATGTCGGCCCCCTTGAGGACCTCCTCGATCTCCTCCGCGTGGTCCTCCGCAGCCTTCTTGCCCACCTCGGGGTCGGCACCGGCACCGAGACCGCGCGTCAGCTCGCGACCGACGTCGAGCTTGACGTCGGCGTCTGACATCAGGAGCGCCTGGGCGTCGGTGTTGATCGCGATGAACTCGACACCCTTGAGGCCGACCTCGATCATCCGGTTGACGGCGTTGACGCCACCGCCGCCGATGCCGACGACCTTGATAACGGCCAGATAGTTCTGGGCTGATGCCACGGGGACTCCTGTTGCTGCTGCTCGGTGGTGCCTCACCCCGAAAGCTCAAGGTGAACTTCAGGGTTACAGTTTGGTCACGCTCGGTGTGCGGGTGACGTTATGCGGCCCGAGCCGCATGGGCAAACGCTGCACCCGCGTGTCGCCACACTACCCGCTCGTGACGGGCGTGTCGGGGGCCGAGACGTCGATGGTCTTGGCCTTCTTGGCCTGGAGGATCCGGATGACCTCGACCTTGACCTCCGGCTTCGACCCGTCGCCCCAGATGATCCGGGTCGAGCCCAGGCGGAAGCTGATCTGGTCCGCGGAGTCGACCCGGACGTCCTTGACCTTGGAGCGCATCTCCGCGGGCAGCGCGGCGAGCATCCCCTGCGCCGCCTTGACCCCGTGGCCGGACACCTCGGCGTTGTCCTCGGCCGTCACGGTGGGCACGTCCTCGGGGGCCGAGGTGACGTGGCGGATGACGACCCCGTCGAGGTCCAGCAGCTCGAAGTCCCGCTCCCCGCGCTCGACGGCGAGCGCCGGGACCCTCGACGTCACCTTGAGGTTGAGGGTGTGCGGCCAGCTCCTCTCGACCGTCACGTGCGCGGCCCCGGGGACCTCGTCGGTGATCCGTCGGGCGAGGTCGTCACCGTCGACCCGCACGAGCGGTCGGCCCACCTGCTCGTCGGCGATCCGCTCGATGCTCGCCGCGTCCGCAGGGTCGGCCCCGGTGACGCTCACCTCCCGGGTGTCGAGCAGCGAGGAAAACCCGACCGCCCACGCCAGGGCGATGGTGACGACCACCGCGACCACGACGAGCAGCCACCGCCGGACCCGCTGGGTGCGCGCGTGCGCCGCTCGCTCGGCAAACCGCTCCTCGGTCGCCTCCCGCGTCCCGCTCCCCCGACTCATCGACGCAGTGCCTCGAGCAGCCTCGGGCCGAGGTGGGTGACGTCGCCGGCCCCCACCGTCAGGACGAGGTCGCCGGCACGCGCCTGCGCGGCGACGGCCGCCACGGCCTCATCGGTCCCGACGACGCGGACGGAGCGGCCTGCTGCCTCGAGGGGAGCCGCGATGAGCTGGGAGCTGACTCCGGGCACCGGGTCCTCGCGCGCTCCGTAGACGTCGAGCAGCAGCACCTCGTCCGCCGGCTCGAGACCGGCCGCGAAGCCCTCCGCGAAGTCGCGCGTGCGCGAGTACAGGTGCGGCTGGAAGACGACGAAGAGCCGGTGCTCACCCGCGATCTCCTTCGCGGTGCGCACGACCGCCTCGACCTTGCCGGGGTTGTGCGCGTAGTCGTCGACGACGCTGACGCCCCGGGCCTCCCCCTTCGTCTCGAAGCGCCGGCGGGTGCCGCCGTAGGCCGCCAGCCCATCGAGCACGGGCTGCGGCTCGAGACCGAGTCCGTGGACCGCGGCGGCGTAGGCCGCGGCCACGTTGAGTAGGTTGTGCCGGCCGGGCACGGCGATCTCGAGCTCGCGCCGCTGCCCGCCCTCGACGAGGGTCACGCCGGCCCGGGTGCCGTCGAGCACGGGGTCGACGAGGCGCACCTCGGCCTCCTCGGCGAAGCCGTAGCGCAGCACCCGCACCCCGGCGGCTGCCGCCCGCTCGGCGAGCCGGACGGACCCGGCGTCGTCGGCGCAGGCGACAAGCAGCCCGCCCGGGGCGATGCTCTGCGCGAACTCGAGGTAGGCCGCCTCGACCGCGGCGAAGCTGCCGTAGAAGTCGAGGTGGTCGGGCTGGACGTTGGTGACGATGGCGACCTCGGGCCGGTAGGCGAGGAAGGAGCCGTCGGACTCGTCGGCCTCGATGACGAAGGGAGTCCCCTCCCCCAGCGCCGCGTTGACCCCGTGCGTCGACAGCTCCCCGCCGAGCGCGAAGGAAGGACGCTGCCCGCTCTCGAGCAGGGCCACCGTGAGCATCGAGCTCGTCGTCGTCTTGCCGTTGGCCCCGGCGACGGCCACGCCGGTCTGCTCCCCGATGACGGAGGCGAGGGCCTGGCTGCGGTGCAGCACCCGCATGCCCCGGCTGCGCGCAGCGGCGAGCTCGGGGTTGTCCTCGCGGATCGCCGACGAGACGACGACGGTGTCGGCGCCCTCGAGGTGGGCGACGTCGTGGCCGACGTGGACCCGGGCACCGAGCTCACCGAGACGACGCAGCAGCGGCGAGTCGTGGGCATCGCTCCCGCTGACCGGCACGCCGGCGTCGACGAGCAGCCGGACGATGGCCGACATCCCGGCGCCGCCGGCGGCGAGCACGTGCACGGAGCCGAGGTCGGCGAGGGGCACACGGGGGGCGAGGACGTCGAAACGCTCGTTGCGCGGCACGGGCGGCAGCACGGACTCACTCATGCCGGCCCCCGTCGACCCACGCAGTGGTCACCATGTCGGCCAGGGTCTCGTCGGCATCCCGGTGGCCGACCGACGCCGCGGCGCGGGACATCTCGCGGATCCGCTCCGCGTCCTGCAGCAGTGGGACGACCTCCCGCGCGACCCAGCCGGGGTCGACGTCGGCGTCCTCGACGAGCAGTCCACCACCGGCGGCGACGACGCCGGCGGCGTTGAGCCGCTGCTCGCCGTTGCCGATCGGCAGGGGCACGTAGACGGCGGGCAGGCCGACGGCCGTCAGCTCGCACACGGTGTTGGCGCCCGAACGGCAGACGACGGCGTCGGCGGCCGCGTAGGCCAGGTCCATCCGGTCCACGTAGGGCATGACGACGTAGGGCACCGACTCGTCGCCGCCGAGGGCGACGAAGTCCTTGCCGGCGCCGGTCGCGTGGAGGACCTGGATACCGGCATCGCGGAGCATCGCGACGCTCGCGGCGAAGGCGTCGTTGAGCCGCTTGGCGCCGAGCGAGCCACCGGTGACGAGCAGGACCGGCAGGTCGTCGCGCAGGCCGAGCCCCGCGCGTGCCTCGGCCCGGGTGGCCTCGCGGTCGAGGGCGACGATCTCCGGGCGCAGCGGCATCCCGATGACCCGGGCACCGGTGAGCTTGGTCCCGGGGAAGGTCACGCCGACGTGGTCGGTGAAGCGGGCCCCCACCTTGTTGGCGATCCCTGCCCGCGCATTCTGCTCGTGGATGACGATCGGCACCCCGCCCTTGCGCGCCGCGAGGTAGGCCGGCGTGGAGACGTAGCCACCGAAGCCGACGACGACCTGGGCGTCGACCTGCTCGATGGCCCGACCAGCGGCCGCCACCGCACGCCGCAGGTTGACCGGCAGCCGGACGAGGTCACCGGAGGGCTTGCGCGGCAGGGGCACCTTGGGGATCGTCGCGAAGTCGTACCCGCGCTCGGGCACCAGCCGTGCCTCGAGGCCCTCGCTCGTGCCGAGGGCCAGGATCTCGACGCCGGGGTCACGGCGACGGAGGCAGTCGGCGAGGGCGAGCAGCGGCGAGACGTGTCCCGCGGTGCCACCTCCCGCCAGCAGGATGCGTGAGGGGCGGTCGGGCGTCATCGCGTGGATGTCCTCCTGCTGGGGAACCGGGCGAGCAGGGCGCGCGCCCGGGAGGGCTTGGCCGCGATCATCTCAGAGCAGCCCGGCTCGGCACGAGCGAAACTCAGCAGGATGCCGACGGCGAGCATCGAGGTGACGAGCGAGGACCCGCCGGAGGAGACGAAGGGCAGCGGCACGCCGATGACGGGGAGCATCCCGATGACGGCGCCGATGTTGATGATCGCCTGGATGAGCACCCAGGTGCAGATGCCCGCGGTGGCCAGCCGCACGAAGTAGTCGTCGGTGCGGGTGACCAGCCGCAGCCCGGCGAGGGCGAAGCTGGCGAAGAGCAGGAGGATCGCCAGCGTGCCGAGCAGGCCGAGCTCCTCACCGATGATCGCGAAGATGAAGTCGTTGTACGGCTCGGAGAGCCAGCCCCACTTCTCGCGGCTGGCCCCGAGGCCGACGCCGAGCCAGCCCCCGTCGGCGAGGGCGTAGCGGCCGTGGACCGACTGGCGGCAGATGCCGTAGAAGAGCTCGGTGCCGGGGGCGCACTGCTCGGGGTTGAGCCAGACGTTGATCCGCTCCATGCGGCTGTTGCCGAGGGTCAGCGCGGCGTAGCCGAGCACGGCGAGCACCCCGAGCCCGGCGCCGAACCAGCGCAGCGGCACTCCCGCGGCGAAGAGCATGCCGACGACGATCGCGACGATGACCATGGCGGTGCCGAGGTCGTGGCCGAGCATGACGAGCCCGACGATGACCAGCGCCCCGGGGACGACGAAGGGGATGAGCGCGTGCTTGATCGAGCCGAGCAGCGCCTGCTTGCGCTCGAGGACGAGCGCACCACCGAGCACGAGGCCGATCTTGGCGATCTCGCTCGGCTGGATGGACAGCGAGCCCACCCCGATCCAGTTGCGGTTGCCCTGGAAGCCGAAGCCGAGGGGGGTGAGGACGAGTCCGAGCAGGACGATGGAGGCGAGGACCGCGGGCAGGGCGAAGCGCTTCCAGAAGGCGACGCTCCGCCGTGAGGCCCACCACAGCGCCAGCCCGCCCGCGACCGCGAAGACGAACTGCTTGAGGAAGATCGTGAAGGAGCTGTCGTTTTCTCTCAGCGAGACGATCATCGAGGCCGAGAGCACCATGACCAGGCCGATGCCGACGAGCAGGCCGACGACCCCGAGCAGGAGGTAGTAGGTCGTCATCGGCGACTCGAAGCGCGCCGCCCACTGCTCGAGCCGGGTGCGAGCCGATCGCGCGCCGGTGCCGCGACCGGTTGCTGCGCTGCTGCTCACACTCACCCCTCCTGCAGGTACCGATCCACCGCGTCGGCGAAGGCGTCTCCGCGGGCTCCGTAGTTGTCGAACATGTCCATGGACGCCGCCGCCGGGGCGAGCAGCACCACGTCTCCCGGCTGGGCGAGTGCCCCCGCGTGCCGGACGACGAGGTCCATGGCTCCAGTGTCCGTGGCGGCGACGTCGATGACGGGGACATCCGGCGCGTGTCGGGCGATGGCGGCGGCGATCTGCTCGCGGTCGCGCCCGATGAGCACGGCCCCCCGCAGTCGGTCGGCCGCGGCGGCGACGAGCTCGTCGACGTCGGCCCCCTTGAGCAGCCCCCCGGCGACCCAGACGACCTTGGGGTAGGCGGTGAGGCTGGCCTGCGCGGCGTGCGGGTTGGTCGCCTTGGAGTCGTCGACCCAGTGCACCTCGCCGGCAGTGGCGACGTGCGCGATGCGGTGGGGCTCTGGCTGCCAGGCCCGCAGCCCGTCCCGGACGGCGACGGGCGGGACGCCGTGGGCGCGGGCGAGCGCCGCGGCGGCGAGGGCGTTGGCGACGAGGTGCGGGGCCACGCTGGGGGCCTCGCCCTGCAGGTCGGCGAGGCTGCCGAGCTCGGCCGCCGTCGTGGCGCGGTCCTCGACGAAGGCCCGGTCGGCGAGCACGTCCTCGACGAGCCCGAGCATCGAGGGCCCGGGGCTGCCGAGGGTGAAGCTCACCGCCCGGCACCCCTCGACGACGTCGGCCTCCTCGACGAGGCGCCGGGTCGCGGGGTCCTGCTCGTTGTAGACGCAGGCGATCTCGGTGTTGGCGTAGACCTTGCCCTTGGCGGCGGCGTACTCCTCGAGCGAGCCGTGCCAGTCGATGTGGTCCGGTGCGATGTTGAGGCAGGCCGCGGCACGCGGGCGGAGGGAGTGGCTCCAGTGCAGCTGGAAGCTCGAGAGCTCGACGGCGATGACGTCGTAGGGCTGGGGGTCCTGGACGAGGTCGAGCACCGGCGTGCCGACATTGCCAGCGCTCGCTGCCCGCAGGCCGGCGGCCCGCAGCATGGAGGTGAGCATCTGCACGGTCGTCGTCTTGCCGTTGGTGCCGGTGACGAGGAGCCAGGGGGCTCCCCCTTCGCGCGGCCGCATGCGCCAGGCGAGCTCGACGTCGCCCCAGATCGGGATGCCCGCGGCGGCGGCCGCGGCGAGCAGCGGCTGGTGCGGCGGCCATCCGGGCGAGGTGACGACGAGGTCGATCTCGTCGGCCGGCACGGGCAGCGCGGTCTCGGCTCCGTCGCCGAGGTGCAGCTCGGCGTCGAGGACCTCGAGGATCTGGGCACGCTGGCCCATCGGGGTGCCCTCCACCGGGGTCTGCGCGTCGACGACGCGCACGTGGGCGCCGTGCTGGATCAGGGCGTCGGCAGCGGCGAAGCCGGAGACCCCGAGGCCGGTGACGACGACCCGCAGGCCGGCCCAGTCCGCCTCGTGGGAGGTCAGCCCCGCCAGCCGCTCGTCGCGGGAGCGGGCCTGCGTCACGGCGTCCCCACGACCCATTCGGCGTAGAAGATCGCCAGGCCGCCGGCGACGAAGAGCCCCGCGATGATCCAGAAGCGGATGACGATCGTCACCTCCTGCCACCCGAGCAGCTCGAAGTGGTGCTGCAGCGGCGCCATCCGGAAGACCCGTTTGCCGGTCGACTTGAAGGAGGCGACCTGGATGATCACCGAGAGGGTGATCGTCACGAAGAGCCCGCCGAGGATGACGATGAGCAGCTCCGTGCGCGAGAGGATCGCCAGGCCGGCAAGACCACCGCCGAGCGCGAGCGAGCCGGTGTCGCCCATGAAGATCTTGGCCGGGGAGGCATTCCACCAGAGGAAGCCGAAGCAGGCACCGGTCGCGGAGGCGGCGACGACCGCGAGGTCGAGCGGGTCACGCACGTCGTAGCAGTTGGCCACGGGGCTGATCTGGCAGTTCTGGTTGAACTGCCAGATCGAGATGACGACGTAGGCGCCGAAGACCATGACGGAGGACCCCGTGGCGAGCCCGTCGAGACCGTCAGTGAGGTTCACGCCGTTGGACGTGCCGGCGATCATGAGGTTGGCCCACAGGATGAAGAGGATCGTGCCGATGATCGGCCCGGCGAAGGCGAGGTCGATCGCGGTGTCGCGGACGAAGGAGATGCTCGTCGACGCCGGTCGCCGCAGGGCCTCATTGGGGAACTGCAGCGCGAGGATCGCGAAGATCACGCCGACGGCGGTCTGACCGATGAGCTTCTGCCCCGACCGCAGCCCGAGGCTGCGCTGCCGGCTGATCTTGATGTAGTCGTCGGCGAAACCGACGGCGCCGAGGCCGACCATGAGGAAGAGCACGAGCAGGCCGCTGACGGTCGGCGGGTGCCAGGTCACGACGTGCGCGAGCGCATAGGCGATGACCGTCGCGAGGATGATGACGGCGCCGCCCATCGTCGGGGTGCCGCGCTTCGTGTGGTGCGAGGTGGGGCCGTCGTCCCGGATGAACTGCCCGTACCCCTGCTTGACGAGGTAGCGGATGAACATCGGCGTCCCCAGCAGGGCGACGACGAGGGACAGGACGGACGCGATGACCACTGCCTTCACGAGCGGGCCTCCCTCTGGATGATGCGGTCTCCGAGCCACCGTAGCCCGGCGTCCCGACTCGACTTGAACAAGGCGACGTCCGGCGCGGCGAGCTCGTCGGCGAGCACGGCCTCGGCGGCTTCGGCGTCGTCCACGACCCGGACCCGCACGTCGTCCCGCGGGCCATTGTCCTTCGCCCCGGTGGCGATCGGCGACGCGGACGCGCCCACGACGAGGATCTCGTCGAAGCCGAGGTCGGCCGCCTCGCGCCCGACGGCGGCGTGCAGCTCGTCGGAGGTCTCCCCCAGCTCGAGCATCGCGCCGAGGACGGCCCAGCGGCGCCCGGTCGTCGCCATGCCGGCGACGCTGCGCAGGGCCGCGGACATCGAGTCGGGGTTGGCGTTGTAGGCGTCGTTGACGACGAAGACGCCGTCGTCGCGGCGGGTGACCTCCATCCGCCAGCGGCTGGCGGGACGGGCCGCGGCCAAGGCCGGCACGATCTGCTCGAGCGTCATGCCGGCGGCCTGGGCAGCGGCGATGACGGCCAGGGCGTTGCCGACGTGGTGGCGGCCGACGAGGCCGAGATCGACGCGGGCCGTGCCGAAGGGGGCGACGACGGTGAAGGAGGGGCGTCCCGTCTCGTCGACGGTGACCTCGGTGGCGCGCACGTGCGCGCCCTCCGCCTCGCCGACGAGCACGACCCGGGCCGAGGTACGGTCGGCCATCGCGGCGACGAGCTCGTCGTCGGCGTTGAGCACGGCGACACCGTCGGCGGGCAGGGCGGCCGGCAGCTCCCCCTTCGCCTGCGCGATCGCGTCGACGGAGCCGAACTCGCCGACGTGGGCGTGCCCCACGTTGAGCACGATGCCGATGCGGGGCGGGGCGATGCGCGTGAGGTACTCGACGTGCCCGATGCCGCGGGCACCCATCTCGACGACGAGGTGCGCGGTCCGGGGCGTGATCCGGCAGACCGTGAGCGGCACGCCGACCTCGGAGTTGTACGAGCCGACCGGAGCGACGGTCTCGCCGTCGGTGGCCAGCACGGCGCCGAGCAGGTCCTTGGTGCTCGTCTTGCCGGAGGAGCCGGTGATCCCGATGACCGTCAGGTCGGGTCGGGAGTCGACGAGGTGTCGTGCCAGGGCGACGAAGGCGGCCTGCTCGTCGTCCACGACGACGCAGGGCAGCCCGTCGACCTCGCGGGTCGTCAGCCCGGCGACGGCGCCGGCCGAGGCGGCACCGGGCACGAAGTCGTGCCCGTCGGCGCTCTCGCCGACGCGGGCGACGTAGAGGCTGCCGGGGCCGGCCTCGCGCGAGTCGGTGACGACGGGGCCGTCGACGAGCAGCGCGTCGGCCTCGGCCGCGGTGCATCCGTGGAGGCGCCCGCCGGTGAGGTCGGCGACGGCACCCAAGGTCATGGGGATCATCCGGTGGCACTCCGGCGGTCGAGGGCGGCCCGCAGGACCGTCCGGTCGTCGTGGTCGCGGACCTCGCCGCGTACTTCCTGTCCTTGCTCGTGGCCCTTGCCGAGGACGGCCACGGTCGCGCCGGGGCCGGACTCGTGGGCGATGGCGACGGCGCGCTCGATGGCGTCCACCCGCCCGGCGACGATCTCGAGCCGAGCCCGCGAGCGGGGCCACACGCCGTCGGCGACGGCGGCACGGATCACCTCGGGGTCCTCGTCACGCGGGTTGTCGTCGGTGACGACGACGACGTCGGCGTGCGCCGCCGCGGCCGCCCCCATGCCGGGGCGCTTGCCCGGGTCCCGGCTACCGCCGGCACCGAGGACGACGACGAGCAGTCCGTTGGTCTGCGGGCGCAGCGCGGCCAGGGCCGCGCCGACGGCATCCGGGGTGTGCGCGAAGTCGACGATCGCCAGGGGCAGCTCGTCGGAGGGGGTGCTCGGAGCGACGATCTCCATCCGGCCGGGCACCTCCGGGCGGGTGAGCACGGCCTCGGCGACCTGGTCGGCGGGCACACCCGACTCGATGAGCGCGACGGCGGCCATCGCGGTGTTGACCCGGTTGAAGTCGCCGGGCAGGGCCGACTCGAGCCGCACGGTCTCGTCGCGTCGGGTGAGGCGCACGAGCGGCTGCCGGGGGTCTCCCCCGATGACCCAGTCGGCCTCGGCGTCCAGGCGCGAGGTCACGGTCGTCACGGGGACGCTCGCCTCGCGGGACAGGCGCTGGCCCCACTCGTCGTCGATGCAGACGACGCCGCGGCGGGAGCGCTCGGGGGTGAAGAGGCTGGCCTTGGCCCGGAAGTACTCCTCCATGGTGCCGTGGAAGTCGAGGTGGTCCTGGCTGAGGTTGGCGAAGAGGGCCACGTCGTAGACGACCTCGTCGACGCGGTGCAGCGTGAGCGCGTGGCTGGAGACCTCCATGACGCAGGCGTCGACGCCGCGCTCCCCCATGGTCGCCAGCAGCGCGTGCAGGTCGGTCGTCTCCGGGGTCGTGCGCACCGACTTGATCCGCTCGCTGCCGATGCGGGTCTCGATCGTCCCGATGAGCCCCGTCGTGCGGCCGAGCGCCTCGAGCGCCGAGACCATGAGGTAGGCCGTCGTCGTCTTGCCGTTGGTGCCGGTGATGCCAAACATCTTGGGCCGTCGGGCGGCGCTGTCGTAGACCGCGGCCGCGACCCGGCCGAGCACGGTGCGGGGCCGCTCCACCTCGACGAGGGGCAGCTCGACCCCCTTCGCCCGGAGGCGGGAGACCCCGTCGGCATCGGTGAGGACGGCGACGGCACCGGCCGCGAGGGCCTGGTCGACGAAGTCGGCGCCGTGGGCGCGGGCCCCGGGGAGGGCGGCCCACAGGTCGCCGGGCTGCAGGGTCTTGGTGTCGAGCGAGACGCCGGGGACCTCGGTGGCCGGGTCACCGTGGGTGAGCCGGGCACCGTCGCCGAGGAGGTCGGCGACGGTGTGCAGGGTCAGCGGGCGGACCCGCTCTGGGCGAGGAAAAGACACGTCAGCCGACCCTACCCGTCGCCGGGCGTACCCCGGTCCTTCAGCAGACCCGGGGTGTCGTCGGCCGGTCGCTTGGACAGCTTGGTGCGCACCTTGGGCGCCTTCTCGTCCTGCGGTGTCGGCGGGACCTTTTCGTGCTGGAGGGCGTAGGTCATGACGTCCTTGAAGACCGGGGCGGCGACGGTGCCGCCGTAGTAGCCCTTGATCGGGCGCTGAAGGATCACCGAGACGACGAGCTGCGGGTCGTCAGCCGGCGCGAAGCCGATGAAGCTCGCCGTCTTGCCCGAGTACCCGCCCGTGCGCGAGTCGTACCGGTCGGCGGTGCCGGTCTTGCCGGCGACCCGGTAGCCCTCGATGCGGGCCTGCGGCGCGGTGCCCTCCTCGGAGACGACGCCTTCGAGCATCCGGGAGACCTCGTTGGCCGTCGCCTTGGAGACCGCCTGGGTGCGCGTGCCGGCCGGCGCGGGGTCCCACCCGCCCTGGCCGTCACTCACCTCCTTGACGAAGGTCGGGCTGATCCGCACGCCGTCGTTGGCGATGGCCTGGAAGACGTTGGTCACCTGGATCGCGGTCGTGGACACACCCTGGCCGTAGGTGATCGTCGCCCGCTGGGAGCCGTTCCACGTCTCCGCCTTGGGCAGCAGACCCGCCGACTCCCCCGGGAATCCTGACCCGCTCGTCGACCCGAAGCCGAACTTGCGCAGGTACTCCTCGAGGGTCTTGGGCTCCATCGTCTCGCCGATGAGGATCGTGCCGGTGTTGCTCGACTGCGCCAGGGCCCCGGCGACCGTCCGGTACTCGTCGGGGTGGGGGTGCGAGTCGTTGAGCGTGCGGTTGCCGCGGTTGACCGACCCCGGGAGGATCATCGGCGTCTCCGGGGTGATCGTGTCCTCCTCGAGCCCCGCCGCGACGGTCATGATCTTCGACGTCGAGCCGGGCTCGAAGACGTCGCTGAAGGCCAGGTTGCTGTAGACGCCCTTGCCGTCCCCGAGGTTGTTGGGGTCGAAGGTCGGGTAGGACGCCAGGGCGACGAGCTCACCGGTGACCCGCTGGACGACGATCGTGCCCGAGAGCGCGTCGGTCTCCTTGACCTTGTCGGCCAGGGCATTTTGCGCGTACCACTGGATGTCGTTGTCGATCGTCAGGCGCACGTCCTTGCCGGCCGTGCCGGAGGTGACGTCGTCGGAGGCATTGGGCAGGCGCGAGCCGTCCTGCGCGATCTCGTACGTGGCCTGTCCGGGCGTGCCCTTGAGCACGTCGTCGAGCTGGAGCTCGAGGCCACCGCCGGCGCTCTGGTCCTGCGGCTGGACGAAGCCGACGAGCGAGGCGACGGTCGTCGACTGCGGGTAGGTGCGCTGCGAGGAGCGCTCGGAGTAGATGCCGGGGATGCCCAGGGCGTTGATCTTGCGCCAGGTGAGCGGCGAGATGTTCTTGGCCAGCGGCCGGTAGCGCAGGTCGCCGGTGAGCTTGGGCTCGATCTCGGAGGCCGGGTCGCCGAGGATCTCGGCCAGGTCCTCGGCCGCGCCCTCGACGCCGACGGTGGTGCGCTCGCCGTCGACCGTCTTCTTGTACTCGGGCACCGCGGTCTGGTCGACGATGACGGTGCGCCGCTCCTGGCTCTGCGCGAGGACGGTGTTGTTGACGTCGTAGATCGTGCCGCGGTGCGCCGGGATCGCCTCGGTCTGCGTCCGCTGACGCAGGGCGTCGGCGGCGACCGCGTCGGAGTCGAAGCCCTGGATGCGCAGCAGCTGCGCGGCGAAGAGGCTGAGCACGATGAGCGAGACGACCATGAGGGCGCGCATGCGGGCGCGCGGGCTGCCGACGGCTGGGGTGGCCGTCGCCGGTCGCGTGGCCGGCCGGGTCGACGAAGGGCGTGGTCCGCGCGTCGGTCGGGTGGCCGGGCGGGACGCCGCGGTGCGCGAGGCGGTCGTGCGCGCGGTCTTCTTCGCGGCCGCCTTCTTCGCGGGTGGGGGTGCCGAGGTCTTCTTCGCGGAGGCCTTCTTCGCCGCCGACGTCTTGGCCGCCGATGTCTTGGCCGCACCCTTCGGGGCGGCCGTCTTCTTCGCGGCCGGCCCGGGGCGGGCCGAGCGCGTGGGCCGGCCCGTGCTCCGGGGGTCCTCGGGTCGGCGCTGGCTCACCGCGCTCCCCCTCTCAGTCCTTGGTCGAGCTGCTGCTCTTGGTGCTGCTCTGCTTCTTCATGCTCTCGTCGGCGGTCTTCTTCGTGCTCGTCGAGCTCTTGTCCGCCTCGTCCGCGGTGCTCGTGGCCGCTGCTCCCACCGTAAATCCGTCGGGCTTCTCGGCCACCGTCGCCACGCCGAGCACCTTGCCCTGGTCGACGTCGATGAAGGCCGCTGACTGGGCCGGCACCATGCCGAGCTCGTCCGCGCGGGTCGCCAGGTTCTGCGGCGCGGACTTGGCGTTGATCGACTGGGCGAGGGAGTCCTCGGTGTCCGCGAGGCTCGCCGAGCGGGCCTCGAGCGCGGAGACCTTGAAGGAGTCCTGGGCCATCGAGGTGTTGAGCCCGAGCACGGCGGCAAGACCGGCGAGCAGGAGGGCGACGCACAGGACGGCAAACCACGGCGACCCGGACCGGTCGGCGGGCGTGACGACCTGCAGCGAGGCGCGCTCCCGACGGGCCGGGGTTCGGCGGGCGACGGTGGTGGCGACGGTCGACTGGCTCATCTCTTACGCGCCTTCTCTCGGTGGACGGATGCGTTCGGCCCCACGCAGTCGGACCGAGGCGGATCGGGAGTTGGTGGCGAGCTCGTGCTCGCTCGGGGTGAGGGCACCCCGGGTGGTCAGCCGCAGCTCGGCCGCGTGCTCGGGCAGCTCGACGGGCAGGTCGGCCGGCGAGGTCGACGTCGCGCCGCGGGCGAGCGCCTTCTTGGTGATGCGGTCCTCGAGCGAGTGGAAGGACAGGACGGCGATGCGCCCACCGACAGCGAGCCGCCGCAGCGCCACCGGGAGCGCCCGGGACCACCCGGCGAGCTCCTCGTTGACCTCGATGCGCAGGGCCTGGAAGGTCCGCTTGGCCGGGTGCCCACCCCCGCGCTGCGAGGCCATGGGGATGGTCGAGCGGAGCAGCTCGACGAGCCGCCCCGAGCGGTCGAAGGGAGAGACCTCCCGCTCGCGGACGATCGCGCCGGCGATCTTGCGGGCGAAGCGCTCCTCGCCGAACTCCGACAGCACCCGGGCCAGGTCCCGGGCGTCGTAGGTGTTGAGCACCTCGGCGGCCGTGACGCCCGTCGTGGGGTCCATCCGCATGTCGAGGGGCGCGTCGTGCGCGTAGGCGAAGCCGCGCTCGGTCTCGTCCAGCTGCAGCGAGGAGACGCCGAGGTCGAAGAAGGCGGAGGTCACCGTGTCGATGCCGAGGTCGTCGAGGACCTCGCCGATCTCGTCGTTGACCGCGTGCACGAGGGTGACCCGGTCGCCGAAGGGAGCGAGCCGCTCCCCCGCGAGGCGCAGCGCCTGCGGGTCGCGGTCGATGCCGATGAGGCGGACCTGCGGGTCGGACTCGAGCACGGCCTGCGCGTGGCCGCCCATGCCGAGGGTCCCGTCGACGTGGATCGCGCCCGGCGTGGAGAGCGCGGGCGCGAGGAGCTCGAGGACTTCGTCGAGCATGACGGGGACGTGGCGGGAGGCCGCGTCGCGGTCGTCGGTCGTCAGGTCACGGTCGGCGTCGTGCTCCACGGTGCTCCTTTCGTGCTCGTCGGTGGTGTCGGGTGGTGGTGCGGTGCGGGGTGGTGATCTCCGGCTGGTGCTCGCTGCTGCCACCTGGTCCCCATCCGGGACGATCCGGCCCGGGGGAAGTCGGGTCGGCGCCGTCACGGCTGGAGGCCGGATGGCAGCAGCTGTCACATGAGTCCGGGGATCACCTCCTCGGACTGGTCGGCGAAGGCCTGCTCGGTGCTCGCCAGGTACTCCTCCCACGCGGCGGTGTCCCAGACCTCGACGCGCGAGCCGGTCCCGATGACCGTGCAGTCACGGTCGAGGCCGGCGTACTGGCGCAGCGCGGCCGGCACGGTGACCCGGCCCTGCTTGTCGGGGATCTCGTCGCTCGCGCCGGAGAGGAAGACGCGCATGTAGTCGCGGGCCGCCTTGCTCGACGTCGGGGCTTCCTGGAACTTCTGCGTGATCTTGGCGAACTCGTCCATGGGGAAGACGTAGAGGCAGCGCTCCTGCCCGCGGGTCATGACGAGGCCGCCGGCGAGCTTGTCGCGGAACTTGGCGGGGAGGAAGAGCCGGCCCTTGTCGTCGAGCTTCGGGGTGTGGGTACCGAGGAACATCGCGGCCACCTCCCCTTCGTCTCGACCCGCATGGCTCCCTGCTCTTCCTTGTTGCCCCACTTTACTCCACCCATGAGACAAAAGACACCCACTCAGGCAGGTTTTCGCCGATCAGATGCTGAGTTTTCCCTGATAAATCAAGGGTGGTGCAAAGTGGGGCGAAATATCCGTCGCCGACTCCTCCGCGGGGGCCTCGGCGCACCCGCGTCCTGCCGTCAGTGGCTCGGTCGCCGGTATTCGGGGGCGAGGCGCGCCGGGCCACGTAGGGTCGGGTGCACAGCGGAGCGAAGTGGGGCGGCATCGTTCGTCCGGATCGGAGACCACGTGACCCTCAGCAGGGAGAGCACCCCGACGATGGCCGTCCCCAGCGCGGACCTCGAGCACGTGGTGCGGGTGGGTGGCGCGCTCACCGACGCCATGAACGCCGTCATCGAGGGCAAGCCCGACGTCGTGCGCACCGCCGTCACCGTGCTCCTCGCCGAGGGGCACCTACTCGTCGAGGACGTCCCGGGCGTCGGCAAGACGATGCTCGCCAAGACGTTGGCGCGCAGCATCGACGCCTCGGTCCGTCGGGTGCAGTTCACCCCCGACCTGCTGCCGAGCGACATCACCGGCGTAAGCATCTACAACCAGGACCAGCACGACTTCGAGTTCCGCCCCGGCGCGGTGTTTGCCAACGTCGTCATCGGCGACGAGATCAACCGCGCCTCGCCCAAGGCGCAGTCCGCCCTCCTCGAGTGCATGGAGGAGGCCCAGGTGACCGTCGACGGCACGACCTACGAGCTGCCGCGGCCCTTCATCATCATGGCGACGCAGAACCCGGTGGAGATGGAAGGCACCTATCCCCTGCCCGAGGCCCAGCGCGACCGCTTCATGGCCCGGCTGTCGATGGGCTACCCCACGAGCGCGGCCGAGGTCGCCATGCTCGACCACCACGGTGCGAGCTCACCGCTCGACCAGCTCCAGCCGGTCACCGACGCCGACGGCATCGCGCGGCTCATCCGCGCGGTGCGCACCGTCCACGCCTCGAGCGCCGTGCGGCAGTACGTCGTCGACATCGCCGCCGCGACCCGCACCAGCTCCCTCATCCGGCTCGGCGCCTCCCCGCGCGCCACCCTCCACCTGCTGCGCGCCGGCCGCTCCCGAGCCGCCCTCGAGGGCCGCGACCACGTGCTGCCCGACGACATCCAGGCGATTGCGCCGGTCGTCCTGGCCCACCGTCTGCTCCTGAGCAGCGAGGCCCAGCTCGCCCGCCGCGAGCCCCTCGACATCGTCACCGAGCTCGTGCGCCGCACGCGCGTGCCCGCCTCCCGGTGAGGAAACGCAGGTGACGCTCCGGGGGCGCCTCTTCGTCGGCGCGGGGGCTCTCGTCGTCGCCACCGGTCTCGTCCTGGGTCTGCACGACCTGACGAAGATCGGGCTGCTGCTCGTGCTCCTCCCGGGGCTCGCCGTGCTCCTCGCGCGCCGCGAGCTCGACCTCGACATCACCCGAGTCGTCCACCCCACCCGGGTGACGGCGGACGCCCACGCCGACGTGACCGTGCGGGTGCGCAACGACGGCCGGCTGCCGACCCCGCTGCTGCGCGGCGAGGAGGGGCTCGCCTACGCGCTCGGTGACCGGCCACACCTGCTCGTCCCGCGGCTCGACGGCGGCGAGTCCCGCCAGCTGACCTACCGCGTGCGGTCGCACGTGCGCGGCCACCACCGCATCGGACCGCTCACGCTGCGGGTGGACGACCCCTTCGGCCTGGCGACGCGGGGGGTGACGATCCCCGGCGAGGCGACCCTCGTCGTGCTGCCCCGCGTCGTGCCCCTCTCCCCCGTGCGCGGTGTCGCCGCGGGCAGCGGTGGCGAGACGACGACCTCCCCGAGGATCGCCCTGCACGGTGAGGACGACGTCGCCGTGCGCGAGTACCGCATGGGCGACGACCTGCGCCGCATCCACTGGCGCTCGACGGCGCGCACCGGCGAGACGATGGTCCGCCAGGACGAGCAGCCCACGAGGCGGCGAGCGCTCGTGCTCCTCGACGACCGGGCCGCCGTGCACGCCGGCACGGGAGACGGCGGTTCATTCGAGTGGTCGGTGACCGCGGTGGCGTCCGTCGCCACCCTGCTCCTGCGAGAGCGCTTCGAGGTGCACCTGTGCCTCGCCTCCGACACCTCCGGCACGGTGCTACCCGTGCAGGGCATCGACCACGCCCTCGACGAGCTCGCCGCGGTCCAGCCCCGCGAGACGACCTCTCCGAGCGGGATCGTCGAGGCCCTCGACGACTTCGCCCACCACGGTGGCGGCCTCGTCGTCGGCGTCGTGGGCGCCCTCGACGACGACGTCGCCGCGATGTGCACGGGCCGCTCCCGGCACGGGATCGCCCTGGTCATCGATCGCGGGGGCTTCGCCCAGGGTCAGGACGAAGGGGGGCCCGCCGGGGCCACCGCCCAGCAGCTCGCCCTCGGCGGGTGGCGGGCCCACGTCGTCTCGCCGGGGGCCTCGCTGCCCGAGGTGTGGGCACGCGCCACGGTCGGCATGGGAGCGATCCGGTGAGGGGCGAGGCGCGGATCGTCGCCGGTCTGCTCTCCGCCGCGGCGACCACCGCCGTCACCCTGCCCCTCGTGCGGCTCTTCGACACCCCGCCCTGGGTCGTGCCCGCGGTGCTCGGCGTCATCGTCGTCGCGGCCGCCGGCATGCTCCTGCGCAGCCTCACCATGAGCTCGGGCGTCATCGTCCTCGGCCAGACCCTCGTCGCCGGGCTGTACGTGCTCGTCTCCCAGCTCGGCGACACCACCCGCTTCGTCGTCGTCCCGACCCCGCAGACGTGGACCGCGCTCGTGGGGCACCTCGAGCAGGCGCACCACACGATCACGACCTACGCTGCACCGGCGCCGGCCACCCCCGGCATCGTCGTCTGCCTCGTCATCATCGTCGTCGTCGTCGCCCTCGCCGTCGACCTCGCGAGCACGGCTGCCGCCAGCCCGGCTGTGGCCGGGCTGCCCCTGCTCTCGCTCTTCCTCGTCTCGGCGGCCAACTCCGGCGGGTCCCTCCACTGGGTGTGGTTCGTCGTCGCCGCCGCGCTGTGGCTGGCGATGGTCGCGCACCAGTCCGACGTCGACCTGCGTGGGTGGACCACGTCGATCCCCCTGATGGCCGATGGCGACGGTGACGGGGTCGCCGCCCGCTCACACCGCAGGCAGGCAGCCGGGGTGGGTGCCGTGGCGGTCGTCGCGGCGATGGTGGCCGCGGGCTTCGTCCCGCACCTGCCGACCCGCTACGTGCTCGACGGTCTCGGCCGAGGAGACGGAGCGGGAGCGGGCACGGGCATCCGGCTCTCGACCGAGCTCGACCTGCGACGCAGTCTCGAGTCGCCGAGCCAGACCCCGGTCATGCGCTACACGACCGACGACCCGACCCCGCAGCCGCTGCGCGTCGCGGTCGTCGAGGACTTCACCGACGGCTTCGGCCAGATGCGCTCGCGGGCTCTCGAGCCCCGCGAGGGCTTCACCCCGAGGGACCCGCTGCGCACCGTCCCCGAGTCGGTCGACCGGGAGCCGCGGACGATCCTCGTCGAGGACAACGGCGTCGCGGCGCCGCAGCTGCCGCTGCCGTGGCTCACCCGTTCGGCCGACCTCGGGGGCATCGCCTGGTCGGTCGGCGCTGACGGGACGGCTCGGGTGCAGCGCACCCCCGGGACCTACTCCGCCTCCTTCATCGAGCTCGACCCCCAGGAGGAGGACCTCGCCGGCTCGGTGCTGCGCGACGACGGCCAGACCGAGGTCGTCGACACCACCGCCTACCGGGACGCCTACGTCTCCCTCGACCCCGGGTCGGCCGTCGAGATCACCGAGCTGGCCGAGTCGCTCGCCCCGGTCGACGCCACGCCCCTCGAGGCGGCACAGGCGATCCAGGAGCACCTGCGCAGTGCCTCCTACAGCTACAGCCTCGACCTGCCGGCGATGCCCGAGGGTCGCGACCCGATCGTGCACTTCCTCGAGACCGGAGTCGGCTACTGCCAGCAGTTCGCGGCGACGATGACCCTGCTGGCCCGGGCCCGCGGGATCCCCGCGCGGGTGGTCGTCGGCTTCCTGCCCGGGTCGAGCCCGGACGGCCGCGCGCGCGTGGTCCGCGCCAGCGACGCCCACGCCTGGCCCGAGCTGTACTTCGAAGGCGTCGGCTGGATGCGCTTCGAGCCGACGCCGGGCCAGCGGGCGGCCAGCGTCCCGGGCTACAGCATCGCCAGCTCCGACTCGACGGACACCGACGAGACCGGGACGAGCACCTCCGACTCGTCGACGTCGACCTCCACGACGAGCTCCGAGGTGGAGGATGCCACCGCCGTCGACCCCCAGGCCGGTGCGGACACGGGCACCCCTCGGTGGCTGTGGTGGCTCGTCGGCCTCGTCGCCGTGCTGGCCCTCGCGGCGATCATGCCGGTGACCGCGGTCCTGGCCCGACGACGCCGCCGCCGCACGGCGACCGACGACGCCCAGCGGGTCGAGCGTGAGTGGCATGAGCTCGTCGCCCAGCTCGACGACCTCGGCATCCGGCCGCCCGTCGGCTCCACCCCGCGCCAGGCCGGCGCGTGGATCGGTCATCGCATGCACCTGGACGCGCCGCTGCAGGGACAGCTCGACGAGGTCGTCGCGACGCTCGAGCGCGCCCGCTACGGCGCGCCCGGCGCCGACCTGCCGGACATCAGCGCCCAGGTCGGGGCCGTCGTGCACCGGGTGCGCTCGACCCGTCAGGGTCTGCCCCGGGCACGCTCGCTGCTGTGGCCCCAGGAGGGGGTCGACGCCTGGCGGTCCCTGGGCCGGGCGATCCTGCGCCGCCTCCCCCGGCGCTGACTCCCCCTTCCCCCAACTCTCCCGGCGCTGACTCCCCCGTCGTCCGACTCCGGCCCACCCGCCACGCGATGGGGTGACGCACATCAGCCCCGGCTCCGCAGGAGTGTCGCACTCGTGCGGAGCCGGGGCTCGAGGTGTCACGCGCCACGTGGGCGCGTCGACGTCGATCAGTCGAGGTAGTCGCGCACTAGGGACGACCTCAGCACTGTGCGACACGGCGGGTTTGGCGGCAGATCGCCACTCGGTTTCAAGCGCTGTAGTGCGAAATATCCCCGACTAACGGGGCGGCCCCCGCGTAGCGGAAACTACCGAGGGCCAGACGGACAGCATGGAGGTGCTGAACGTGGACTTCACCCTACCCGCGGCCACGGCGGCAGCCCAGACCATCGGCCTGTTCGGCTCGCTCGTCGTCGTGACGGTCGCCTGCATCCTCGAGGCCACCCGATGAGCGCCCAGGACGTGTGGCCTTCCTTCGCCGGCATGTGGTGCGGCGCTGAGGGCCCGTGGACCGACGAGACTGCGCGTGCCCACTTCGACGGCTGCGTGGACTGTCAGACCGCGCTTGCCGCCTTCGAGGCAGGGCAGCGCGTCACGCAGGCAGTCGCCTTCACTCAGCGCATCACCGGCCACCTGCGCGCGTCCCTGCGACGTGCCGGCCATGACGTCAGTGTCTCGGATAACCCCACGGTCGACGAGCTCCACGACGCGTGCGACCTGCTCGGCGTGCGGGTTTCGAACTTCGTGACCCAGATCGAGGCGCTCACCTGCCCGACGTGGTGCAGCAGCCACCCAGCCCTCGAGCCGGGGACACACGTCGGTGAGGTCACGGTGGGCGACGTCGTGCTCGGCCTGTGCCTCGAGCCGGGTGAGGACGTCACCGTGCACCTGCCCGATCCCGTCGAGGCGGGTCTCACGCCTGCCCAAGCCAGCGGCCTCGGTGCCGCGCTCGTCGAGGCTGCCCGGATCATCGAGGACGCGCGCTGAGGTAGCGCCCCGTCGGGTCACCGCGGCTCGCACACGGTCTCTCACGGGCCCGTGTGCCTGCCAGGGCCACCCGGCCCCGTCGTCCTCCCTCACGGTCCTAGACGCAAACCAGAGACCGCCCTGCACCAAGTCCCATCGGCCGTATTGCAGGGGTGCGGCAGGTCGCGGATCAGCGCTTGATCAACGCCCCGCGATTCCAGTACAGCCCGCTCTCGTTTCGAGGGTGGGCCATGCGTGCTGGCCCCTTCCGAATGGGGTGGCTGGATCGGGGGTAACCCTGGTGGGGGATGCCAGAACTCTGCCCCGCTTGCGGGTCCGCAGTCAGCCTTTCCGGTCCCTGTATGCGCCCTGGCGGCACGCCGATGAGCAATACCGGCGATCCACCCTCCCGAACATGCCACGGCCGCACCGTGGGCACGAGCGCGTCACCTCGGGCTCGCCAACGTCAATGCCTTGCCAGCCGGGGTTTGACTTGCTCGGGACCATGAACGCGACTCCCTCGTACTCGGCATCCCGCATCGCGCCCCATGACCGATACGCGAGGGTGCGGTGAGATTCCATCTCGTGTTGCCAGGCGATCTCTGCGGCGGCCTGCTCGAGGTGGCGACGAGCGCGAGCGATGGACGCTCGAACGTCAGCGGGGGTGATGACCTGGAAGGGGATGTCTGGCCGGACGCCGGGGGTGGAGATGCTCATACCCGTAACGTTACAGATAGGTGTAACTAACGGCAACCTGCCCCAGGGGCGGGCCCCCGCAGGACCCTCTCGCCAGCGTCGATCCGCTGCATGTGGTCACGCTAGAGGACCGCGATGCCGCCACCAGCCTTCCCGGGCAGTGCCCGCAGCGGCCGCTCGACGGTCTGAGCCTCGACGCCCCACAACGCCAGCGACGCGGCCAACAGGACGCTCGAGCCGGGTGCCTTTCGATCCCACCCGAACACGTGGCCTCCCATCATCGGCCGTTGCCGCGCACCCAGAACCGCCCGCGTGAGCTCTGTCTGCCCTCGGTGGCGAACCGTGCCGGACGTGACCGCCTCGAACAAGCCGCCGGCAGCGGCCGGGACGTCCCTCGAGGTCGCCACCGTGGGCCGGACACCCGCCGCTCGCCAGTCCAGTTCAGCGGCAGCGTTGCGCTGGTCGACGACCACGGCCCGCACCGCCTTGCCGATGCGCGGGCGGACCCACTCCGGGAGCCACGCGGTGCCGTCCTGGGTCTCGTACCACTCCACATGAAGCAGACCGTCAGCACGCCGTCCAGCCACCGCTACCGTGGCCACCTCACGCGAGAGCGGGACGTCGATGCCGATGGCGAAGGACTCCACCGCCATGCTGTCCTCGTCCAGCAGCCCAGCCCACGTGCCCGCGTCGAACACCTGCCCTGCCTGCCCCCTGGGTATCCACATGCTCAACCGTTCGGCGCGGAACTGGTCGACGGGCAGCACCGAACGGTCGTCTTCGATGGCCTGGAGCGCGACACGGCCAGACGCCACGGCCGGGTTGACCCGCACCCACATTTCGCGGTCGTCGATATCGTGCCCGTACTCGGCAGCCCACTCCCACCACGCCAAGCGCGGGTTCAGCCCGTCATGGGCCGCACGACGCATGCCCTCGAACGCCTCGGAGTCGTGCATCACCCCGGGTGCTGTCCCGAAGTACAGTGACTGAGCGTGGTGCCTCGAGAAGACCGTGGGAGCCAGCGCACCGACCTCGGCTGCGGGCAAGTCCTCGGCCTCGTCCACCACGAGGCGATCCACGGACAGGCCACGGCCAGCCGACGCGCTGCGCGTCGTGAAAGCGATGCGAGCACCGGAGTCCCACTCGACGTACTCGGCGCCGATCATCTGGCTGTGGCGGCGCACCCTCGACGCGAGATCGTCGTGCTGCTGGATGACGGCCCACAGTCGCCGGAACGCATCACTGGAGGTCTTCACCGCGTGGGCGGTGTGCAAGATCGTCTCTCCCAGCACGGTCAGCCCGTACAGCTCCAGCGCGACAAGGATTTGCCCCTTGCCGGACTGCCTCGCCACCACGAGCCCCGCCTGGGTCGCTGACCACGAGCCCCCAGACTCACGCAGGATGCCCCGCACGACGTCCTCCTGCCACGCGTCCAGACCGATGCCGTAGGCGCGGGCCAGGTCGACGCACTCCTGCCCGGTCGTCTCGTCGCCCTCGGGCACGCGGGAGAACGTCGGATCAGTCGTCGCCATCACGCCCCCTTCCTCTTGGCGCGCTTGGCCGCGATCTCGTCGAGCTTGGACGACGTAGCAGCGGGGGCCATCGCCGCGATCTTCTCCACCAGCAGGCGGTACTCACGCGAGACGGTCGCCAGATCGCGCGGACTGGTCTCGGGGTTGTGCAGGACGGCCTCGAGGCGGTCACGAGCGGCCTGCAGGCGGTCCAGATCGGACGTCTCAGCGGGTTTGGTGGTCATGGGGTCTCCTTGGGGTTCTCAGGGGTCCAGATAGATGCCAATGCCGACGAGGGGCGGCGAGAGAGGCCGGGGTCGGGGATAGTGGGTGGGTCTCTCTCGCCGCCGTGGTCCTCCCGGGTCGGGTCACGCCTCGAGGGCGCCGGAGTTGCGGCGCACGGTGCCGTCGGGCCCGTTGGAGCGCGTTCGGTTGCACCGGAAGTGCGCGGGACGTAGCTGCTCGTAGTGGTCGGTGCCGCCGTGGCTGGTTGGCGTGATGTGGTCGACGGTGAACGAGTCAGGATGTGGATACGCGAGCTCGAGGTCGATCGGTCGACCGCACAGCGCGCACGGAGCGCCAGCCTTGACCTGTTGCGCGATGCGTCGTCGTGCTCGATCGCGTTTGGCTGTCGATGCGAACGGCATCGTTGTATTCCTCTCGGTCGTGGTGTCGCGGTTCGCCTCGCGGCCAGCGCTTCATTCGTGTCGGTCAGTCCTGCTCGTCGTCGGTTGGCATCCCGAAGAACGCGCGCGCTTCCTCGTCGGTGACACCTTCACGCGACGGCGGGAACTCTTGTGCCAGGTGCTGTGTCGTCTTGCTCGGTGCGAACAGCCGGCGGGCGAACTCCTCGGGGGTCATGTCGTCGCTGCTCACAGGGCCCCCCCGATCACGTCGGCGGGCGCCCGGTCGGTGGGATGCTGCCCAACCCCGGGGCCCAGACGGGTGGCGGGGTTCTTCGGGTCCCGCCCCCACGCCTGGTCCAGGGCAGCCAGGCGGGCCTGGTACTCGGTGGGGCCGGCGAGGGAGAGCGTGCCGGCCCGGGCGGCGTCCCACGCGTTGGCGTCCCGCGTGAGGGTCTTGTACCCGGGCAGGTCCACGTCGAGCAGGGGCAGCCACTTCTCGCGGGGGTCTGCGGTCTTGGGATACCCACCGGCAGCGGCCAGCCGTTCAATGACCGTCTTCACCTGGTGGATGCGCTCGGTAGCTGCCTTGGCGTCCTGCCAGTGCTGGGCGGCGTTGCCTCCCTTCGCGGTGACGGCCTCGAGGTCGTCGAGGTCGACGTCTCCGAGCACGTCGCGGGCGGCGCCGATGGCGGCGGCAGCCTGGTCGAACGTCGGCCGCAGCGCGTCGACCACAGCGTCCGCGTTGTCCCTGAGCGCGTGACCGATCACGCTGTCAGCGGCCCTGGTGATGCCGTCCTGTGCCTGCGGGCGGGCAGCCAGCGCGGCACCGAGCAGCACGTCGGTCAGCTCGCTCTGGTTGACCTTCTGGCCCTTGACCCGCGCGGCGGCGAGATCGGTCAGCTTGGCGTCGGTGCCGTGCTCGAGGAGGGTCCGCAGCCCGGTCTGCTCACGGTCCTTGGCTTCGACGGCTGCGGCGATCTCGGGTGGGAGGGTGGCCCCGATCCGGGTCATGTCGGTGATGACCTGCCGGGCGGCTCGGGTCACTTCGTTGGGGGTGCGGTCGAACATGGTCAGTCCTTCTCTCTTTCGATGGTCACCGGGACGGGCGCCCCGGTGTTGTCGGTTCGGCTCATGTGGGCGCCGAAGGTCTGGGCCAGCGCCAGCTCGAACACGAGCAGCGCCTGGGCTAGCCCGTGGTCGTCGCGGTAATCGGCCAGCAGGTCGAGACACGCCCCGTGGTCGCCGGCGTGCTGGGCAAGGTCGACGACGAGCGCGTGGGCGTCGGGGTCAGTGCTCATGTGGTCCTCCTGTTGTTGGGTCGGGTCCGGGTGCGGTCGACGCCCCCGAAGACGTGCCACCGCTCTTCCATCTCCTCGGCGGCTTCGGCGCACGGGTGGAGCAGCGGACACCGAGCACACAGCTGTGCGGCACGTCGACGCTCGTCCCGGTCCTCCGACGTCCACAGGTCGTGGTCTGCCGGTTCACCGCAGCGCGGTCGACGGCCGTCGGCAGCGAGGTCGAGCAGTGCCCTGTCGAGGGCCTCGCGCGCGGTCATGACGCGGCCCACTCTCGGCTCGCGGCGATGTGCTGCCACTCGACTTCCTTGGGCAGCCAGGCGGCCAGGACTTCAACGGCCTCGGCAGTGAGGACGCGACTACCCGAGTAGGAGCCGCCCGTGGGCAAGAACGCCGACCAGGCTTTGGTCCGCTCGATCCATCGGCGCGTCGACGGCCACACATTGGCCTCAAGCCACGGGTCTGCGATCTCGCTCGGGGCGTCGAGGCAGTTCCACCGCTCCATCGCTAGATCGGTCGTGACCGACCCGCGCACGTGTGTCTCGACCTTCAGGTGGCTGCGGCCTGTGATGGGCACTACGTAGGTGCGTCGGGAGCCGTGGGTGATCCGGCGCGCCCCGTACTCGGTCATTAGCTTGTCGATCTGCTCTCGGACTTCACGGGCGCTCATCGGGTGCTTCCTCTCGTCGCGGTGCGGGTGGGGCACCAGTCGTCGTGGTGCACGGTCACCCGGTAGATGGGTGCCTGGTCGGCATCCACGGTCTGGTAGGCGTCGCACTGGTCGCACCCTCCGGGGATGCGCTGCCCGGTCATCTGCTCGAGGGTGTCGCCGGCGCTCATCGGGTCACCGGCTCTCGGGTGAAGTGCCGCGCGCACATGACCTTGCCGGGGCGTGGCTCTTCGGTGCAGTCGTGGTGTCCACAGGTCAGCGAAGGGGGCTCATCCCCACCGTGTCCCGACTGTGTCCCCACCGTGTCCGGGACACGGTCTGAGTGTGTGTGTCCCGTGTCCCGTCCTAAGACACGGACACACTCACCACGGTCAATGCACGCATTCGGGGGGTTGAGTGTGTCCCGCTCTTCGTAGAGGTCGCTGCCGGGGTCGTCGCGCTGGGTGTAGCGCGTGACGAAGCTGTGCAACTTCGCGTTGCGCGCCCCGTCCGTGACGACGATGTGCCCGGCCTCGGCCAGTGCTCGCAGCGCGGCCCGCTTGTGGTCGGCCTTGCCGCTGACCCGCTCATCGATGCCACGGAAGGACAGGGCCTCTCCGGCGTCCTCGAGCGTGCGGGAGATGTTCTCCATGATCGCGGTCGGCTTCCATGTGCCGACACCGCTCGTGCCCGTCTCGGCGGGTGCTCGCAGCTCGAGGCGCACCCCGTCCGCTCCGGGGGCGACGTGGAGCAGCGCCACGGTCTGCGACTGGTGGTAGTTGCCGTGCCGGTCCTTCGCGCACACGAGCTTGCTGTAGCCCGTGGTCGTCCGGTCGAACGCCTTGACGTTGACCTGCATGTACTGCGCCCCGGTGATCGCGGCCCGCTTGCGCTGCGACCCGATGGGCCACAGCCCGCCGTCCTCGGCCTTGGTCACATGGTCGAGCACGACCACAGCGGCACCGCAGCGCCGGGCAATGGCCGTCGGCATCCGTCGGAACCACCGGGCCACGTCGTCGTCGTCGTTGGGCTTGGCACCCTCGAGCGCCAGTGACTCGCCCGTGCTGTCGATGACGACCACACTCGGGCTCACCTGGTCCAGCAGCTGCCCGAACCTCTCCGCGCTCAGCAGGCCGAACGCCTCGGCGGGGCGCACGTAGTGGAACCGCGTCGGGATGACCTCGGGGTCGACACCCAGGTCGAGCAGCCGGGTGACCGCTCCCTGGTCGTCGTCCTCGAGGTCCACGTACACGACGTGCTCGCCCGCGGCGATCTCCTGCGCGCACGTGTAGAACCCGGTCCATGACTTGCCGGCGTTGGACGCTCCGGCTACGCCGTTGACGCGCCCGCGGTAGAACAGGGCTTGCCCGTCCGCACGTCGCCCGATGGTCGGCGCAGGACGCTCGATGGTCCCCGCCAGGACTCCGGCCACCGTCGCAGACAGGTCGAGGGCAGCCCACGACGCGCCTGGCTCGTCTCCGGCCTCCCCGGCAGCCTCCACGGGCTCGTTGGAGGCATGTACGGGCTCGAGGTCGGCCACCGTGCGGCCGGCCGCCAGATGGTCGCTCGCGTCCTTGCCGCTGGTCGGCTCCACCACGGACACCGATGCGGCCACCGGCTCGAGGGCCTGCGCGATGGTCGCGGCCGTGTGCTGCCCCGCTTCGTCCCGGTCGCGGACGATGACCACGTGAGCTCCGGCCAGTGTGGCGGTGTACTCGGGTCGCCACTTCGCCGTGGTGCCCGGCCGCCATGCCCCCTCGGTCCAGCACGTCGCGGTCACCCGAGCAGCGGCCAGCGCGTCGGCGTCCTTCTCGCCCTCGGCGACGTATACCGTCCGGCCGTCCTGCACGGCCTCCAGAACCTCGGGCAGGCGGTAGAGCACCCGACGTACCCCGGAGAGGCTCCACGAGCCGTCAGCAGCCCTCTGGCGAAACGTCTTGGGCTCAAACCGCAGCTTCTCGAACAGCACGGTTCCCTGCTCGTCCACGTAGGCGTAGGTGGCTACCTGCACGGGCTTGCCGTTGGGCTTGCTCGGGGCGTCGAACAGGTCGGCCGGGGTCAGCCCTACCGCAGCGGTGACGGCCTCAGCACTGCACCCGGCGTGACAGTTGACCACGACCCCGGCCCGGTCATCTCGTGGACCGATGGACAGGCTCGGGGCGTGGTCGTCATGCGCGGGGCAGGTCGATGCCCGGCCGCCGTTGCTGACCTTGCACCCGGCTCCGGCCAGGGCGTCGACCAGACGCTGGTGAGCACTCATCGACGCTCACCCCCGATGCTCTCGAGGTCGACGTGACCCACGGGCAGCAGTCGCACGAGCTGCAGCGACGCCGACAGCCCGCGCTCACGCGTGCGCCAGACCTTGCGCTCAGCAGCGGCCAGGTCCGCGAACACCTGCGAGGTGACGATGCCGTCCCGACGCTCGGCCAGCACGAGCACACCGTGGTCGTGCCTGCGTGCGCGGGCGGCCAGGTCAGCGGTAATCTTGACGTCGAGAGAGCGCGTCGCCCGTGTGATCTTCTGCCCCTCGGTTTCGCCGACCGGGGGGCGCACTTCTGTCCGCTCAGGCATGGGCACCGCCCAGGGCCTCGAGCTCAGCCTCGGCAGCGCGGGCAGCCTCGGCGGCCTCCCGCGCACGACGGCGGGACTGCGCGGACTTCAGCGCCAGCCGCTTGAAGTGGGCCCTACGCAGCGACTCGGCGCGCTGGGGGTCACCCCCGGCCTCTCGCAGGAACTTCTGATCGAGTGCACGGCGGGCAGCCGCCGTTCTCGCCGACCTGTCGGGCGTCTGCGCCCAGGACTCATGTGCAGCAATCTGCGCGGCCAGGCGGCGCTCTGCGTTCGTCTCAGCCATGGTGATAACTCCGTATCCGGGCATGCAAAAGGCCCGCACGGTGGCGGGCCTTCTGGTGGGTCTGTGTGGTTGTGGTAGCGATCTGGTCGCCTACGTGATGCCGTGGAAAATGACGGAGCTGTGCTTAGGGAGGCATGGCCACCTCCCCTCGCGGGAATCAGTCTGTGAAGTTGTCGTGCGGCCCAGAATTGGGCATGAAAAAGGACCCTCAAGGGGCCCTAGATTTTGGGTGTGCGAAACACCCAACGTGTCACACTCTACGGGACATCGACGGTGTGCGCAACGCGGGCGCACACCGTCGTCACAACTCCCCCAGGTTCAGCCGCTTGGCTTCGTCGGCTGCTCGGGCAGACGCCTGCGCCTTCGTGTAGCGCATGAGCATGTCCGGGCGCGTCCAGCCGGCCACAGCCATGAGACCGGACTCTGACCCGCCGGCGGCGAGCCAGCGGTGCGCGGCGGTGTGGCGCAGCATGTGCGGGTGGAAGCGGTCGATCCCGGCCCGCTCGGCCCGCATCTTGAGGGACTTGTGCAGCCCGTCGTAGCGGAATTGCTTGCCCCGGTCCCCCAGCCACAGGTGCTCGGACTCGGCCAGGCGGTGCTCTCGTCGGTGGCGCAGGTAGCGGTCGATCGCCATGACCGCGTTGGCGCTCAGCGGGATCACGCGGCCCTTGCCGCCCTTGCCGCGCCGGATGATCGCGGTCGAGGTCTGCGGGTCTACGTCGGCCAGCGACATGGCGACGACTTCGCCGGCCCGCGCCCCGGTCTCGAGCATCAGGCGGATGATTGCCTCGTCGCGCCGGTCGCGCATCGCCTCGGCACGGGTGGCCCCCTTCGCCGGGATGCACGCCTTGAGCAGCGCGCGCAGCTCGTCCTCGGTCAGCGGCTCGACGACGGTCTGGTCGAGTTTGGGTGCCTTGACTCCCAGGAAGGGGTCGGTGTCGATCTCCCCTTCGTCCTCGAGCCACGCGGTGAACCGGCGCACCGCCAGTTGTCGGCTGCGTGCCGTCGAGGCGGCCGCGCCGGAGTCGAGCAGGTCGGTGACCCACGCGCGGATCGAGGCGCGTTGCAGCGGCTCGGCGTCCTGTTCGAGGCACCACGCGAGGTAGAACCGCACCCCGTCGCCGTACGCCTTGAGGGTCTGCGGGCTCTTGCGGTCAGCGCGCAGCGACAGTGCCCAGGACTGCGCCAGGGCCTGCAGCTCGGTGACCGACGGGGACACGCTCATGCAGCCATTCTAGGTCGATATCTCGACTACATGCGCTATGCGGTGCTAGCGTGTCTCCCGTCAGGCACGAAAAGCCCATGAAACCGGGCCTCAGCCACCGACTGACTGTGAATCTCAGTCGAGGTAGTCGCGCAGGACCTGCGAGCGGCTCGGGTGACGCAGCTTGCTCATCGTCTTGGACTCGATCTGACGGATGCGCTCGCGCGTCACGCCGTACACCTTGCCGATCTCGTCGAGCGTCTTCGGCTGGCCGTCGGTCAGGCCGAAGCGCATCGAGACCACGCCCGCCTCGCGCTCGCTGAGCGTGTCGAGCACGGAGTGCAGCTGCTCCTGCAGGAGCGTGAAGCTCACGGCGTCCGCCGGCACGACCGCCTCGGAGTCCTCGATGAGGTCACCGAACTCGGAGTCGCCGTCCTCGCCGAGCGGGGTGTGCAGGGAAATCGGCTCGCGACCGTACTTCTGGACCTCGACGACCTTTTCGGGCGTCATGTCCAGCTCCTTGGCCAGCTCCTCCGGCGTGGGCTCGCGGCCCAGGTCCTGGAGCATCTGCCGCTGCACACGAGCGAGCTTGTTGATGACCTCGACCATGTGCACCGGGATGCGGATGGTGCGGGCCTGGTCGGCCATGGCGCGGGTGATCGCCTGGCGGATCCACCACGTGGCGTAGGTCGAGAACTTGTAGCCCTTGGTGTAGTCGAACTTCTCGACCGCACGGATCAGACCGAGGTTGCCCTCCTGGATGAGGTCGAGGAAGAGCATGCCGCGACCGGTGTAGCGCTTGGCGAGCGAGACGACGAGGCGCAGGTTGGCCTCGAGCAGGTGGTTCTTGGCGTTCTTGCCGTCCTGCGCGATCCACCACAGCTCACGCTTGAACTTCATCTCGATCTTCTCGCCCGAGGCGAGCTTTTCCTCGGCGAAGAGACCGGCCTCGATGCGCTTGGCGAGCTCGACCTCCTGCTCGGCGTTGAGGAGCGCGACCTTGCCGATCTGCTTGAGGTAGTCCTTGACCGGGTCGGCGGTGGCGCCGGCCGTCACGACCTGCTGCGCGGGCGCGTCGTCCTCGTCGTCGTTGCTGATCGTGAAGCCCGACTTCTCGTCCGGCTCCTGCTCGGGCTTCTTCGCCGCCTTGGGGTCCTCGTGGAGGACGTCGTCCTCACCGGGCTCCGGCTCTTCGGCGGTCGTCGTCGTCGGGTTGGCCGCGGCCTTCTTGGCGGCGGCCTTCTTCGCGGCGGCCGTCTTGGCCGGCGCAGCCTTCTTGACCGGCTCGGCCGCAGCAGCGGCAGCAGCCTTGGTGGCGGTCGCCTTCTTGGCGGCGGTCTTCTTCGCCGGCGCCGCAGCCTTCTTCGTGGCAGCAGCGGTCTTGGTGGCGGCAGCCTTCTTCGCGGGGGCGGCGGCCTTCTTGGTCGCGGCCTTCTTCGCGGTGGTCTTCTTCGCCGCAGTCTTCTTGGCGGGGGTGGACGGTGGCACCTGAACCTCGATTCCTTGGTCACCGAGCGCGCGCAGCACGACCCTGCCCCGGCTCGGGCTGACCTTCGCGTCGGTGAAAGCGGCCTGGAGCTGGTCGCTGGTGATGGATCCGGTCGTGTGGCCCACACGGACCAGTTCCTGGAGCGATGGGTGCGAAAACTCCTTGGGGAGGGAGTCCTGCGCCTCGTCCGACCGTGGGGACACAGCAGTCACCAACAACCTTTCGTCACGGGGGATTCCGCCGGCATCGAAG
Source organism: Janibacter sp. RAF52 (assembly GCF_052114035.1). NCBI lineage: Bacteria > Bacillati > Actinomycetota > Actinomycetes > Micrococcales > Intrasporangiaceae > Janibacter > Janibacter sp. RAF52. The sequence continues at coordinate 290,784 of NZ_JBFRDY010000001.1, read as the reverse complement.
GGGGGTGGCGTGTGACCCCGTCGACCCGACTCGCCCGGTCGCTGTGCGCTGGGCTCATCACCATTATAAAACGAGGTCTGCGTCAACGCGTCAGCGGGCACCCCGTCGGGGTGCCCGCTGATCGGTGTCCGTGTCTCAGCGCGCCTTGACGGCGAGCACGTCGCAGGGCGCGTCGAGCAGCACTCGCTGCGCGTTGGAGCCGAGGATGAGCTTGCCGACCGGCGTACGCTTGCGCAGTCCGATGATGATCAGGCTGGCGCCGGTCTCCTCGGCGACGACGATGAGGTCCTCGGCCGGCTCCTTGCCGCGGACGAGCCCCCGCACCTCGCCCTCGACACCGGCCTCGTCGAGGCGGCTGCGGACCTGCTTGAGGTCCTCTTCGTTCTTGCGGGCGCTGTCGCCGCTCAGTCCGGCGCCACCGCGGTCGGAGTGGATGACGACGAGCTTGTCCTTGCGCAGACGGCACTCCTCGAAGGCTCGCTCCAGGGCGGCTTCGCCCTCCTTGGTGGACACGTACCCCACGACGATGGTCATCGTTGCTCCTCGACTGGCTAGTGCTGCTGGACGGGTCTTGGCCAGACGCTACACCGCACCGCCGTGACCTGTCTCACTCCGGCTCCTCGTGTCGACGAGGGGCCGTCCTGCGACGACCTGGCCCAGGAGCGCGGCCACCTGGTCGACCTCGGTGAGGAAGCCGTCGTGGCCGACGACGGAGCGGATCATCGCCTGCTCCGTGCCCGGTCGGGCCCGCGCGATCTCGTCCGAGAGCCGGGGCGGGTAGAGCCGGTCGGAGTCCACCGGGACGACGACGAGCCGGCCGGCGAAGGGGGCCAGCGCCGCCGCCATGCCACCCCGGTCGCGTCCGATGTCGTGGGAGTTCATCGCCTCGGACAGCACGATGTACGAGTTGGCGTCGAAGCGCGCCGCCAGCTTGCCCCCGTGGTGGTCGAGGTAGCTCTCGACCGCGTAGCGCGGCCGGCCGCTCTCCCCCGGCGCCTCGTCCTGGACATCACGACCGAAGCGGTCGTGCAGCTCGATCTCGCTGCGGTAGGTGATGTGTGCGATCCGCCGCGCGATGCCCAGGCCGACCTCCGGGCCCTGCGGGTGCCCGTAGTAGTCGCCGCCGGCGAACCACGGGTCGTTGCGGATGGCGTGGATCTGCGTCTGGCTCCAGCCGATCTGCTCGGCGGTGGCGTAGGCGGTCGATGCGAGGGCCACCGCGGTACCGACCCGGTCCGGGTAGGAGGCGACCCACTCGAGCGTGCGCATGCCGCCCATCGAGCCACCGATGACGGTGTGCCAGCTCGGGATGTCGAGGGCGTCGGCAAGGCGCGCCTCGGCCGTCACCTGGTCGCGGATGGTCAGCCGCGGGAAGCGACTGCCCCACGGACGGCCGTCTGGTCCGGGGGACGCGGGGCCGGTGCTGCCCTGGCACCCACCGAGCACGTTGATCGCGATGACGAAGAAGTCGTCGGTGTCGAGGAGGGCGCCGGGCCCGACGAGCCCGGGCCACCATCCCGGTGTCGGGTGACCTTCGCCCGCAGGACCGACCACATGGCTGTCACCGGTGAGCGCGTGCTCGACGAGCACCGCGTTGTCGCGGGAGGGCGAGAGCCGTCCCCACGTCTCGTAGGCCAGGACGACGTCGGGCAGCACCTCGCCCGACTCGACGACGAGGTCACCGATGGGCTGGAAGAGGCGGTCGCCGGACGGGTGGTCGTCACGCCAGAGGGCAGAGGTGGTGGGCCGTGTGGTGGATACGCTCATGAGAGGGCTCCCGGGTCTCGCCTTGCCACATCACTCCGATGCGGCCGGGTCATCACCCGGGGCACCCCGTCGCGAGGAGGGTTGCCGGCCAGCTAGCCGGGGCTTGACGCTGACACTCATGACCTGGCGCCAACTCTAACCTCACCCGGGCGGCCGGATCGAGCCGGGTCCGCAGCGCGGACGGGGCCTGCTCCGGTCAGGCGACCCTGGGCGTCTCCCACGGCCGGACCCCGTGGGAGAGCAGCTCGAGCATGAGCCCCGCGAGCCGGTAGTCGGGGTCGACCTGCAGAGCCCGCTCGAGGCACACCCCCGTGACCGTGCCGTCGCCCGTCCACCACGCGAGGTGCGCCGCGCAGGTCAGCAGGGGTGGGGTGAGCTCGGCCGGGACGAGACGCGCCAGCTCGAGCAGCCGGGTGCGGACGGCGAGCACCCCGTCGTGGTGCTCCCCCACCTCCGGCACGAGCTCGTCGTCCCCGAGGACCCACGGGCACCACCTCGTGACCTCGAGCGCGAGCGAGATCCAGTGCTCGTCGACCCCCCTCAGGGGCATGGTCCCGGGACAGAGCACGGCGAGGAGGGCATCGCGCCAGGGGACGAGCTGCAGTGACCTCGCGATCACCAGCAGGTCGCGGTCGGCCAGGTCTCCCACGGGCCGGGCCCCGGCGTCGGGGTCGAGCAGCCGGGTCCAGGCCGTGGCGATCTCCGGGACCCGGGGACGCACGCCCAGCGGGCTGGCCGCCACGGCCACGGCGGCCGCCCTCGTCTCGTCCCGCTCCGCGAGGACCCCCCGCACGAGGTGATCCCGACTGGGTACCGGGCAGACCCCCGCCTCGACGAAGGGAGCGACCGCCGGCACGTCCTCGGGTCGCGGGAGCCGCAGGGCACGGCCCGCCCCAGGGCCGTCGACGGTGTGGCAGTGGCCGTCGCGGACGACGAGGTGCTGGTGCACCGGCAGCCCGGCCTCGAGAGCCGCCGCGGTCATCGCCGCTCGCAGGGCAAGGGACTGCCCTTCGTCGTCCTCGAAGGCCATGAGCAGCACGCTGCTCGCCCCCTCCCGGAGCGCGATGGCGACGGCCTCCGCGGCCACACGCCGAGCCACGTCCGGCTCGGCGACGAGGTCGTGCCGCTGGAGCAGACCGAGGCGCCGCTCGCGCATGAGCGTCAGGCAAACGGAGGGCCCGGGGTGGAACCCGAGCTGGTAGGGCATCAGGACGGCGAGCTCGGCGGCGTCGCGGGGTCTCACGATCTGTGTCATGCACCGAATCTGGCCCCTGCCGACGCGCGCCGGCAGGGGCCAGTCGTGGCTGTGGAGGGCCGCTCGGACGCCTCCGGACCTGTGGATCAGTCGGGGACGACGTACGACGGGATCGGCTGCTCCCACTGCGGGGCGCCGTGGTGCGCACCGGCCGCGGCCGCGGTGGCGCCCTGCTCCCACGCGATGAAGTCCTCGGTCTCACGCACGAGGGTCGTCGCCAGCCACCCGATGACGAGCACGTCGTCGACGAGGCCGAAGGCGAGCAGCAGGCCCTCGGGCACGATGTCGACGGGCGAGACGACGTAGCCGACACCGGCGAGCATCATGAGCAGGCGGGTCGAGCTCAGCCCGGTGTACTGGCCCGAGCGCACGGCGCGGATCATCCGCGGCACGGCGCGCAGTCGCTGCCACAGGGTCGGCCCGCCGGGACGGGTCGCGCTGCGGACGGCGGAGGCAAGGTGGGCGGCGTTGCGGACGCGGTGGGTGGCCATGGCGGTCTCCTCTGCTCGGGCGTCCCCGGTCCGGGCACGCTCCGCTGGATCCAACGTAGCGCGCCCGGCCGGGATTCCGTCAGGTGAGCAGCGCCATGGCGGCGCCGGGCCGCGTCAGTCGCGCTCGGCCCCGGCCGGGGTGCCCTGCGCGACGCGCCCCTCGGCCCGCTCGACCCAGAAGTCCGCGCCCTCGATCCCGAGCTCCCGCGGGTCGAACTGCGGGTCCAGGCCTTGCTCCTTCTGCGCGCGGTAGTCCTTGAGCGCCTTGAGCGCCGGGATCTGCAGCAGGAGGATGCCCAGGATGTTGAGCCAGGCCATCGTGCCGACGCCGATGTCGCCCAGGCCCCAGGCGGACCCGGCCGTCGTCGTGGCGCCGTACGCCACGGAGACGAGGATCAGCGCCTGCAGGGCCCGGATGAGACCGCGACGCACGACGCCGTTGCGGATCTTGCGGGTGAGGTAGGCGAGGTTGACCTCGGCCATGTAGTAGTAGGCGACCATCGTCGTGAAGGCGAAGAAGACGAGAGCCAGGGCGACGAAGCCCGACCCGGCACCGGGGACGAAGCTGTCGAGGCCGGCCTGGACGAAGCCCGGCCCGGGCTCGACGTCGGTGCCGACCGAGCCCTCGTAGAGGGTCGGGCCCGGGTAGGTCTCGCCCTCGAAGACGGAGTACATGTCCGTCGAGATGATGATGAAGGCCGTCGCGGTGCAGACGAAGAGGGTGTCGATGTAGACGGCGAAGGCCTGGACGAAGCCCTGCTTCGCCGGGTGCGAGACCTCGGCGGCCGCGGCGTGGTGCGGGCCCGTGCCCTGACCGGCCTCGTTGGAGTAGATGCCGCGCTGGACACCCCACTTGACGGCCTGGCCGATGATCGCACCGTAGACCGCGTGGGCACCGAAGGCGCCGGAGAAGATCTCGCTGAAGACGTGCCCGATCTGGTCGACGTTGACGAAGAAGACGACGAGCGCGACGAGGATGTAGAGGATCGCCATCGGCGGCACGACGAAGGCGGCGAAGGTCGCGATGCGCTTGACGCCACCGATGACGATGAAGGCGAGCGCGATGACGACGCCGATGGCCGTGGCCCAGGTCGGGACACCCCACGCGGAGTTCAGGGCCGAGGACATGCCGTTGGCCTGGACACCCGGCAGGAAGAAGCTCATCGCGAAGACGGTGAAGATCGCGAAGGTCACCGCGTAGGCGAGCGAGAGGGTGCGCGCCTTGTGGGCGTAGGCCTTTTCGAAGTAGTACGCCGGGCCACCGCGGTACTCACCGGTGTCCGGGTCCTTTTCCTTGTAGATCTGGCCGAGCGTGCACTCGATGAAGGAGGTCGCCGCACCGAGGAAGGCGACGGTCCACATCCAGAAGACGGCGCCGGGGCCACCGAAGGCGATGGCCGTGGCCACACCACCGATGTTGCCCATGCCGACGCGGTTGGCCAGCGACATCATCAGGGACTGGAAGGAGGAGGTGCCGTCGACGGAGGACTCCCCCTCGCGCAGCTGCTTGATCATGTCCGGGATCCCGAGGACCTGGACGAGACGGGTGCGGACCGTGAAGTAGAGGCCGGCGAGCAGGCAGAGCCCGACGAGCGGGATCGACCAGACGACGCCGTTGGCGGCTTCCACGAGTTCGGCGAAGGACATGGGCAACTCTCCGTTGAGCGGGCGTGGGCCCGGCGGAAGTTACCAGCGCCACGACGCCGGTGCCACCTGACGGGTGACACCGGCGCGTCGCGACGATCAGGAGGCGGGCGGGAACTCCTTGCGCACGTGGTCGGCGAGCTGCTTCATCAGCCACAGGTCCATGCCGGCGCCCACGGCGCCACCGACGACGGGCACCGCCTTGCCGAAGCGGGCGAAGACGCCCTTGCCCGCGGACGAGAGGATGCGGAAGCCGACCGCCTTGTTGACGACCATGAGCGCGGGGGCGGGGAGACGCTGCGCGGCCATGCTGGCGAGCCGGCCGGTGGGCGCGACCACGCCGGCCTTGGCGAGGAGATCCTGGGCGTCGGCGCCGACGAGGCTGAGCAGGACCGCCGAGCGGATCTCGGGCTGGCTCAGGTCGTAGCCGCGGGCCCGCGCGACGGAGGCCGCCATGCGGGTGGCGAGGACGTAGAAGCCGAGGACGTTGGCCGGCAGCGCGACGACCATCGTCGCGAAGCCGCCGAGGTTGGTGACGAAGCCGGAGGCGCCGGCGAGCTTGAGGGTGTCGGCGATGATCTCGTCGACCGCCTTGTCGGCGTTGCCGCCGTGCTTGGCCAGGGCCTTGTCGGCCATCGTGGCCGCCGAGTCGAAGGGACCGCGCCCGTCGATGCCGGTGTCGAGGAGGTTTTCGACGAGCTTGATCGAGGAGCTCGCCAGGGCGCCCTGCCGCTCGGGCTCACGCGCCTGCTCGAGCGCGGTCCGGGTGTCCTGCACCTGCTGCTTGCGGCCGAAGCCGAGTCGGTCGGAGATGAATCCCATGTCGGCATCCTGCCACGCAGCCCGCCCGCCCCGCGTGCTCACGACGTGCGTGCTCCGGGGCGTGGTCGCAGGGCCCGGGTAGCCTCACGCAGCGTGGGTGGACAGCAGCCGGGAGCCGTCGTCGTCGGGGTCGACGGCGTCGGCGCCGTGCTGCCTCCGGACGGGCCGGCGGTGCTCGGGAGGGACCTCCCTTCGCTCGTCGCCGCCCTCTCCCCCGGCGTGCGCTGGGTGACCTGGTCCGCGGCCTCCGTCGCACCGCTCGTCGCGGCCGGCGCGACCCTCGACCGGACGTGGGACGTCGCGGAGGTGCACCGACTCGCGCACGGCGGCTGGCCGGCTGGGCCCGAGCTGGCCTGGGCTGCCGCCCACGGGCTCGACCCGACGACCGCCCCGACGGCCCCGACGGGTGACCTCTTCGACCTGCTGGCCGACGAGGTGCCCCCCGAGCAGCTGGTGCGCGACGACGGGCACCTGCGCGCCGACGCCGTGACGGGTGCCTGGCTGACGACGCCGCAGCGGTGCGCCGCCTATGCGGAGGCGGCCCGGCAGGTCGCCGCCCGCCAGCACGAAGGGATGACCGCCCGCGGTCCTCGTGCGGTCGCCGCCGCGCACGCCGAGTCCGCGACGGCGGTGCTGTGCGTCGAGCTGGCCCGCACCGGGCTGCCGATCGACCGCGAGACGATCCGCCGGCTCATCACCGACGCGGCCGGCCCCGAGCCGAGCACCTTCGACGAGGAGCTCGCGGCTCGCGCGGCCCGCGACGCGCCGGTGCTCGCCGCGGTCCCCGGCACCGGCCACGTCGACCTGCGCAACCCGGCCCAGGTCAGGGCGCTGCTCGCTCGGGCCGGCATCGACGTCCCCTCCACGCGCAAGTGGGTCCTCGAGGCGCACGCGAGCGCCCACCCGGTCGTCCCGGCCCTGCTGGAGTGGCGCAAGCGCGAGCGGATCGCGACGACCTACGGCTGGCGGTGGCTGCGCGAGCACGTCGGGCCCGACGACCGGCTGCGCGGCGCGTGGGCGGCGTGCGACGGGGCGGCCGGCCGGATGACCGCGCAGGCGGGGCTGCACAACCTGCCGGCGGAGCTGCGCCCCGCGGTGGCTGCCCACGAGGGCCACGTCCTCGTGCGGGCGGACCTGGGCCAGGTCGAGCCGCGGGTGCTCGCCGCGGTCTCGCGCGACCCGGCCTTCGCCGCGGCCACACGCGCCGACGACCTCTACGCCCCGGTCGCCCAACGGCTCGGGGTGGAGCGACCGGTCGCCAAGATCGCGGTCCTCGCGGCCATGTACGGGCAGCGCTCCGGCCCGGCGGCCGAGGCTCTCGCGGGCCTGGAGCGCGAGTACCCCGTGGCGATGGCACACCTGCAGCGCGCGCAGGAGCGCGGGCGACGAGGTGAGCCGGTCCGGACGTACGGCGGGCGGTTGGTGCGCACCGACTTCGGCGCCGACGGCCTCGACGACGCCGGTCGGGAGGGGGTGGCGGGCGCCCGTGGTCGTTTCGCCCGCAATGCGGTGATCCAGGGCTCGGCCGCCGAGCTCTTCAAGGCGTGGGCGGCGACGGTCCGGGTGGCCGTGCGGCCGTTGGGCGGCCGGATCGTGCTGTGCCTGCACGACGAGCTGCTCGTGCACGTGCCGCAGCAGCACGCGGAGGAGGCCGCGGCCCTCGTCGACCGCTCGCTCACCGACGCCGCTCGTCGCTGGCTCGGTGGCGACCAGGTCCACTTCGTCGCCGACACCTCCGTCGTGCGGCGGTGGTCGGAGGCGAAGTAGCGCCTCAGGGGTTGTCGGTCTCGTCGACCGTGCGCAGGAAGTCCTCGAAGTCGGCGCCGATCTCGTCCGCGGAGGGCAGGTCCTCCCCTTCGCCGGCGAGCAGGCTCGGGCGCTCCAGCCCACGCAGGTGCACGTCGTACTGGCGCTCGAGCGCCTGGACGGCCTCGCGGACCTCGTCGTTGTCCTCGACCTCGCGCTCGATCTGGATGCGCCCCTCCCGGGCGGCCTCGACGAGGGCGTCGTTGGGCAGGTTGAGCCCGGTGACGTCGACGATCGCGTTGAGCGCGGTGAGGGCGGCGTCGTGGAAGGTCGACTGCGCGAGGTAGTGCGGCACGTGGATGCTGAAGCCCACGGCGTCGCGCGAGGACTCCCCGAGGCGCATCTCGAGCAGCGCGGCGAGAGAGGCGGGCACTTGGACGGTGCCGAAGACCGGCTTGTGCTCGCCGATGAGGCGCTCGTCGGTGCCGTGGACCGTCATGCCGACCGGTCGGGAGTGCGGCACGGCCATCGGGATGCCGTGGGCGTGTGCGACGAGAGTGATGCCGAGGTCGTCCATGATCGCGGTGATGGCCTCGATGACCGCCTCCCACCGGTAGTCCGGCTCCGGACCCGTGAGGACGTAGTAGGTCTGCCCGTCGCGGTCGAGGAGGTGGTAGAGCAGGAGAGCCGGGTCGTCGTAGTCGACGTACCGGTTGGCGTCGAAGGTGATGACCGGGCGGCGGCTGCGGTAGTCGATGAGCGAGTCGACGTCGAAGGAGGCGACGACGGTCGCGTCGCCCGCCTCGAGCAGCTGCTCGACGAGGAGTCGCTGGGCCATGCCGGCGTCGAAGAAGCCGTCGAAGGCGACGACCAACGGCCCCGGCAGGAGCATGGCGGGGTCGGTGTCGACCTCGTAGCGGTAGAGGCGCTCGGTCACGTCAGGTCCTCCTGGTCGGTGAAGCACTCATTGTCGCAACGACGCTTCCGCCGTGGCCATTCCCCCCTCAGGTCGGCACGGCCGCGATGGCCGCCCGCACCCGCTTGGCGGAGACCGACTGCGCGGTGCCGATCGACTGCGCGAAGAGCGAGATGCGCAGCTCCTCGATCATCCACCCGATGGCGACGACGTCCGGGGACCTGCGGCGCAGCGGTGGCAGCGCGTCGAGCAGGTCGGCGTAGGCGCCTTCGACGGCGTCGATGCTCTCCTGGTGGCCGGCGTCGCGGCGCGGGTTGTCCGCGGCCCGCTCCAGACGAAGGGAGATCCCGCGCAGGTAGCGCCGCAGGTCGGGCAGGCGGGCCAGACCGGTGTCGGCGACGAAGCCCGGTCGCAGGAGGCCGTCGAGCTGGGCGCGCACGTCGGCGACGGTCACCGCGACCGCGGGCGCGGTCATCCGGTCGAGGAGGGCGAGGACCTCGGTGCGCTGCGCGAGCACCGGCTCGACCTCGGCAACCACCGTGAGCACCCGCTGGGCGACGTGGGTGCGGGTGGCGGCGAGCGCCTCGTCGAAGGCTGCCCGCGAGCGGACCGGGCCGGTGACGTGCTGGGTGACGATGTCGTCGACGGCGGCAGCGAGGGCGTCGTCGAGCAGGGCGGGGACGGAGCCGTGCGGGTTGTCGGCGAGCGCCAGCTTCTGCGCATTCGTCAGGCGGGCGAGCACCCGCTTCCACGGCGGGGCCGTCCCGAGCAGGAGGAGCCGGCGCACGCCGGCGCGGTGGGCACCGAGCGCCTGCTGCTCGTCGGGCAGGACGCGGACGGCGACACTGCTCCCTTCGTCGACGAGGGCGGGGTACCCGACGACGGTGTGCTTGCCGGACGTCGTCGTGAAGGTCTCGGGCAGGTCGCCGAGGTCCCAGGTCGTCAGGCCGGGGCGCTCGATGGAGGCCCCGGCCCGGGACATGCCGTGCTGGACGTGGCCGGCGAGCTCCTCACGCAGGGCCTCGAGGTCCTTGCCGCGGCCGAGGCGGCGACGCCGGGAGTCCTCGACGGCGAAGGTGATGCGCAGGTGGTCGGGGACCTTGGTCCAGTCCCACTCCCCCTCGTCGATGCGGATGCCGCCGCGGCGGCCGAGCACGGTCGACAGCTGTGCGGTGATCGACGTGCCGGCATCGGGGTCGAGCTCGGCGAGCGCGGCCCGCGCGTGGTCGGGGGCGGGGACGAGGTGGCGGCGGGTCGCCTTGGGCAGTGACTTGATGAGCGCGGTGACGAGGTCGGCCCGCAGCCCGGGGACCTGCCAGTCGAAGCCGTCGGCGGTCAGCCGGTTGAGCACCTGCACGGGCACGTGGACGGTGACGCCGTCGTCCTCGGAGCCGGGCTCGAACTGGTAGGTCACGGCGAGCTCGAGCCTGTCGGTGCGCCAGCGGCGCGGGTAGTCGCGACCGCTCACCGCCTCGGCGTCGTCGCGGGTGAGCAGGTCCTCGGTCAGCGTGAGCAGGTCGGGCTGCTCACGACGGGCGGACTTCCACCAGCTGTCGAAGTGGGCGCCGGAGACGACGTCGGCGGGGATCCGCTCGTCGTAGAAGGCGACGACGTCCTCGTCGTCGACGAGCAGGTCACGTCGCCGGGCCCGCTCCTCGAGCTGCTCGAGGCGCCGGACGAGCTTGCGGTTGGCAGCGAGGAAGTCGTGGTGGGCGTCCCACTCCCCCTCGACGAGGGCGTGCCGGATGAAGAGCTCACGGCTGGCGACGGGGTCGATCTTGCCGTAGGAGACGGGGCGCCCGACGACGAGCGGCACGCCGAAGAGGGTGACCCGCTCGGTCGCCAGGACGGAGGCGGCCTTCTTGCTCCAGCGCGGCTCCGAGTAGGTCCGCTTGACGAGGTGGGCGCCGGCGCGCTCGGCCCACACGGGGTCGATGCGAGCCGACGAGCGGGCCCAGAGCCGACTGGTCTCGACGAGCTCCCCCGCCATGACGAAGGGGGGTTGCCGCTTGAAGTTCGTCGTGCCCGGCTGGATCGAGAAGCGGGCACCCCGGGCACCGAGGTAGTCGCGCTTGTCCTCGTCGCGCAGGCCGATGTGGCTGAGCAGCCCGGTGAGCAGGGCCTGGTGGACCCGGTCCCAGTCCGGCTCGGCGTCGGGCGCGGACGTGCGCTGCCGGGTGTCGATCTTGTGCTGCTTGGCGGCGCGGACGAGCTGGCTGTGCAGGTCCTGCCACTCGCGGGTGCGCAGGAAGTGGATGTACTCCCGCTTGCACATGCGGCGGAAGGCGCTGCCGGACAGGGCCTTCTGCTGGTCCTTGAGGTAGACCCACAGGTTCCACCAGCTCGCGAAGTCGGACCCCTCCTGGCGAAATCGGGCGTGCTGCTGGTCGGCCTGCGCGCGCTGCTCGGTGGGCCGCTCGCGGGGGTCCTGGATCGACATGGCGGCGACGATGACGAGGACCTCGGTGGTGCAGCCGAGCCGGTCGGCCTCGATGAGCATGCGCCCGAGGCGTGGGTCGACGGGCAGGCGGGCGAGGGTCTTGCCGGTCGGGGTGAGGCGACGGGCCCCCTTCGCCCGGGTCTCCGTGTCGAAGGCCTGCAGCTCCTGCAGCAGACGGACACCGTCGGTGATCTGACGGGAGTCCGGCGGCTCGATGAAGGGGAAGCGCGCGATGTCGCCCAGACCGAGGGAGGTCATCTGGAGGATGACGCTGGCGAGGTTGGTGCGCAGGATCTCGGGGTCGGTGAACTCCGCTCGTGCCGCGAAGTCCTCCTCGCTGTAGAGGCGGATGCACACGCCCTCGGCGACGCGTCCGCAGCGACCGGCGCGCTGGTTGGCCGAGGCCTGCGAGATGCGCTCGATCGGCAGGCGCTGCACCTTGGTCCGCTGGCTGTACCGGGAGATGCGCGCGGTGCCGGTGTCGATGACGTAGCGGATGCCGGGCACGGTCAGCGAGGTCTCGGCGACGTTGGTCGACAGCACGATCCGTCGCCCGGAGTGGGGCGCGAAGACCCGGTGCTGCTCGGCGGCGGACAGGCGTGCGTAGAGCGGGATGATCTCGGTGTCGGGCAGCTGCATCCCCGACAGGGCCTCCTGGGCGTCGCGGATCTCGCGCTCGCCGGAGAGGAAGACGAGGGCATCGCGCGGGCCGCCGGACTCGGGCTCGGTCCACAGCTCCTCGACGGCCCGGCAGATGCCGGTCACCTGGTCGCCGTCATCGTCGTCGTCCTCGCCGAGGGGCCGGTAGCGCACCTCCACGGGGTAGGTGCGGCCGGAGACCTCGATGATCGGTGCGGGCTCGCCCTGCTCGTCGCTGAAGTGCTCCGCGAAGCGCTCCGGGTCGATCGTCGCGGAGGTGATGACGACCTTGAGGTCGGGGCGACGCGGCAGCAGCTGCTTGAGGTAGCCAAGGATGAAGTCGATGTTGAGCGAGCGCTCGTGGGCCTCGTCGATGATGATCGTGTCGTAGCGGCGCAGGTCACGGTCGCGCTGCATCTCGTTGAGCAGGATGCCGTCGGTCATCACCTTGACCGCCGTGCCGTCGCTGCTGTGGTCCGCGAAGCGGACCTGGTAGCCGACGAGCCCGCCGAGCTCGACCTGCATCTCCTGCGCGATCCGCTCGGCGACCGAGCGCGCGGCGATCCGACGCGGCTGGGTGTGGCCGATCTGGCCGGCACGACCGCGCCCGATCTCGAGGGCGATCTTGGGCAGCTGGGTCGTCTTGCCCGACCCCGTCTCCCCCGCGACGATGACGACCTGGTGCTCGCGCATCGCCTCGGCGATGTCGTCCTTGCGCGCGACGACCGGCAGTTCCTCGTTGTAGTGCAGGTCCTCCGCCGCGACGGGTGCACGCAGGGCGGAGTCAGACATGACAGTCAGGATATCCACGGCCCCTGAGTGGGTCCCACGCCCCGCGTGGGCGGTCGCCCGGCGACCGTCTCGAAGGGCGCCATCCCGAAGGTCAGAAGTCGATCGTCGTCACCGGCCCGACCGGGGTGCGCAGCGCGGCGTCGAGCGCGGCGACCGCGGCCGGTTCACCGGTGACGTACCCGGCGGCGGCGCGGGCCGCGATGGTCTGACCGCCGAGCCACACGGCCCCGAGGTCACCGATGTCGAGCGTGACGTCGGCGGCTGCCTCCGTGCGCTCGAGCGCCCCGACGCCACCGCGCGCGGCCGTCCAGCGCCAGCGGCCGGCCTGCTCGGGTAGGACCGCGTCGCCGACCTCGACGACCACGTCGAGGTCGGCGGCGTGGCCGCGTTCCGTCACGGCGGTCGGCAGGTCGACGATGCGCAGCCAGAGGCAGTCGCTCGGTCCGCCTCCGCCGAGGGCGCGCGGCGAGGGCAGCCACGTGACGAGCGGGTCATCGAGGGTCACCCAATAGGCGGTGCTGCCCATGAGGTCGAGGTCGACGAGCCGCTCGGCGAGCGCCAGCCGGGCTCCGACGTCGGTGGAGAGGAGGAAGAAGACGCCGACCTCCCCCTCGGGTCGTCCGTCGGACCAGCGCGGCGTGCGGTGGAAGTACGCGGCGCCCACGTCCTGGCCGTCGCGGGTGGCCCACAGCAGGCGTGCCGGCTCGCGGTCGCCGCGGCTCTCGGGGCTGTCGATGAGCAGGCGGGCGCAGTCCTCGCGGCTGCGCACGACCTGCCCGGCACCGGTGGCGGCGGCCGCTCGGGCGAGGTCGTGCCACCGGTCCGCCTGGTCAGGGCTCGCCGTCGTGGTCTGCAGGGTCGTCGCATCGGCGAGCGCCCGCACCTGCGGCGGCGCGGCGAAGTTCGTGCCCCGCCCGAAGCTCGAGCGCAGCACCGTGCTCGCCACCCCGTAGCCGAAGCGACCGTAGATCATGTGCTCCGACGCCTTGAGCACGGACAGCGAGCGTCCCTGCTCGTCGCGGGTCCACCGCAGGTGGTGGGCCATGACGGCGGTGAGCACCCCGCGCCGCCGGTGGTCGGGGTGCACCCCGATCCACGTCAGCCCCTCCGCGGGACGAAGGGAGGCCCCCTCGCCTCCCGCAGCCGGCACGGAGACCTCGACGTCCCAGGACCCGGCGGTGCCCGCAGGCTCTCCCCCGCGGGTGGCGACGAAGCCCGCTCGCTGCGGGGTGTCGCGCAGCTGTGCCTCGCGCGGTCGGCGCGCGCTGTCGGCCCAGACGAGGGTGTCGAGCTCGAGCAGGGCCTCGACCTGGCTCTCGTCGGCAGGGTCGATGCGGGTGATCGCGATGTCGCTCGTCATGAGGTCACGCTCGCACCGGGGCGAAGGGCGCGGCAACGCCTTTTTTGATCCTCCCCTACGGCACCGGTGAGACCAGGGGCGACCCGGTGAGGTCGTCGGTCGCCCCCGCCCGTCGCGACCTCTGCGCCTCCTCCCTTCGCTCGGCGGCCGCCTCACGTTCCTGCCGCTCCTGCCGTTCCGACGGGGACTCGGTCACCTTGTCGGCCGCGGCGTCGATGGACTGCCCGGTGGAGATCCCCGACTCGACCCGGGAGACGGTGTGGTTGGTCTTGCGGACGCCGTAGGTGACGATGACGCCGCCCTTGCGGACGTGGCCCGACCCGGCGACGGCTGTCCAGTCGGTCGCGAAGTCGTCGGCCAGGTTGATGCCGGAGGTCTCCCTGGCCCAGTCGGTCGCCTTGTGCCTCCCCCGCACCTTCGACGTGGCCGCCTTGTGCTTCGCCCAGCTCTTGGCATCCGCTCCGATGCGCCGGTGGGCGATGGGGTTGGTCGACTTGTCGGCGGCCCGGATGCTGCGCAGCTCCGCCGCCCGGTCGGCGGCCTTGATGCGCCGCCCGGTCTTGATCTGCCGGCTCAGCGGGATCATCGTGTCGACGGCCGCGAGATAGGTGCTCTTGCCGACGTCGGAGTAGCTGCCCTCGCCGTACACGGCCCGGCGGCCGAACCTGCCGATCGGATCGCCCGCGGCCAGGACGCCCATGGGCTTGACGAAGCCTGAGACCGGGTTGGTGGCGAGCGAGCTCGTCCCGACCCGGCTCGACTGCTCGAAGGTGTTGTAGAGCCGCTCGTCCGACAGGTCCGACCCCACGACGGACAGGCTCGCGGCAACGGCGTGCTCGTCGGCCGCCGCGGCGTCGGCCTCACGGGCGAAGCCGCGCCGGTTCATCTCCCGCGAGTTGGCGGCGGCCCGGTACTCCCGCTCGACCGTCACGTACTCCGGGTCCTCCGGCGTCATCGTCGCCAGGCGCTCCTTGCGGGCCTGCGCGGTGGCGGTGTTGGTGTCGTAGCGCCCCCGGAGCCGCTTGAGGGTCGCCTGGCTCTCCTCGAGCCGGTCGGCGTAGGGGCGGATGATCCGCTCGGCACCGCTCAGCCGGTTGGCGATGGCGACGAGGTCGCTCGGCGTCGTGCCGACCTCCCGCTCGAACATCGTCCCCGAGCACGAGTCCCACACCCCTTTCGTCGAGACGGTGCGCAGCAGGTTGACGACGGTGTGGATGTTGGCCGCGACGGTCTTGAGCTCGTCGGCCTCGGCGCGGATGACGGCGGGGTCGCCCTCCTCGATCGTCCCCGGGTCCTCGAGCGCCATCAGAGGACCCCCCGGTTGCGCTCGTCGACGAGGTCCTCGGTCTCGACGTACCAGGACCCGGCGTCCTGGGCGAGGCGCGCGAGCGCACGCAGCTGCGTGCAGGCCTGCTTGCGCCGGCGCTCGTAGTCACCGATGGCCGCCTCGTAGGCCTGGGTGCCGGTCCAGCTCGGGAAGCCGAAGGTCTCGACCGCCTCGTTGTTGGCCTTGGCCGCCTTCTCTTCGAGGTAGTCGGCGATCGCCGTCAGTTGTCGACCCAGCCCCGCGATGCCCTCGCTGTCGATGGAGATGCGTTGTCCGCCCATGCCCCACACGCTAGGAAAAAACGCCGAGGGGCCCGTGGAGTTCTCCACAGGCCCCTCGGTGCGCCCTTCGAGATGGCCCTTCGAGACGGCTCGTTCCTCACCTCCTCAGGGACCGAGGTTCCTCGCCTCCTCAGGGACCGAGGTTCCTCGCCTCCTCAGGGACCGAAGATCACTTCGCGGCGGCGAAGCCCTGCTCGAGGTCGGCGACGATGTCCTCGATGCTCTCGAGACCGACCGCCAGACGGACGAGGCCGGGGGTGACGCCGGCGGCGAGCCGGTCCTCCTCCGGACCCTGCGAGTGGGTCGTCGAGGCCGGGTGGATGACGAGCGAGCGCACGTCACCGATGTTGGCCAGGTGGCTGTGCAGGGTGAGCCCCTCGACAAACTTCTTGCCTGCCTCGAGGCCGCCGGCGATCTCGAAGGAGATGACGGCACCGGCCCCCTTCGGCGTGTAGCGCTGCGCCTGCTCGAAGCTCGCCGAGCCCTCGATGGACGCCCAGTTGACCGCCTCGACCTGCGCGTGGCCGGAGAGGAAGTCGACGACCTTGCGGGTGTTGTCGAGGTGCCGCTCGATGCGCAGGCTGAGCGTCTCGATGCCCTGCCCGATGAGGAAGGCGTTGAAGGGCGAGATCGCCGGGCCGATGTCGCGCAGCAGCTGCACGCGTGCCTTGAGGATGAAGGACAGGTTGGCCCCGAGCGCGCCGTTGACGCCGAGGTCGGGGCCGAAGCGCAGCCCGTGGTAGCTCGGGTCGGGCTGGTTGTAGTTGGGGAACTTCTCCGGGTCGGCCGCGTAGTCGAAGGTCCCGCCGTCGACGATGACGCCGGCGATCGCGGTGCCGTGGCCGCCGAGGTACTTCGTCGCCGAGTGGACGACGACGTCCGCACCGTGCTCGAGGGGGCGCAGCACGTAGGGCGTGGCGATCGTGTTGTCGACGACGAGCGGCACCCCGGCCTCGTGGGCGACCTCGGCGATGCCGGCGATGTCGAGCACGACCGGCTTGGGGTTGCCGATCGTCTCGCCGAAGAAGGCCTTGGTGTTGGGCTTGACCGCCGCGCGCCACTGCTCGAGGTCGCTCGGGTCCTCGACGAAGGAGACCTCGATGCCGAACTTCGGCAGGGTGAACTTCAGCAGGTTGATCGTGCCGCCGTAGAGCGCGGCGCTGGCGACGATGTGGTCACCCGCCTCGGCGATGTTGACCAGGGCGAGGTGCGTCGCGGACATGCCCGACGCCGTGAGCAGCGCACCGACGCCACCCTCGAGCGCGGCGATCTTCTGCTCCACCGCGTCCTGGGTGGGGTTCATGATCCGCGTGTAGATGTTGCCGAACTCCTTGAGCGCGAAGAGGTTCGCCGCCTGCTCGGTGTCCTTGAAGGCGTAGGAGGTCGTCGCGTGGATCGGCAGCGCCCGCGAACCAGTCGTCGGGTCGGGCGCCTGGCCGGCGTGGATCTGCTGGGTCTCGAAGCTCCAGGTGGAGGGGTCGGACATGTCTGCTCCTTGAGATGTGCGCGCTTGACCGCGACGGACGTCGCGGACCAGGTCGTCTCCCGGGGCACCCCACCGCGGAGGAGGGTTGCCGGCCAGCGAGCCGGGGCTTCGCGCTGGCGCTCAAGACCTGCTGCGATGATAGGAAAAGGGCTGGCGCGCACCAGCCTCCGTCTCACCTAGCGGGCGCGCACCCGGTGGAGCCACCACAGCCCGACGAAGGGGAGGACGAGCGGCAGGTAGCCGTAGCCGGACCCGTAGTGGGACCAGACGGTCTTGTCGGGGAAGAGCTCGGGCCGCACGAAGGACAGGGT
Organism: Janibacter sp. RAF52; assembly: GCF_052114035.1. Lineage (NCBI taxonomy): Bacteria > Bacillati > Actinomycetota > Actinomycetes > Micrococcales > Intrasporangiaceae > Janibacter > Janibacter sp. RAF52. Next base: position 273,507 of record NZ_JBFRDY010000001.1, on the reverse strand, counting down.
CCCGACGGTGACGACGCCGACCGCTTCGACGAGGATCGCGCCGGTGGCCACGCGGGCACCGGAGGGTCCCCCCTTCGCCAGGGCGATGGTCGCGACGACGTAGATGAGGGCGGCGCACGCCGACAGCACGTAGGCGAGCGGGGCCCGGTCGAAGTACTGGGTGATCTGCAGGATCGAGCGCCCGGTCGCGGCGAGCGCGAGCACTCCGTAGACGGCGACGACGACCCGGCCCGGCCCGGTCCCGGTGCTGACCTCAGGCGGGGCCACTGGTCTGCCAGATCTGGAGGATGCGGTAGGTCATGACCCCGACGGTGAAGGCACCGGCGATGACGACGCCCATGGCCCAGCGGGTCTTTTCCTTGAGGGCGATGAAGACGACGACCGGCGGGATGATCGGGAGGGTCAGGGCGTAGGCGAGCATCGTCGCGCCCTCCCCCGTCCCGGTGACGCGGCCGTGGACGACCGCCGTCGTCACCGCGAGCACGAGCAGACCCAGCTCGACGAGCGCCGCGACGAGCAGGAGCCCGTCGTCGACGGGGCGGTCGAGCGCGAGGTAGATCAGGGCCACGAGCCCGAGGGCGGCGACGGCGACCATCACGGCAGTGGTCAGGGGCACAAGCACCGGGCAAGGTTACCCACCCTCGTGGGTGGCACCATCACTGCCATGAGTCCCCAGCGCCCTGGTGCCCAGCAGCTCATCGACGCGGTCGTCGACCCGGACAGCTTCGTCACGTGGGACGAGCCGATCGACACCTCCGGCCTCGACGACACCTACCGGTCGGCGATGGCGGCCGCGGCCGAGCGCGCCGGCACCGACGAGTCGATCCTCACCGGGCGGGCCCGGATCCAGGGTCACGACGTCGCCCTCATCGTCGGCGAGTTCCGCTTCCTCGGCGGGTCGATCGGACGGGCGGCCGCGGGCCGGATCGTCTCGGCGGTCCGGCGTGCGACGACCGAGCGGCTGCCACTCATCGCGGCGACCGCCAGCGGTGGTACGCGGATGCAGGAGGGCACCCCGGCCTTCATGACGATGGTCGACATCTCGGCCGCGGTCGTGGCGCACAAGGCGGCCGGCCTGCCCTACCTCGCCTACCTGCGGCACCCGACGACCGGCGGCGTCTTCGCCTCGTGGGGGTCGCTGGCTCACATGACGATCGCCGAGCCCGGGGCGCTCATCGGCTTCCTCGGCCCGGTCGTCTACGAGACGGTCAACGGCGTCCCCTTCCCGGAGGGCGTCCAAGTCGCCGAAAACCTCGTGGACAAGGGCATCGTCGACGCCGTCGTCCCCCTCGAGGAGCTGGCCGGCATCGCGGCGCGCGCCCTGACGATGCTGTCGGCGACGACCCACCGGCACGCCGACCCGACCGAGCACCCGACGTGGCGGATCGCTCCCTTCGTCTCGCGGCCGGAGCCCGACGAGGAGGAGGTCGCCGCGGTCTGGGGGGCCATCGAGACGACCCGAAGGGGGGACCGCCCCGGTGTGCGGGAGCTGCTGCGGCACGCCGCAGACGACGTCATCCCGCTCAACGGCACGGGCTACGGCGAGTCGGACAAGGGGGTCATGCTCGCTCTGGCCTCCTTCGGCTCGCGGCCGTGCGTGCTCGTCGGCCAGGACCGCCGCTACCAGGTCGCCGAGTCGATGGGCCCGGCCGCGCTGCGCGAGGCCCGTCGCGGCATGCGGATGGCCCGCGAGCTCGGCCTGCCCCTCGTGACCGTCATCGACACCCCCGGCGCCGACCTCTCCCCCCGGGCGGAGGAGGGCGCTCTCGCCGGGGAGATCGCCCGGTGCATCGCCGACATGACGGCGCTCGACGTGCCGAGCGTGTCCGTGCTGCTCGGCGAGGGCACCGGCGGGGGCGCGCTGGCGCTGCTGCCCGCGCAGCGGGTCGTCGCCGCCGGCAATGCCTGGCTCTCGCCGCTGCCGCCGGAGGGGGCGAGCGCCATCGTCTTCAAGGACACCGAGCACGCCGCTCTGCTCGCCGCCCGCCAGCGGGTCGGCGCCCGACACATGCTCGAGGACGGGCTCGTCGACGTCATCGTCGAGGAGTCCCCCGCGGCCCACGAGGACCCGGAGGGCTTCACCCGGGCGATCGGCGCGGAGGTGGCCGCCCAGGTCGACGAGCTGCTCGGTCGGTCCGCGCACGAGTGAGGCGGCGTCGGGTCGATCAACCGGCGATCGCCAGCCCGTCCCACACCGGCATCTCGACGACGGCGCGATCGGTCGCGAGGTAGGTCGCGAGCAGTGGGACGTCGAGCTCGCGGCAGGAGGCGATCGCCGCCTCGTGCCAGGCCCGTGCCTCGTCGTCGGGCTCGAGGCCGTGGGGCCGGCCGATCGCGACGACGAGGCCGCCGAGACGCTCGACGAGGCCACCGACGACGAGGTCGAAGGGGCGGCGCCGCTCGCTCGCCGGCAGGTCGGTACCGCCGAGCTCGCCGATCGTGATCGGCTGGATCATGCGGCAGGTCTCGTCGCACAGCAGGATCGTCAGCGAGCCGCTCTCGCGGTCGCTCTCGCGCACGACGAGGTCGACGACGTCGCGGGCGATCGTCGGGTCGGTCAGGGGTCGGGTGGGCCAGTCACTGGGCAGGTCGTCGAAGCTCATGCCCTGCAGTGTGGCCGGGTCGGCGCAGCCCGCCGCGAGGTTTTCCACAACGGCCCGGCGCAGTCGACGCGGTGGGTAGTGTGAGCCACGGCACCGCGCCCCACCCCCCCGCGTCGAGCCGTCCGTGCCCCACCCACGAGCACCCCAGGAGAGCCACCCGTGGCACTGAGCGTCTTCGACCTGTTTTCGATCGGCATCGGCCCGTCGAGCTCCCACACCGTCGGCCCGATGCGGGCCGCCGTGATGTTCGTCGAGGGTCTGCGTGACGAAGGGGTCCTACCGCAGGTGCGTCGGGTCAAGGCCGAGCTCTTCGGTTCGCTCGGAGCGACCGGTCACGGGCACGGCTCCAACACCGCGGTCCTGCTCGGCCTGTCCGGTGAGCGCCCGGAGGTCTGCGACCCCCGCTCGGTGGCCGGTCGGCTGCAGCAGATCCGCTCCTCGCACCGGGTGAGCCTGCTCGGCGAGCACGAGATCGACTTCCATGAGGACGACGACCTCGTGCTGCACCGGCGCAAGGCGCTGCCCCTGCACCCCAACGGCATGACCTTCACGGCGTGGGGCGACGCGGAGGAGCCGATCAGCGCGCACACCTACTACTCCGTCGGCGGCGGCTTCGTCGTCGGCGAGGACGCCTCGGGCTCGACGAAGATCGTCGCCGACACGACGCCCGTCGCCCACCCCTTCACCACCGGCGACCAGCTGCTCGCGATCTGCCGGGAGACCGGCCTGTCGATCGCCCAGGTCATGCTCGACAACGAGCTGTCGTGGCGCACCGAGGACGAGGTGCGCCAGGAGCTGCTGCACATCTGGTCGGTCATGCAGGAGTGCATCGACAACGGCACCCGCACCGAAGGGGTCCTGCCCGGCGGCCTCAAGGTGCGCCGGCGCGCGCCCCAGCTCCACCAGCGGCTGCGGGCCGAGGGCAGCAGCAGCGACCCGCTGCGCGGCATGGACTGGCTGTGCCTCTACGCCCTGGCCGTCAACGAGGAAAATGCCGCTGGCGGCCGGGTCGTCACCGCACCGACCAACGGAGCGGCCGGCATCATCCCGGCCGTGCTGCGCTACTACGTCGACTTCGTGCCGGGCGCGGACGAGGACGGCATCTGTCGCTTCCTGCTCACCGCGGCGGCGATCGGCGTCATCTACAAGGAAAATGCCTCGATCTCGGGCGCCGAGGTCGGCTGCCAGGGCGAGGTCGGCTCGGCCTGCTCGATGGCGGCCGGCGCGATGGCCGCGGTTCTCGGCGGCTCCCCCGCCCAGGTCGAAAACGCCGCGGAGATCGGCATGGAGCACAACCTCGGCCTGACCTGCGACCCCGTGGGCGGGCTCGTGCAGATCCCGTGCATCGAGCGCAATGCCGTCGCCTCGGTCAAGGCGATCACCGCGGCCCGCACCGCGCTGCGCGGCGACGGCTCGCACGTCGTCTCGCTCGACAAGGTCGTCAAGACGATGCGCGAGACCGGTCGGGACATGAAGGTCAAGTACAAGGAGACCGCTCGCGGCGGTCTGGCCGTCAACGTCATCGAGTGCTGAGGCCTCCCCCTTCGACACGACGAAGGCGCCGCCCCCATCGGGAGCGGCGCCTTCGTGCGTGCGGCGGGGGACCTACTTCTTCTTGATCTCCCAGTCACCCGCGGCCTGGACGACGATGTACTTCGTGCCCTCCTGGACTGTGGTGGTGCCGTCGTAGCTGTCGTACTCGCTGATCAGGCGGTCCGGGTAGTCGGAGGCACCGACGGCCTCGACCTTGATGTTGCCGATGAAGGAGTCCTTCGGCTGCGTGTACTTGACCGCGATGTCGGACTTCTTGCCGTCCCACTTGAAGACCTTGGAGCCGTCACCCTTCTCGGTCGAGCCGAAGGTCGGGGCCTTGTCGATCTTCGTGAACTTCACGGTCCACGAGCCCTTGGTGTCCATCTCGATCTTCGTCGTGCTCGTGTTGTAGCCGGTGAGGTTGTACGCCACCGTGCCCTTGGCCGCGTCGGTCGACGTGAGGATGTACTCGGAGTTCTTGTCGTTGAAGTCCAGGCCCTTGATGCTCAGGCTGTCGTACTTCTGACCGTCGTAGGTGAACTCCATGAGGCCGGCGCCGTCGCCACCGGGGACGTTGACGACGCTGTGGCCGCTGCCCTTGTAGGTGGTGCCCCACTTGGCGGCACGGCCCTTGGTCACGCTGGAGACCGGACCCGAGTCGCTCGAGGACGAGTCGGTCGGCGTCGAGTCGGTCGTCGACGAGTCGCTCGACGAGGAGTCGGTCGGCGTCGAGTCCGTGGACGAGGAGTCCGTGGGGGTCGAGTCGGTCGGCTGGGAGGTCGTCGACGGCTGCGCGGTGGGCTCGTCGTCGCCGCCACCGATGAGCTTGAAGCCGAGGAAACCCAGGACGAGCAGGAGGATCAGACCGACGACACCGAGGCCGGCGATCAGTGGCACCTTGCTCTTGGAGCCCGGCGCACCGCCCTGGCCGTACTGCTGCTGGCCGTAGCCCTGCTGCTGGCCATAGGCGGAGGACTGGTCGTACCCGCCCTGCTGGCCGTAGCCCTGCTGCTGCCCGTAGGCGGAGGACTGGTCGTACCCGCCCTGCTGGCCGTAGCCGGTCTGGTCCTGACCGTAGGAGGACTGGCCGTAGCCCTGGTCCTGACCGTAGGAGGAGGCCCCGTAGCCGCCGGCGGCACCCGCGGCGGCACCGTAGCTGGTGCTGTCGGTGGAGATCGCCTCGGTCTCGGAGGACCGGTCGGCGTTGGGACGCACACGCGTGGCCTCGTCGACCTCGCTCGTGGACCCGACGGTGTCCTGACGCGTCCCCGTGCCCGAGGAGTCGGGACCCGGCTGGTCGGCAGCGAAGCCGTCGGGCGTCGCCTGACGGTGCTCGGTCCAGCCATTGCCGTCCCAATAACGAATCTGCCCCTGATTGTCAGGGTCCTGATACCAACCGGCAGCCCAGTTGCTCATCGCAGGCCCTCTCCGTATCTCTCGTATGCGATCTCTGTGTGCGAGCCCAGCGTACCTGCGCTCAAACCTGTGGACATGGGGAGAACTCCCCAGTTGTTGCTCTTCGGACTCAGGATTGGTATCCGTTGCGGCGATTGAGCTCCACCGCGCCCTGGTACGCGTGGTACATGCCCCAGCCCCAGGCGACCACCATGAGCGGCAGCCCGATGAAGCCGATGAGGATCCAGCCGAGGCAGATGACCAGGACGAGCCCGAAGATGTAGAGGCCGAGGAACCCCACGCCTGCGCCGATGTCGCCGTTGACCATCGACCCGACGCCGGGGATGAAGAGGGACAGGATCAGCGAGATCGCCGGGTCCTTGCGGGGCGCGGGCATCGCGCCGGCCGGGCCGACGTGCGGCGGCTGGGGGTAGGGCTGCTGCGAGTAGGACTGCTGGCCGAAGGGGGCCTGCCCCGCACCGGGAGGAGGTGCCTGCCCGTGGGTGGATGCGGTGTAGGGCACCACCTGACTGCTCGGCGGGGGCGGCGGGCTGGCCGGGGTCGCGGCACCGGTCGTCGGCGACGCGGACGCGGAGGTGGGCGACGGTGTCGACGTCGGCGGCGGCGCAGACGTCGAGTGCGTCCACCGGGTGCCGTCCCAGTAGCGTCGCTCGCCGTCGTGCTCGTACCAGCCCGGCGCGTGTTCGGTCATGATGCCCCCCGTGTCTCGCCGGAGATGCTACCTGCGTCGGCGAGCGCCCGAGCCACCTCCTCGCCCGCGAGCCGGATCACATCGAGGTCCCCGACGACGACGAGTCGGTCGGTCGCGCGCGACAGCCCGACGTAGAGGCGCTCGCGAAAACGCTCGCGGGTCCCCGCCTCGTTGATGCACAGGACGACGGCGCGACGTTCCATCCCCTTCGCCCCGAGCACGTGCCCGTAGAAGACGTCGTCGTTGTCCCAGAAGGTGTCCCAGTACCCGCGCTGCCCGTACTCCTCCTGCCGCTCCGCCTGCACGGGGTGCCGTGCGCCGGTGGTGAGCAGGGCGACGTGCTGGGGGTCCCACCCTTCGTCGAGCAGGACGTCGACCTGGTCGTCGGCGAGGGTCAGGGCCTCCCTCGAGGTCGCGTGGACGAGCTCGACCTGCGGGCCGTCGCCGCCCTCGAGACGCATCCGCAGCGGCGCCAGTGGTCGGAAGGCGGCGGCGATCTGCTTGGTGTTGCGCAGGTTGTGGTCGAGGACGAGCGGCACGAGCGGGACCGGAGGTCGGCCGAAGCGGTTGAAGAGGCGCTGGTTTTCGTCGGAGTAGAGGAAGAGCCCGCCGTCGCTCTCGTCGGTGAGCGCTCCGATGATCGGCCGCCACCACGACTCGGCGAAGTCCTGCGCCTCGTCGACGACGAAGCTGTCGTACCGCTCCCCCGGCGGCAGCTCGGCGGCCCGGTCGGCCATGAGTCGGGGGAAGGTCTCCTCCCAGTAGTCCGGGTCGTCGCGGGTCCCGGAGGGCACGCCCCAGAGGTTGCCGAGCTCTTCGAAGGTGCCGACGAAGGAGGGCCGCTGGCGGCGGGGCCACGTCGCGACCTCGCGCTTGAAGTACGTCGCGAGGCCGATGGAGTAGCACAGGAGGGCGACCCTCTCGGGTGTGCGGCCTCGCTGACCTGCGGACAGCTGCTTGGCCTGGGTGAGGGCGAGCACGGTCTTGCCGCTGCCGGCGCCGCCGCGGATCTCGATGCGGCGCAGCAGGCGGGTGACGTCGAGGACGAGGGACTGCTCCTGGGTGAGGTGGTCGGCCCGCGCCTGGCGTTCGTCGGCCTCGTCGACGACCGTCGGGGCAACGCCCCTGCCCCGCGCGGTGAGGATATCGACGATCACCTCGCAGTCGTCGAGGCTCGGCACGGCGGTGTGGGTCTCGAAGCCGAGCGGGATGTCGGCGAGGCGCTCGGCGAGGGTCGCCATGTCGCCACGGTCGTGGATCATCCAGCGCGGGCAGTCCGGCAGGTCGAAGTCCAGCCCGAGGCTGACGAAGGGGGTGACGACGGCGTGGGCGAAGCGGATCCGTCGTCGGGACGAGTCGGCCCAGCGGGGGTCGGTCTCGACGTACTGGCGGATGGCGTACTTCGTGTCCCGGACCTGCCCGACCGGGTCGATGGGTCGTCGTGCGCCGCGGCGCTTGATCGTCCACTGGCCGTCGTCGATGCGGGTCCCGTTGCCCTTGACCTCCACGACGACGACACCGACGTCGGGCATGACGACCACGAGGTCGGCCTCGTGGTCCTTGGTGAGGTCGGTGAGGCGGTAGTTGGCGAGGAGCACGTCCTGGGGACGAAGGGAGTCGCGCAGCCCCTCCCACACGTGCCGCTCGGAGTCCGTCGTGAAGGGCGGGTCTTCGGGGATCAGCCGTGGCATGGGGTCAACGTAGCGTCGTGCCGGGTCGAGGTGGGCTGGCTCGGGCTCGTAACCGATCTCGTCTCTCTCAGAAGGGCACCGGGCCGCACTCCACCGCTGGCGCCACCAGCTCCTCCCCTCCCCCCGTCGCCCCCTCCACGGGGGGCGAAGCCGGTGCAACGACGAGCTGACCCCCGTCATCAGGGCCGAGCGTCGGCTCACCGGCCGCCCACGCGCTGACTTGCACCTCCCCTTCGTCGAGGGAATGCACCCAGTGGGCGGGGAAGGTGCTGGCGGGCACCCCCGCCGGGCTCGTCCACTCGGCCCGGCCGTCCTCGTGGAGGGTGTGGGTCCAGCGCGGTGAGTGCTTGACCCGGTGGTGGTGCCGGCAGAGCCCGGAAAGGTTGGCGGGGCTGGTGGCCCCCTGCGGGTAGGGGAGGGCGTGGTCGAGGTCGGCCGCCTGCTCGGCGCCGCGGGCGACGCGGCGGGTGCAGCCCCACATGCGACAGGTGCCGTCGCGGGTGGTGACGAAGTCACGCATCGCGCGTGGCACGACGTAGCGGGGGTCGGAGGTCTCGACGAGGACGCCGGTGCGGGCGTCGACGAGCGCCCGGGAGACGGTGGTGTCGAGGTGCGTGGTGAGCGCGGCGACGACGTCGGCGGGGATGAAGCCGACCCCCGGGATGTCGCAGCCGCTGACCCACGTCCGCTGGCCGTCCGGCCCGGGGCCGGCGGCCACCTGCGCGGTGATCGCGTCGCCGGCCCACTCCTCCGGTACGACGTCCACGGCGTCAGGTCCTTCGCCGGTGACGAAGCGCCCTTCGACGGCGGTCGGTCCGTGGAGGGCGTGGGCGGCGTCGCCGGCAGCCGGTCGACCTTCGCCCCCTGCGTAGGGGGCGAACGAGAGCCGCGACGCGGCCGAGGTGATGATCGGCAGCCCGAGGCGGACGTGCGCGGTGACCTCGACGCCGCGAAGGGCGAGATCGGCCAGGCCCTGGGCCCGGGACGCACCGGCGGTGAGGGTGGGGTCGGCCCGGCGCAGCTGCTTGGCGACCGCGTCGATCGCCTCCTTGAGCGCGAGTGCGGTCTCGGCAGGGAGGGTGGCGTGCAGGTCGGTGCAACCGATGGGGCCTTCACTGAAGGCGACGTACAGCGCATTGCGCCGGTTGCGCCGGGCCCGGTCGGCGAGGAGCTCCGGCTCGACCCGCTGGAGGATGCGGCGAGTCGCCTTGCGCAGCTCCCGCTCGTCGAGGTCCGTGGCGCGGGTACTACCAGGCCGACCACGAAGGGGGTCGAGCAGGTGGTCCACGACCGCTGCCACCGCGTCGGGACCCGCCTCGCGGGTCTCCTTGGCGACGACCTCGAGGGACCGCTCCCGCATGCGCCCAGCCGCCACCAGGTCGGCGAGGCGCCGCAGGTCGGTGATGGCGCGAGCCGACAGGTCGCACCGTCGCCCCGCCTCCCCCGCACCTGCCCCGAGGGCGAGGCCGAGCGCGTCGACGGCGAACTCGGCGACCTCGCCCTCCGGCAGGTGGACCGGACGGTAGACGTGGTCCTCGCCGACCTCTTCACCGAACCGGGACGCATGGCCCAGCAAAGTCAGCTCGAGCGCATCGGCTGCCCGTCTGAGGCGCTCGGTCGCCTGGAGCATCCGCGTCAGCGTCTGCTCGTCGGCCCTGCCCGCCTGCGCCGCCGCGCGCTCGCGGATCTGCCCCAGTCCCCGAAAGGACTCCTCCACCCTGGCCAGCTCGTCTTCGAACATGTGTTCATGGTGGCAGTGGGGTGTGACAACGGTGGGGTTGGCGGCGGTCATTTCCGCTCCAGCTGGACCTCCGATGTCACCCCTGGGGCCGTAAGCTCACGCCAGCATCGCTGTCGATCTGGAGGGGACGCGTTGAAGAAGACCATCGACGTCGTGGGAGCCGTCATCGTCGACGACGGCAAGATCCTGTGTGCGCAACGCGGTCCGCAGGGGCAGCTCGGTGGCCTGTGGGAGTTCCCCGGAGGCAAGATCGAATCTGGTGAAACACCACGTGCAGCACTCGAACGCGAAATCGTCGAAGAGCTCCAGTGCGACGTCAAAGTCGGGGACCACATCACGACGACTCGTCACAGCTACGACTTCGCCGTGATCAACCTGAGTACCTTCTGGTGCGATCTCGCCGCTGGATCGCCTGTACTTACTGAACACTCCGCCGTTCGATGGCTTGAACCCAGCGGCCTGCGCTTACTGGACTGGGCACCCGCCGACATTCCAGCCGTTGAGCTGGTTGAAGCCGCGTTCGCATGACGAGCTCAGACTTCCGCTGGGAGGACTCACTCGCTCGCGATGTCCAGTTCGGCTACCTGAGCGATGACGTCTCTGGACCTCGCCAACACCATCCACGCGTGGTGATCAACACTCACGAGGCCTCCGTCCTGAGGGTGCTCAAGGAGGAGATCCGGCGGTGCCGCTCCTTCACCTTCTCCGTGGCATTCGTCGCCCCGAGCGCCATCGCCATGCTCAAGACAGACCTGCTGGAGTTTCGCGGGAAGGGACGGATCGTCACCTCTGACTACCTCGCCTTCAACTCGCCACAGGCCTTTGCCGAGCTCCTGATCCTCCAGGAGAAGGGCTTCGACGTACGCATCCACTCGGCCGCGGCCTTTCACCCGAAGGGGTACATCTTCGATCACGAGCACTCCGTGTCGGCGATGGTGGGAAGCGCCAACCTGACGGCGAGCGCCCTGGTCCGCAACCACGAGTGGAACCTCCTCGTGACGACGTCGGCGTCCGGCGATCTGGCCAGACAGCTGCGTGACCTTGTGCGAGAGCAAGTTCTCGAGTCAGAGCCCATCACCGCCGAATGGCTTGCGGGATACGCGGAGACGTATCAGGCACCCGCGCCGCGACCGCTGAACCGCGTCATCACCGGCCCTTCCCCCGCGACCAGCCCCGACCCAGGCTCCGATCCGTCGGACGCCACGACGTTCGAGGCGACCGCCCCTGCGGCGCTCGCTCCGGCGCCAGGCCCCGACAGTGCGCCAGCAGGTCAGCCGCCCCTGCGGGATGTACCCGTGAACCCGCCTCTGCTGCTGCCCAACCGGATGCAGCGAGAAGCCCTGCGCGAGATCGAAGCGCTGCGGCGCGCCGGTGAGAGTCGGGCCGTGATCATCTCAGCGACCGGCACCGGGAAGACGATCCTGTCCGCCCTGGCCGTCAAGGCCGCCGAGCCTCGTCGGACGCTCTTCGTCGTTCATCGGGAGCAGATCGTCGACCGCACCATCCAGGAGTACCGCAGGGTTCTTGGCGGGGCTCCCACCGACTTTGGGAAGCTCTCGGGCTCCCGCCGCCAAACCTCCGCTCGATACCTGTTTGCGACCGTGCAGACGCTGTCGCAGCCCCACGTCCTGAATGAGTTTCCGCCCGAAGAGTTCGACTACATCGTCATCGACGAAGCACACCGAGCCGCTGCCGCGAGCCACCGTCGAGTGATGAACCACTTCGAGCCTGCGTTCCTGCTCGGGATGACCGCTACACCCGAGCGGATGGACGGCTTCAACGTCTTTGAGCTGTTCGACTACAACGTGCCCTACGAGATCCGGCTCAACGACGCTCTTGAAGCCGAGATGCTCAGCCCCTTCCACTACTACGGTGTCACGGACGTGACCTTCGACGATGGGTCCACGGTTTCGGACGTGACCGACCTGCGCCTGCTGGCATCCGAGGCACGCGTTGACCACCTGCTCAAGGCCATGGCCATGTACGGCCAGGCCGGAGTCCCGCCGCGGGGCCTGATTTTCGCTAGCCGTCTCGACGAAGCCGCTCGCCTGTCAGAGGAACTGAACCGAAGTTCGCTACGCGGGCGCCCTCTGCGCACCGTCGCTCTGACGGGGAGCGACTCCGTGCATCACAGGGAAGCGGCCGTTCGCCAGCTGGAAGCCGGGCAGATCGACTACATCATCACGGTGGATGTCTTCAACGAGGGCGTCGACATCCCATCCGTCAACCAGATCATCATGCTCCGGCAGACCCAGTCGGCCATCGTCTTCGTCCAACAACTCGGCCGCGGTCTCCGAAGGGCAGACGGCAAGGAGTACCTCGTCGTCATCGACTTCATCGGCAACTACACCAACAATTACATGATCCCGATCGCACTGTTCGGCGACGACTCTTTGAACAAGGAGTCGCTCCGCCGCAATCTCATCGCTGCCGAAGAGCGTGGAGCAATCGCTGGACTCTCCAGCATTCAGTTCGACCGCATCGCACATACCCGCGTCCTGAGCGCGGTATCCGCCGTCAAGCTTGACAGCATGCGTCACCTGAAGATGGCCCTGCACGACATGCGAAATCGCGTGGGACGCACACCCGACCTGTGGGATTTCGTCCGGTTTGAGTCCGTCGATCCCGTCGTCCTCGGCACTGCCTCGGACAACTTCCCAACGCTCCTATCCAGGGCGCTCAAGGTGCAGTGGTCACTCACCCCGGTGCAGTTGCGGGCCCTCACCCTGCTCTCGGCCGAGGTGCTCACGGCCAAGCGGCCACACGAGGCAGCACTCGTGCGGTTCCTCCTAGGGCACCCGTCGGCCACCATCGACGAAATCCAGCACTACCTGGCCGAGCAGGGCTTCACCACGACTCCTCGAATCGCCCAGAGCGCCGTCGACACCCTGACGCTGGCGCAACATGCCGAAGCTGACCTGAACAGGTACAAGGTGCCGCTGGCCCATGAAGAGGATGGCCACGTGCGCCTGACCGACGCAGTCCTCCACGGGTATGAGAGCGATCACGAGTTCCGGCATGCGGTAGACGACCTGGTGAAGACGGCCCTCCATATCGTCACGGAGCGCTACCGCCAGGACCGTACCTTCACCGTCGGCCGTCAGTACGGTCGCAAGGAAACGGCACGGCTGCTCACCTGGCCCCGGAAGTGGACGCCCACCATCTACGGATACCGCGTCGACGGCCCTACGTCGGCATGCCCCATCTTTGTCACTCTGCACAAGTCCGAAGAAGTCTCGTCGAGCACGGCGTATGAAGACGCGTTGGTGGACCAACGCACGATGGTGTGGTTTACGCGGAGCCGTCGCACACTGCAGAGCGCCGAGGTTGCAACCATCGTCGCGAACGAAGTCGACCTCCACGTCTTCGTCAAGAAGGACGATGCCGAAGGCACTGACTTCTACTACCTGGGCCAGGCCACCGCCAGCGATGCAGAACAAACCACCATGCCCGGCAAGGACGGTGCCGCCCTACCTGTGGTGCGGATGAAGCTCACGTTCCGGCAAGACATCCCCTCTTCCCTGTACGACTATTTCCACCCCGTAGTAACCGGCACGTAGCGCCCGTCCACGTACCTACTCCCGCGCACGCCGAAGGGGGCCAACCGGATCACCGGTTGGCCCCCTTCGTCAACTACTGCAGATCAGCTGCAGCCGCTGGTCGAGCCGCAGCCCTCGCAGACGTAGCAGGAGCCGGCGGGACGCATCTTGGTGCCGCAGGTCATGCACATCGGGGCGTCGGCGGTCTTGCCCTGGAACTTCTCGAGCAGCTCGGCCGAGGAGTGGACCGTGGCGTCGACCTCGCGGGCCGAGGCGGCGCCGGCACCGGACTGGACGGTGACGTCGGCCTCCTCGTCCTTGGCCGGCGAAGCCTTGGCCTCCTTCGCCTCGGCGGTGGGCACGCCTTGCGAGTAGCTGTCGTCGTCGTAGCTCTCGTCGTCGTCCGAGGTGGAGGCCTCGTACGAGCCGGTCTCGAGCTGACGCGCGCGCTCCTCGGCAGTGTGGATGCCCATGAACGACCGGGTGTCGAAGTCCAGGTAGTCCAGCGCCAAGCGACGGAAGACGTAGTCCATGATCGACTGCGCCATCCGCACGTCCGGGTCGTCCGTCATGCCGGCCGGCTCGAAGCGCAGGTTGGTGAACTTCTCGACGTAGGTCTCCAGCGGCACACCGTGCTGCAGGGCGATCGAGATCGCGATGGAGAAGGCGTCCATCAGACCGGCCAAGGTCGAGCCCTGCTTGCCGAACTTCAGGAAGATCTCGCCGAGCTCGCCGTCCTCGTAGGTGCCGGCGGTCAGGTAACCCTCGGCCCCACCGACGGCGAAGCTCGTCGTCTGCGAGGTGCGGCGCTTGGGGAGGCGGCGACGCAGCGGGCGGTACTCGACGACCTTCTCCGTCTCGGCAGCAGCGGCCTCGGCACCAGCCTTGGCGTCCTTGGCGGTGGACCCACCGTCGGACAGCGGCTGGCCGACCTTGCAGTTGTCGCGGTAGACCGCGAGCGCCTTGAGGCCGAGCTTCCAGCCCTGCATGTAGACGTCCTCGATCTCCTCGACCGTGGCGCTCTCGGGCAGGTTGACCGTCTTGGAGATCGCACCGGAGAGGAAGGGCTGCACCGCAGCCATCATCCGCACGTGGCCCATCGGGGCGATGGCCCGCGCGCCCATGGCGGTGTCGAAGATCTCGTAGTGCTCCGGCTTCAGGCCCGGGGCGTCGATGACGTGACCCTTGTCGGCGATGTACTCGACGATCGCCTCGATGGTCTCCTCGGCGTAGCCGAGCTTCTTCAGCGCGCGCGGGATCGTCAGGTTGACGATCTGCATCGAGCCGCCACCGACGAGCTTCTTGAACTTCACGAGCGAGAAGTCCGGCTCGATGCCGGTGGTGTCGCAGTCCATCATGAAGCCGATGGTCCCGGTGGGGGCGAGCACCGACGCCTGGGCGTTGCGGTAGCCGTTCTTCTCACCGGTCTTGACGACCGCGTCCCACGCCTTGGTGGCGTAGGCGTGGATGTCCTTGTCCATCGTGTGCATCGTGCGGATCTGGTCGTTGGCCGCCTGGTGCTTGCGCATGACGCGCTTGTGGGCGTCCGCGTTGCGGGCGTAGCCGTTGTACGAGCCGACGATGCCGGCCAGCTCCGCCGAGCGCTTGTAGGACGCACCCGTGAGCAGCGAGGTGATCGCCGCGGCGAGCGCCCGGCCGCCGTCGGAGTCGTAGCCGTGACCGGTCGCCATGAGCAGCGCGCCGAGGTTGGCGTAGCCGATGCCCAGCTGGCGGTAGTCGCGGGTGGTCTGGCCGATCGACTCCGTCGGGAAGTCCGCGAAGCAGATCGAGATGTCCATCGCGGTGATGACCAGCTCGGCGACCGCCTGGAAGCGGGCGGCGTCGAAGGTGTCGTCGTCCCCCAGGAACTTCAGCAGGTTGAGCGAGGCCAGGTTGCAGGAGGAGTTGTCCAGGGACATGTACTCGCTGCACGGGTTGGAGGCGGTGATGCGGCCGGTTTCCGGGTTGGTGTGCCAGTCGTTGATCGTGCCGTCGTACTGGATGCCCGGGTCGGCGCACTCCCACGCGGCCTTGGCGATCTTGCCCATGAGCTCACGGGCGTCGACGGTCTCGATGACCGAGCCATCCTTGCGGGAGGTCAGGCCGAAGTCGGTGCCCTCGTCGACCGCGCGCATGAACTCATCCGTGACGCGCACGGAGTTGTTGGCGTTCTGGTACTGCACCGAGGTGATGTCGGCGCCACCGAGGTCCATGTCGAAGCCGGCGTCACGCAGCGCGCGGATCTTGTCCTCCTCGCGCGCCTTGGTCTCGACGAACTCCTCGATGTCCGGGTGGTCCACGTCCAGGACGACCATCTTCGCCGCGCGCCGCGTCGCGCCACCGGACTTGATGGTGCCCGCGGAGGCGTCCGCACCGCGCATGAAGGAGACCGGGCCGGAGGCGGTGCCACCGGAGGAGAGCAGCTCCTTGGAGGAGCGGATGCGGGAGAGGTTCAGACCGGCGCCGGAGCCGCCCTTGAAGATGAAGCCCTCCTCCTTGTACCAGTTGAGGATCGAGTCCATCGAGTCGTCGACCGAGAGGATGAAGCAGGCGCTGACCTGCTGCGGGCTCTGCGTGCCGACGTTGAACCACACGGGCGAGTTGAAGCTGAAGATCTGGTGCAGCAGCGCGTAGGTCAGCTCGTGCTCGAAGATCTCGGCGTCCGCGTCCGTCGCGAAGTAGCCGTGCTCCTTGCCCGCCTTGACGTAGGTGAGGACGACCCGGTCGATGAGCTGCTTGAGACCCGACTCGCGCTGCGGCGAGCCGACCGCACCACGGAAGTACTTCGTCGTGACGATCGTGGAGGCGTTGACCGACCAGAAGTCGGGGAACTCGACGCCGCGCTGCTCGAAGATCGTCTCGCCGGTCTTCCAGTTCTGCTGGACGACGTCGCGCTTCTCCCACACGACCTCGTCGTAGGGGTGGACACCCTCCGTGGTGTGGATGCGGGTGATCGTCAGGCCCTTGGTGCGGGACCCGCGACGTGCGCTGGACTTGCCGGCGGTCTCGGTCATGCTGCTCTCTCCTCGGTCCGTGTGGTGGCGGTCTGCTTCAGCTGTGCTGCGGTCGTTCTTCAAAGGTGTCACCGGGTACCGACAGCCCAACGGCGTGCCGGCCCCGGGGGTCTAGGGGGTGGTGACGGCGGCGTGCTCCTCGCGGAGCGTGGCGATCGCCGACTCGAAGTCCTCGAGCGAGTCGAAGGACTGGTAGACGGAGGCGAAGCGCAGGTACGCCACCTCGTCGAGATCACGCAGCGGCGGCAGGATCGCCATGCCCACCTCGTGGGCGTCGATCTCCGCGCTGCCCTGGGAGCGGATGCTCTCCTCGACCCGCTGGGCCAGGAGGGCGAGCTGGTCCTCGCTGACCGGTCGACCTTGGCAGGCCTTGCGGACGCCGGCGAGCACCTTGGCCCGGCTGAAGGGCTCGGCGGCACCGGACCGCTTCGTCACCGTGAGGCTCGCGCTCTCGAGGGTCGTGAAGCGGCGGCTGCACTCCGGGCACTGGCGACGACGCCGGATGGCGCTGCCGTCATCGGTCGTCCGGCTGTCGATGACCCGGGAGTCGGTGTGCCGGCAGAACGGGCAGTGCACGGTGATCTCCCTTCGCTGGACGTGCGATGTGGTGCTGCTTGTGGATGGCGCGGTGGACGAAACTGGGGACGAACCCCGCTCGCCTGTGGAGAAACGGTCTCAGCCTGTGCACTAGATGTGGACGAATGACAACCGTGTAACCACTAGATGTAGTGACCATTAGACGCCTCTGGCGGACGTGACGCAAGTCCCCCGGAAAAACAGTCCGTGAACGGCACATCGGCCGCCCCCACGGTGCGTGGAGACGGCCGATGGCCTACCCGGGCCGGGTCGAGTGGCTCGGGGGGATGGTGGTGACGAAGGGGGTCAGTGCCCCGGGATCGTCAGGGTCTGCCCGGCGTGGACGTGCGAGGTCGAGAGGTTGTTGGCGACCTGGATGCGGGTCACCGCCTCCGCGGTGGGGAGACCGGCGAGCTCGGTCGTGGCGATCTCGCTGAGCGTCTGCCCCGGCTCGACGGTGACCTCCTGCGTCGCCGCCGGCGTGCCACCGAAGGCGAGGCTCGCGCCTGCGACGCTCGCCACGGCGACCGTCGTCAGGGTGATCACCAGGCGGCCGCGACGGGTCAGGCGGGTGCGCGAGGCCGGGCGCTCGACGACGGCGTCACCGGTCGGCACGGAGATGAGGTGGCGCGTGCGTGCCGGCGCGTCGATGCGGATCGGGGTGGCGGTGAGAGCAGTCATGCGGTCCTCCTCGTGGCGGCTCCGTCGAACCGGTGTTCGATAGAACGTCTGTACGATGTCTAGCACGGGTGTTCGAAGAAAATCAACAACACGCTCGAACACGTGTTTGAAATGCGTGTTCGATCGGCCTAGGGTCGGTCTCACCGAGAAGTTGACCAGCGACCACCGACAACGGAAGGCCGCGAGCTCGGGACCGGACACGGACGAAGGGGTCGAGACCATGAGCGGCAAGGGCGAGGACAACATCCACCAGTTGCCCGAGCGGGACACCGGGGACGGGCTGACCGCCCGGCAGCGCAAGGTGCTCGAGGTGATCCGCAATGCCGTCGCCAGCCGGGGCTACCCGCCGAGCCTGCGCGAGATCGGCGAGCTCGTCGGCCTGACGAGCCCGAGCTCGGTGGCCCACCAGCTCTCCTCCCTCGAGCGCAAGGGCTACCTGCGTCGCGACCCCAACCGGCCCCGCGCCATCGAGGTCATCTCCCCCGACGACTCCACCCCCGCGGTCGCGGCCGAGGTCACCGACCTCACCGAGGGCATGCGCGGTGGCGCGAGCACCCACGACGAGGTCGTCGACCCGACCGGCTCCGGCGACGAGCGCCCCGAGGCGAGCTACGTGCCCGTGCTCGGTCAGATCGCGGCCGGTGTGCCGATCACCGCGGAGGAGGTCGTCGACGACGTCTTCCCGCTGCCCAAGCAGATCGTCGGCGAAGGCTCGCTCTTCCTGCTCAAGGTCGTCGGCGACTCGATGATCGACGCGGCCATCTGCGACGGCGACTGGGTCGTCGTGCGCCAGCAGCCCAATGCCGACAACGGCGACATCGTCGCGGCCATGCTCGACAACGAGGCGACCGT
The DNA here is from genome assembly GCF_052114035.1 of Janibacter sp. RAF52. Taxonomy (NCBI): domain Bacteria; kingdom Bacillati; phylum Actinomycetota; class Actinomycetes; order Micrococcales; family Intrasporangiaceae; genus Janibacter; species Janibacter sp. RAF52. Next base: position 255,170 of record NZ_JBFRDY010000001.1, on the reverse strand, counting down.
CAAGACCTTCAAGCGGACCGACGGCAACGTCTGGCTGCTCCCCCACAACCCGGCCTTCGACCCGATCGACGGCAACCACGCGACGATCCTCGGCAAGGTCACCGCCGTGCTGCGCCGCCTCTGACCGCGAGGTCCTCGACGGCGCCGACCAGGTGCCGGAGCGACGGCGCGAGCTCGCCATCGACCCGGTGGTCGACGAGGTCGTCGCCGCGGGTGGGGCCCCGGGTGATGAGCGAGACGGGGATCCCCCGCTTCGCCGCGTGACGCACGAAGCGCAGCCCCGACATCACCTGGAGCGAGCTGCCGAGCACGAGCAGGCTCGGCGCCGCGTCGACGAGGTCGTAGCAGTGCTGGACCAGCGGCTTGGCCACGGACCCACCGAAGAAGACGACGTCCGGCTTCAGCGTGTCCTCGCCGCACACAAGGCAGCGCGGTGCGACGAAGCGTTCGACGTCGACGCTCTCCAGGCGCACGTCACCATCGGGCCTGATCTCGTCGCTGTCGACGTCGAAGCCGGGGTTGTCCCGGGCCATCCGCGCATCGAGCGTGCGCCGGTCCTCGTGCGCCTCGCACGTGAGGCAGACGACGTCGACGAGGCTGCCGTGCAGCTCGACCACGTCTCGCGTCCCGGCTGCCTGGTGGAGACCGTCGACGTTTTGCGTGATGACCGGGCCCACCGCACCGAGATCCTGCAACCGCGTGACGAGGTGGTGCGCCGCGTTGGGCCGCGCGGCGTGAAATCGGCGCCACCCGACGTAGCTGCGCGCCCAGTACCGCTGGCGCGCTTGGCTGCTGCCGACGAACTCCCCGTAGTGCATCGGGGTCACTCGTCGGGTGCCGTCCGGTCCCCGGTAGTCGGGTATCCCCGAGTCCGTCGACATGCCCGCGCCCGTCAGCACGAGGGCGGGGCCGACGGACAGAGCCGCCGCGATGGCGTCGATCACCCGACCAGTATGGGCGGCCGCTCCGGGCCGACCTACGATGGGCCTCATGATCGACGCCGCAGGGCTGCGCGTGATGCGGGCCATCGCCGAGGAGGGCAGCTTCACCGCTGCCGCGCTCGCGCTCGGGTACTCCCAGCCCGCCGTCTCCCAGATGGTCAAGCGTCTGGAGCAACGCACCGGGACCGTCCTCGTCGAAAAGGTCGGCCGCTCCGTGCGGCTCACCGAGGCCGGCGCCGTCCTCGCCCGCCACGCCGCGCCGGTGCTCGCCGCGCTCGACGCCGCCGAGGAAGAGGTCGCCGCGATCGCCGGTCTGCGCTCCGGACGGGTGCGCCTCATGGCCTTCCCGTCCTCGTCCGTGACCCTCGTCCCCCGGGCCCTCGCCGCCGTGCGAGCGGCGCACCCGGACCTGTCCGTGCAGTTCACCGAGGCCGAGCCGCCCGAGTCGCTTGCCGCCCTGCGTGCCGGCGAGGTCGATCTCGCGGTGGCCTTCAGCTACGACGGCAGCGACCTCGGTCGCGGGGAGGACCTCGAGGGCTTCGTCGTCCATCCGCTCCTCGACGAGGAGGTGCGCGTCGCGCTCCCCCGCGACCACCCGCTCGCCGCCAAGGAGACGGTCTCGATGACCGACCTGACGGACGAGGAGTGGATCGCCGGGTGCGCCCGCTGCCGCGGCCACCTGCTGACGATCGCCCACGATGCCGGCTTCGCCCCCAAGGTCGCCTTCGAGACCGAGGACTACGTCGCGGTCCAGGGCTTCGTCGCCGCCGGTCTCGGGGTGGCCCTCATCCCCGACCTCATCCGGGCAGCAACGTCCAACCCCGACGTGAGCATCCGCCCGCTCGACCCGCAGAGCCGCCGCCGCATCCACGTCGTGACGACCGACGACCTGCTCAAGGTGCCGGCCGTCGCCGCGACGCTCGAGGCCCTCACGGTCTCGGCCCAGGCGGTCGACGTCTCCGTCGTCAGCTGACCGAGGGCCATCCCGCGGACGGGGCGCGCGCGCCCGCCGTCATCGACGGCTCGTCACGACATCCCCGGCGTCGAGGACCGCGATGTCGCCGTGCTCGTCGGTGCGCGCGACGCGGGTGCCGTGGCGCGCAGCCCACTGCAGCGCGGTGGGGGTCGGGTGCCCGTAGGTGTTGTCCGCGCCGACGCTGATGACAGCGGTCGGCGCGACGACGGCGTCCATGAGGTCCTCGTCGAGGTTGCTCGACCCGTGGTGCGGCATCTTGACGACGTCGAGGTCGTCGGCCGCCGCGGCCATCGCCGGGTCGCGTCGCAGCGCGAGGAGGATCGCATGGCCCGCCTCGCGCTCGATGTCACCGAGGAGGAGAGCGCTCAGGCCACCCGACCCTTCGGTGTCGCCTGCCCCGTCGGTGTCACCCGGCCCGTCGGTCCCACCGACGCGCACGTGCAGCACGATGCTCGCGTTGTTGGCCGCCGAGCCCCCGGGCACGGCCCGGGCCGGCCACCACACCGACGCGGTGACGTCACCGATGACGAGACGGTCGCCGGCGACGAGCGGCTGGACGGGCGCACCGTGCTCGGCCGCGATCCGTCGCACCTGCCGCACAGCCCACGCGGGGTCCTCGACGGGGGTGACGAGCACCCGCCCGACCGGCCGGTCACCGATCGCGGCCTCGAGGTCCCCGACGTGGTCGTCGTGGAAGTGCGTGAGCACCACGGCGTCCAGCGTGCGCACCTGCAGGCGTCGCAGGCACCCGTCGATGCCACCGTCCTGCGGCCCGACGTCGACGAGGACGGCCCGTCCGGGCCCGGAGGCGAGGACGAGGCCGTCACCCTGCCCGACGTCGCAGGCGACGAGCTGCCACCCGTCGGGCGGCCACGTCCACACCCGCGTCGGCAGGGCACCGATCGCGAGCACGACGGCGAGGGCGATCGCGACGAGCGGACTCCCCCGGGCCCGCTGCACCAGCCAGGGCGCACTCAGCACGAGCACGGCGGTGACGACGGTGAGCAGCACCGCGCCCGGTGGCCCGTCGGGCCACGGCAGCGCTCCCCCGGGCACGTCGGCGGCCAACCGGGCCGTCCACGCGATCGCCAGGGCGAAGGGCGCGCCGCACCACCCGACGAGGCTCGCCAGGGAGGTGCTCACGACGGCGACGAGGGCGGCGCTGACCCCGAGGACCGTGGCCGGGGCGACGAAGGGAGCCGCCGCCAGGTTGGCGACGACGGCGATGAGGCTGACATCGCCCTGCAGGAGGACGACGACCGGCCCGCACACGAGCTGCGCGGCGACCGGGATGGCGACGGCGGGGCCGATCAGGTGCAGGCGTCTGGGCAGACGCGCGTTGATCGCATCCGACCACGGCCGCACCAGCAGCAGCAGCCCGAGCGTGGCGAGCGACGAGAGCACGAAGCCGTAGGAGCGCGCCAGCCAGGGGTCGTAGGCGAGGAGCGCCAGGACGGCGGTGCACAGGGCAGGTGTGCCGGCTCCGCGCCGAGTGGTGCTCATGCCGAGGAGGCCGATCGCCCCCATCGTCGCGGCGCGGATGACGCTCGGCTCGGGTCGGGCGAGGACGACGAAGAAGGCCAGGCCCGCCCCCGCGAGCCAGGGCCGCCACCGTCGCGGCAGCCCACTCACCCGGGCGGCGCCGATGAGAGCGGCGAGGACGACGGCCACGTTGGACCCGCTCACCGCGGAGAGGTGGCTCATGCCGACGAGCAGCATGTCGTCGGTGAGGTCCTGCGGGGTCATGGAGGTGTCCCCGATGACGAGAGCCGGCAGCAGGCCCCGGGCGTCGGCGGGTAGCGGCTCCATCGCCTCGCGCATCCCCGCCCTCAGGTGCTCCGCCGCGGCCCGCACCGGCGAGCGTTCCCCCACCGGCTGCGGCGGCCCACGCGGGCTGAGCAGGGCCACCTCGGGGTCCTGCGGCTCCGCCGGCGCCAACCGCCCGGTGAGCTCGATGCGATCGTGCCACCCGACCTCGTCCCACGGCTGCTGCGCCCTGACGAAGACCGGTGCGCGGACCCGGGTCGTCACTCCTCGCGCGGTGACCGACTCCAGCCGCACCCGCAGCAGCACGCGGGGCGCGGCGGCGCTCCCTTCGTCACCGGAGGGCCGCCCGGCCCGCACGATCGGCTCGGTGAGCACGACCCCCTGGGCCCGGACCATCGCCCTCTCCGCGACGAGGTCGTCGATCGGGCCGACGTGGCGGGTGGCCTCGTGCGCCGCGGAGGCACCGAGCACGAGCACGCTGGCGACACAGGTCAGTCCGAGCACGGCCGGCCCGTCCCGGCGCCAGGAGGGTGCCGCGTGCCGCCCCCGGTAGCGCACTCCCCCGAGCCACAGCAGGCCGACGAGCCCGGCGGCCAGACCCGCCCCCACGACCCGGGTCGAGCACGGCCACGAGAGCGCCCAGGCTCCGAGCGCCCAGGCACTCAGGCAGGGCACGAGCAGACGCAGGTCGAGAGCCGGCGGGGGCCGCTGCGCGGTCTCGGGCTGCCCTGCCGCCCCACTCACACCGTGACCTTGGGAGAGAGCTGCGCGTAGATCTTGTCGCCGATGCCGCTCACCTCACCGAGCTCCTCGACCGCCGTGAAGCGTCCGTGCTCGGTGCGCCAGTCGAGGATCCGCTGGGCGAGCACCGGTCCCACGCCCGGCAGGGTCTCGAGCGTCGCCAGGTCGGCGGTGTTGAGGTCAACGAGGCCGCCCGTGCCCGGGGCTGCACCACCACCTGCCCCGGGTGCGGCCGCTGGAGCCCCCGACGCGTCGGGTGCTCCCGGGGCCGCCGTCACGGTCTCCCCCGGGCGGGGCACGACGACCTGCTCGCCGTCGACGAGTGGTCGCGCGAGGTTGACCCCCGTGAGGTCGGCGCGCGAGGTGGTGCCACCGGCCTCGTCGAGCGCTGCGCCCACACGCGAGCCCGCCGGCAGCGTCACCACACCCGGTCGCTCCACCTGCCCGACGACGTGCACGGTGACCTCCGCGCTCGACGGGCTCCCCACCCCTGACACGGCACCTGGGGAGGTGGCGCCACCCGAGGCGAAGGGAGAGCCGCCGGCCGAGGCCCCCGACGTCTCGCCCTCCGCTCCGACGTCCCCGGTCCCCGACGTCGCCGCCGGCTGCGGAGCCACGGCCTGCGGCTGTGCGTCGCCCCGCGCCAGCAGATATCGACCGCCGAGCATCGCCACGGCGAGCGCGACGACGAGGGCCACCCCGAGCACCGCCTGACGCCCCACGACGTAGCGCCCCGTCGCGAGGGTTGGTGGCAGCTCGAGCGGTCGACGTGGCCGGTCCTCCTCGAGGATCTCGGCCACCCGGGCGGAGGGTTCACTGGCACGACTCATGCCTGCGACGCTAGGCAGGTCGGGCCGTGCCGACCCGGGTCAGTGCGACGGTGTGGACGAGCGCCCGACCCAGCCCGGACCTGTGCACCAGCGGGCCCGCCCCGCTCTGCTCAGTCGGCTCAGTCGCGGCAGCGGGGCACGACGGCGACGCCGATGGTCCCCAGACCCACGTGGGCGGCCACGACGGCGCTGAGCGTCGTCGTCTCGACGTGACCGTCGACGGTGGCTGCCAGCGCACTCCCCAGTGCGGCGGCCCGCTCGTCGCCGTCGATGTGCTGGACCGCGACCTCGACCCCGTCGGCCCAGTCCGGCAGGTCGCGACAGGCCTCCTCGGTCAGCGCCTGCAGCCGGGCGATCGCACGGCCGGCGGTGCGCACCCGCTCGAGGGGCTCGACCTGCCCGTCGACGACGTGGAGCACCGGCTTGACCGCCAGCGCCGACCCGAGCAGCGCCTGGGCGCCCCCGATCCGGCCACCACGACGCAGCCGGTCGAGGCTGTGCACGAGCAGGCGCACCGACGAGGCGCCGACCCGTCGCTCCAGCCGCTCGACGATCTCCGCCACGTCACGGCCAGCGGCCGCATCGCGGCTCGCCGAGATCGCGGCCAGCCCCACCGCCATGCCGATGGTGCGCGAGTCGACGACGTGGACCGGCACCGGGGACTCCAGCGCCGCCGAGCTGGCCGAGTCGACGGTCCCCGACAGGGAGGAGCTCAGGTGCACCGAGACGATCGCGTCAGCTCCCCCCTTCGCCGCTTGCTCGTAGGCCCGCAGGAAGGTGAGGGGCGAGGGACGTGAGGTGCTGATGTCGGCCTTGCGCCGCAGCCCGTCGACGACCCAGTCGATGTCGGCATCGTCCTCGGCGCGGTCGCGGCCGTTGACGACCACGCGCAGGGGCACGGCGGTGATCCCGTGCTCGCTGCGCAGCTGCGGGCTCAGCGAGGTGGTCGAGTCGGTGACGACGGCGGTGCTCACCCGCCGAGGGTAGCGTCGCTCACCTGCGCGAACCCTCAGGCCGGGACGACGTTGACGAGCTTGGGCGCCCGGACGATGACCGTGCGGATGCCGCCCTCGGTCGCCGCCTTGATCTTGTCTCGGCCCAGGGCCAGCTCGCGCAGCTCGTCCTCACCGATGTCGCTCGGCACCTCGACGCGGTCGCGGACCTTGCCCTTGATCTGGATGACGCAGGTGACGCTCGCCTCGACCATCTTGCTCTCGTCGGCGACGGGGAAGGGCTCGGCGCTCAGCGAGTGCTCGTGACCCAGCCGCGACCACAGCTCCTCGGCGAGGTGCGGCGCGATGGGCGCCACCATGAGCACGAGCGGCTCGACGGCGGCACGCGGCACCTCCCCCAGCTTGGTCAGCGCATTGTTGAGCTCAATCAACCGCGCGATGGCGGTGTTGAAGCCCAGCGACGCGTAGTCGGCGCCGACCGCCGCGATCGTCTGGTGGAGCAGTCGCTCGGTCTGCGCGTCGAGCGCACCGTCGGTGACGCGGACCTCGCCGGTCTCCTCGTCGACGACATTGCGCCACAGCCGCTGCAGGAAGCGCTGGCTGCCGACGACGGCCCGGGTCTCCCACGGCTTCGACTGCTCGAGCGGGCCGAGCGACATCTCGTAGACGCGGAAGGTGTCGGCACCATACTGCTCGTACATCTCGTCCGGACTCACCGCGTTTTTCAGCGACTTGCCGATCTTGCCGTACTCCTGGGTGACCGGCTGGCCCTGCCAGGTGAATCCCGTCGGCGCGCTCGCGTCCTCGACGACCTCGGCCGCCGGCACCGGCTGCCCGCGGTCGTCGCGGTAGGCGTGCGCCTGGATGTAGCCCTGCGAGAAGTACCGGCGGAAGGGCTCCTCGCTGCTCACGTGACCGAGATCGAAGAGGATTTTGTGCCAGAAGCGGGCGTAGAGCAGGTGCAGCACCGCGTGCTCGACCCCGCCGATGTACAGGTCGACGCCACCCGGGTCGCGGGTGCCGGCCGGCGCGCCGGGCACCGGCGTCTCGCGCGGCCCGACCCAGTAGGCCTCGTTGGCCGGGTCGACGAGCGCCTCGTCGTTGGCCGGGTCGAGGTAGCGCAGGTAGTACCAGCAGGAGCCGGCCCAGTTGGGCATCGTGTTGGTCTCACGGCGGTAGCGACGCGGGCCGTCGCCGAGGTCGAGCTCGACCTCCACCCACTCCGTGGCCCGACCCAGGGGCGGCTCGGGCTGGCTGCTCGCGTCGTCCGGGTCGAAGGTCCGCGGGCTGTAGTCGTCGACCTCGGGCAGCTCGACGGGCAGCATCGACTCGGGGACGGCGTGCGCGACGCCGTCGTCGTCGAAGACGATCGGGAAGGGCTCGCCCCAGTAGCGCTGACGGGAGAAGAGCCAGTCGCGCAGCTTGTAGTTGACGGTGCCGCGACCGACTCCGTGCTCCTCGAGCCAGGTGGTGATCGCGGCCTTGCCCTCGGCGACGGTCAGACCATCGAGCGAGATGGAGTCGCTCACGGAGTTGATGATCTCGCCGTCGCCGCTCCAGGCACCCTCGTGCCCCTCGGGGGCGGCCACGGTCGGGATGATGTCGAGACCGAAGGCGGTCGCGTAGTCGAAGTCGCGCTGGTCACCCGACGGCACGGCCATGATCGCGCCGGTGCCGTACCCCATGAGGACGTAGTCGGCGACGAAGACGGGGATGCGGGCACCGCTCACCGGGTTGGTCGCCCACCCGCCGGTGAAGACGCCCGTCTTGTCCTTGGTCTCGATCTGCCGCTCGACGTCGCTCTTGCGCCGGGCCTCCTCGCGGTAGGCCGACACCGCGGCGAAGGGGGTGTCCGCCCCACCCGTCCACGCGTCCAGCGTGCCCTCGGGCCAGCCGCCCTCCGGCACGATCGTCTCGACGAGGGGGTGCTCCGGGGCGAGCACCATGAAGGTCGCGCCGAAGAGGGTGTCCGGGCGGGTCGTGAAGACCTCGATGGGGTGCTCGGCGCCGTCGGTGCCGGTCGCGGTGAAGGTCACCTGGGCGCCCTCGCTGCGGCCGATCCAGTTGCGCTGCATCGCCTTGACCTTGTCCGGCCACTCGACCCGGTCGAGGTCGTCGGCGAGGCGGTCGGCGTAGGCGGTGATCCGCATCATCCACTGGCGCAGGTTGGTGCGGAAGACGGGGAAGTTGCCCCGCTCGGACCGGCCGTCGGAGGTGACCTCCTCGTTGGCCACGACCGAGCCCAGGCCCGGAGCCCAGTTGACCGGGGCCTCCGCCGAGTAGGCCAGGCGGTAGCCGTCGAGGACGTCGGACCGCTCCTTGGGCGACAGGTCGGCCCAGGCGCGGGTCTCCCCCTCCGGCAGGGGTCGCTCACCGGAGGCGAAGGACTCGACGAGCTCCGCGATGGGCCGGGCCCGGCCACGGCCCCCGTCGGGCCGCACGGCGTCCTCGTCGTACCAGGCGTTGAAGATCTGCAGGAAGATCCACTGCGTCCAGCGGTAGTAGTCCGGGTCGATCGTCGCGAAGGCGCGCCGGTCGTCGTGCCCCAGGCCGAGGCGACGCAGCTGGCGGCGCATCGTGTCCATGTTGGCCTCGGTGGTCACCCGCGGGTGCTGACCGGTCTGGACGGCGAACTGCTCGGCGGGCAGGCCGAAGGCGTCGTAGCCGAGGCAGTGCAGCACGTTCTTGCCGAGCATCCGCTGGTAGCGCGCGTAGACGTCGGTGGCGATGTAGCCCAGGGGGTGACCGACGTGCAGTCCCGCCCCCGAGGGGTAGGGGAACATGTCGAGGATCAGCTGGTGGCCCTCGTGCTGCTGCACCCGCTCCGGCTCGGCCCACGGACCGGCGGGGTTGGGGGCGCGGAAGGTGCCGAGCTCCTCCCAGCGGTCCTGCCAGCCGGTCTCGATCCGGCCGGCCATCTCCGCGGTGTAGCGGTAGGGCGTCTCGCTCATCTGTGGTGCTTCTCCCGGGGTTGACGATCGGGCTTCAGACTACTTGTCGTCCGTCCGGGCCTGCGCCAGCGCATCGGTGATGCCGGGCTCCACGTCCCCGAGGACGGGGTCGCGACGGCTGAGCACGTCGAGCGCCGCCTTGACGTTGGCGAGGTACTCGCGCTGCTCGCCCGCGCGGTAGGGGCCGGCGAAGCGGCGCGCGCTGTCGTCCCCCACCCCGACCGTGTCCAGGCCGATGGCGTTGCAGACCGCGACCGCGCGGGGCACGTGGTAGCTCTGCGAGACGATGATCGCGTCGGGGACCTCGAAGATCCGCTTGGCCCGCACGCAGGTGTCGTAGGTGTCGCGCCCGGCGAAGTCCATGACGACCCGGTCGGTCGGGACACCCGCCTCGACGAGGTGGTCGCGCATGGCGGTCGGCTCGTCGTAGGAGTGCGTCCGGTTGTCGCCGCTGACGAGGATCGCGTCGACGCTGCCCTGCTCGTACAACCGACGAGCGATGTCCAGCCGACCCTCGAGGAAGGGGGTGGGCCGGCCCTCATCGGTCAGCCCGGCACCGAGGACTATCGCCACCGAGCGGTCGGGTGCGTCGGCGAGCCCGTGGACCTGCCCCGACGCGCTGCGCGCGACCCAGACGTTGGGTGCCCCGACCGCGACAACGGCGAGCGCCACGACGCCCCCCAGGGCCCACCACCCGCGTCGTCCCCTCAGCTCCATGCCCGCAACCTAGTGCCTAGGGTGTGGCCATGAGCGCGCCCGATCTCCCGGAGATCATCGACATCCACACCCACTTCATGCCCCAGCGGGTGCTGGACAAGGTGTGGGCCTACTTCGACTCGGCCGGGCCCCTCATCGGGCGGGCGTGGCCGATCACCTACCGCGAGGACGAAGGGGGCCGCCTGGCTGCCCTGCGGGCGCTGGGTGTGCGCGCCTTCACCTCGCTGAACTACGCCCACCGCCCCGCGATGGCGCAGTGGCTCAACGACTGGTCGAGCGAGTTCGCGGCCAAGCACGACGACGTCCTGCACTCCGCGACCTTCTACCCCGAGCCCGGTGCCGCGGACTACACGGCGGCCGCGATCGAGGCGGGTGCGCGGATCTTCAAGGCGCACGTGCAGGTCGGTGACTATTCGCTGGCCGACCCGCTCCTGGACGACGTGTGGCCGGTGCTGGAGCGCAGCCGCACCCCGATCGTCATGCACGCGGGCAACGGCCCGGCACCCGGCCGCTTCACGGGGCCGGAGTCCGTCCGGGACCTGCTGCAGCGCCACCCGGGTCTCGTGCTCGTCATCGCCCACATGGGCATGCCCGACTACGGCGACTTCCTCGACATCTGCGCCGAGCACCCCGATGTGCACCTCGACACGACGATGGCCTTCACGGACTTCACCCAGGCCACGTCACCCTTCCCCCGCGAGCGCATGGACGACCTCGTCGCGCTCGGCGACCGGGTGCTCTTCGGCAGCGACTTCCCCAACATCCCCTACCCTTACGAGCACGCGGTGGACGCGGTCCGCCGGCTTGGCCTGGGCGAGGACTGGAAGCGCAAGGTGTTGCACGACAATGCTGCTCGGCTCTTCGGGATCCGCTGACGGTCTGCCGCGCGTCGCTCAGCTGCGCAGGTGGGACAGCACGATGCCGACGGGGATACTCACAGCGAGCACCAGCAGCATCGCGCGGTAGGCCAGCGCGGCCGCTGCCGGCACTCGTGCGACTCGTGCTCGCAGTGCGAGGACCAGGGCGACGACGAGCAGCACCGACCCGAGGTCGACGAGCAGCGGAGTCGTGACGAGGGTGCCGCCGATGACCAGGAGGCTGCCGAGGTTCCACCCGGCCACCTGCACCCAACCGACCCGGTCACTCGTGGCGTCGACCGCTCGCAACCGACCCATGACGTACTGGGCCACACCGACGACGAGTACGAGATAGGCCGCAGCCCAGCTCCCCTTCGCCCAGTCCATCGGCCCGGTGACGGCCGCGACGAGTCCACCGAGGACGACACCCAGCGCGCCGAGGGCGACGAGCGTGCGAGCAGGAGTCACGCCCCGGTGCCGACGCTCAGCAGCACGACGGCGTCCTCCAGTGCCAGCAGGTCGTGACGGGCTGGCGGGATGATGAGCAGCTCGCCCGCGCCGCCCTCCCAGGCCTCCTCCCCGGCGGTCAGCCGCACCCGACCCTGCAAGACCTGCAGCGTCGCCTCCCGCGGACTGTCGTGCTCGGCGAGGGCCTTGTCCTGCAGCAGGGCGATGAGCGTCTGGCGCAGCACGAAGTCATGGTGCCCGTGGACCGTCACGGCGCTGCGCCCCGCGGACCCCTCTCGCGCCTTGCCCAGGTGCTCCTGCGCCAGCTCGGTCAACGACAGCGATTCCATGACGACTCCTTCGACGGGGGGTGTGCCCTCCCATCGTGCACCCTCACGGAGCCGGTACGTTGCCGTCATGGGTCAACAACAGCGTGCGATCTCCTTCCTCCGTGTCCCCGAGGCCGCCGACCTGGAGCCGATGCGCGAGGCCGGTCTGGACGACCGCGAGATCCTGGAGGCGGTCCAGGTGATCGGGATGTTCAACATGACCAACCGCGTCTCGAGCGCTCTGGGCATGGTCCCCAACCACGAGTACCACTCGCAGGCCCGCTGAGCCTCACTCCTCGTCGAGGCTCACTCCTTCGTCGGCGGTGCCCGGGTAGGTCAGACGGGTGCCGTCGACGACGGCGAAGGAGGTCAGCGTGTGCTCCTTGGGCGCGCCGTCCCCGATGATGTCCAGGACGGTGACGCCCCGCACGAGCAGCGCGTCACCGACGAGCGAGCGGTGGCAGCGCCACGGCACTGCCTCGGCACACATGATGACCGGCGACTCCTCCTCGGCGATCTCCAGCAGCCGGGTCAGACCCCGCTCGAACTCCTCGGTGCCCATGTGGTCGGCGTAGCCCTGGAAGGATGCGTTGCGCCACTGCGTGTTGACCGAGTCCGGTCGGCGCTTGCGCAGTCCGCCCAGCTCCTTGACGTACGTGTAGCCGAGACCCGCCTGCGCCAGGGACGCCTCGAGCGCGTCGTGCCAGTACTGCGGGTTGTGCCGCGACTTGGGCACGGTGCGGATGTCCACGACACGCGTGATGCCGAGCCCGCGCAGCCGCGCGATGAACTCGTCGATGGGGCGGGTCGAGTGACCGATCGTGTGGACGGTGCTCACCCCCTCATCATGTACGCGCGCGGTGCGAGCGCAAGACACCCCTGACGACCAGGCCGGCGACGATGGCCCAGAAGGCGGCGCTGATGCCGGCGATGGCAATCCCCGAGGCGGCCATGACGAAGGTGGTAACAGCCGGGACGTGGTCCGCGGGCTCGGCGAGGGCTGCCCTGAGCGAGACCGCGAGCGTCCCCACGAGAGCCAGCCCGGCGACGGCCGGGACGACACCCTCGGGGCCAGGGAGACAAGGGTGGCGAAGGCCGCGGAGGCGATGCCGATCGGGACGAGGAGCACGCCAGAGGTCACGCTGGCGATCCAGCGACGCGAGGTGTCCTCCCCGGCCTCCGGACCGGCCGCGAGAGCAGCACTGATCGCCGCGAGGTTGATGCCGTGACCGCCCACGGGTTGGCGGCCATGCCGGTCACCGGACCGAGGCACAGCTGCAGCACGATGCCGGCGAGCATCGCCTGCGCCACAGAGGCCGGGATCCGGGTGATGAGCGCGCCGAGGGCGGGGACGAGCCCGGTGGCGACGACGAGCGCGCCGGTGACGACGAAGGCACCCACGGCGGCCGGCCACCCGCCGTCGACGGCACCGCTCGAGGCGAGCAGCGCGGCGCCCGGCGTGGACCAGGCGACGGTGATCGGCCGGCGGGTCGTCACGGACAGCACGATCGAGCCCAGCCCCATGAGGATCGTGACGGCCAGCAGCCCGCTGGAGGCCTGGGCGGGGGTGGCGCCGACGGCGGTCAGGCCCTGCAGGACGACGACGAAGGCGCTGGTGAAGCCGACGAGGGCCGTGACGACTCCGGCCGCGACCGGGCGGCTGCTCTCCTGCGGCATGCGCACACGCTAGACGGTGCGACGAAGGCCCGGACCTACCGGTCCGGGCCTTCGTGTACCACTGGTGGAGCTGAGGGGATTCGAACCCCTGACCCCCTCCATGCCATGGAGGTGCGCTACCAACTGCGCTACAGCCCCGAGTGGGTTCCCCGTGAAGGGGACTGCGGAAGCATACCCACATGCCCCCCTCCATCACCAAATCGGCGACGGCCCTGCGCTCACAGGCCTTCCGCGGAGGCATTCCACTGGGTGATCCGCCACCCTGCGCGGCCCTCCTCGAGGCTGGCCCAGTGGCAGTTGCCGAAGCCGCCGAGCACCCGCCAGGCGGTGCTCTGGTCCAGGCCGACGAGCTCGGCGACGAGCGAGCGCCCGGTGACGCCGTGGGTGGCGATGACGACGCACTCCCCCGGGTCCATCGACGCCAGGAGATCGTCGAGGGCCGCGCGGGTGCGCGCGCCGACGTCGGCGAGGGACTCGCCGTGGCCGCCGCGCTTGAAGTCCTCGCCGCTGATCAGCTTGTCGGCGTCCTGCGGGTACTGCGAGTACACCTGCGCGGCTGTGAGGCCCTGCCAGCCGCCCGCGTGGATCTCGCGCCACCGCTCGTCGGTGCTCACGGGGAGGCCACCGCTCGCGGCGGCGACCTCCTCTGCGGTGTCCCGGGCGCGCACGAGGTCGGAGGAGACCACTCGGGTGGGACGAAGGGAGGCGATCGCGGCCGCGGCGGCGCGCGCCTGCTCACGACCCAGGTCGGTCAGCTCGTGGTCGAGCTGGCCCTGCCAGATGCCCTTGAGGTTGGAGCCGGTCTGACCGTGCCGGAGCACGATGAGGCGACGGGGCTCCCCCTTCGACCCGCCGTCGGCCTCGGCGGACAGGCGTCGGGTCGTCTCGGTCACGCCCCGGACTCGTCCTGGCGCGAGCCCACGACCCCGAGGTCGAGGTGCGGGCAGTCGCGCCACAGGCGCTCGAGGTCGTAGAAGTCCTTTTCCTCGTCGTGCTGCGCGTGCACGACGATGTCACCGAAGTCGAGCAGGACCCAGCGGCCGGGGCCGTGGCCCTCGCGGCGCAGCGTCTTGATGCCGGCCTCCTCGCGCAGGGTGTCCTCGATCGCCTCGGACATCGCCTGGACCTGGCGCTCGTTGTCCGCGGAGACGACGAGGAAGATGTCGGTGAGGGGCATCTGACCGGACACGTCGAGCCCGGTGATGGTCGTCGCGAGCTTGTCGGCCGCCGCGCGTGCGGCGATGGTCGCGAGGTCGATGGCCTGCTGGGTTGCTGCCACGGTCTGGGTCACTCCCGGTCGTCGGTGTAGAGCTCGTACTTGTTGATGTACTGCACGACGCCGTCCGGCACGAGGTACCAGACCGGTTCGCCGTCGCTGACGCGCTGGCGGCAGTCGGTGGAGGAGATCGCCATGGCCGGCACCTCCTGGAGGGTCACCTTGTCCTCGGGCAGGCCCGACTCGCTCAGGGTGTACCCGGGGCGCGTGACGCCGATGAAGTGGGCGAGGTCCCACAGCTCGTCGACGTCCTTCCACGACAGGATCTGCGCGAGCGCGTCGGCGCCGGTGATGAAGAAGAGCTCGTCATCGGGGCGCAGCCGGTGCAGGTCGCGCAGCGTGTCGATGGTGTAGGTCGGCCCGTCACGCTCGACGTCGACCCGGCTCACGGTGAAGCTCGGGTTGGACGCCGTCGCGACGACCGTCATGAGGTAGCGGTGCTCGGCGGGGCTGACCTGCGTGTCCGCCTTCTGCCACGGCTCGCCGGTCGGCACGAAGACGACCTCGTCGAGACCGAAGCGGGAGGCGGCCTCGCTCGCAGCGACGAGGTGACCGTGGTGGATGGGGTCGAAGGTCCCACCCATCACGCCGAGCCGCTTGCTCAGTGGTGCTCCCCGGCGGCCGTCTCGTGGTCGTCGTGGGCCACGGTGTTGTGCGCGGCCGGGATCTTGGTCGCCGCCTGGCGGAAGGCGAAGAGGACGCCCAGCATCATCGCGAAGATCAGCAGCGCGAAGAGACCGTAGACGACGGGCGGGACCGGGAGCTCGGTGTGGTGCTCGGCCTCGGCGGCGAGGGAGGCAAGAGTGCTCAGCATGCGCCCCATGCTACCCGCCCGTTGTCCACCGGCTTCATCCACAGGCCTGTGTGCAGGTGCGAGGATGACGCCCGCTGCCTGTGGACACCGCTGTGGGTGATGTCCGCTCGGCGATGCGACCGCTCACCCGTTGCAGCGAGCACCGGAGTACGCGTAGAACAGTCCTCACACCGCGGCCGCATGACGGCCGTCCGGACCACAGGGATAACGACGCACGCACGACCCACGGCGCCACCGTGGTGTCACCGGCGACTCGGCGGCGTCGGCGCCTCCTGGTCCACGTGACCCCGCGACGACGCGCCTGCGTGCCCGTCGCCGCGCTGCCGTCGCCGCAGGGCCTCCGGGCCGTGTCACGGACAGCGGTCGAGGGCCCCCTCCCGACGGAGAGGGCCCTCGACCTGTCTCGTGGCGATGCCCTCCTCGGGCGGTGCCGCGCTCCGGCTCAGCGCCGGATCTGACCGTCCCCCTCGACGACCCACTTGGTCGTCGTCAACTCGGGCAGGGCCATCGGCCCGCGAGCGTGCAGCTTTTGCGTCGAGATGCCGATCTCCGCGCCGAAGCCGAACTCCCCGCCGTCGGTGAACCGCGTCGACGCGTTGACGAGCACGGCGGCCGCGTCGACCTCGGTGGTCCACCGGCGGGCCGCGGCGCGGTCCTCGGTGACGATCGCCTCGGTGTGGCCGCTCCCGTGCCGGCGCACGTGCTCCATGGCGGCGTCGACGTCGTCGACGACCGCGACCGACATCTCCAGGGCGAGGTACTCGCAGTCGAAGTCCTCGTCCGTGGCCGGCTCCACCTGCACGCCCTCGGGGGCGGCCGCGCGGGTCGCCTCGTCACCGTGCAGGACGACGCCCGCCTCGGCGAGCGCCCGCAGCACCTCGGGCAGGAAGTCCGCGGCGAGGTCGCGGTGGACGAGGAGCGACTCCGCGGCATTGCACACGCTCGGCCGGTGGGTCTTGGCGTTGAGCGCGATGGCCAGGGCCTTGCCCCGGTCGGCGGCCACGTCGACGTAGACGTGGCAGTTGCCCACGCCGGTCTCGATGACGGGCACCGTCGACTCGAGCACCACGGCCTGGATGAGGGAAGCTCCTCCCCGCGGGATGAGCAGGTCGACGAGACCGCGGGCGGTCATGAGGGCCTGGACCGCGTCGTGGCCGCCCTCGAGTAGCTGCACGGCGTCCTCCGGCAGCCCGTGCTGGCGAAGGGCGGACCGCAGCGCCCCCACGAGCGCCCGGTTGGTGCTCGCGGCGGCCGAGCCGCCGCGCAGGATCATCGCGTTGCCGGACTTCAGCCCGAGCCCCGCCGCGTCGACGGTGACATTGGGGCGGGCCTCGTAGATCATCCCGACGACGCCCATCGGCACCCGCACCTGCCGGATCTGCAGGCCGTTGGCCAGGGTCGAGCCGCGCACGACCTCCCCGACCGGGTCGGGCAGCGCGGCGAGGTCGCGCAGCGCCTGCGCCACCGCGGCGACCCGGTCCGCGTCGAGCGCCAGCCGGTCGAGCAGACCGGCGGCCATGCCCCCTTCGCGCCCGCGCCGCAGGTCCTCCGCATTGGCGGCGACGACCTCGTCGGTCGCGGCGGCGACCGCATCGGCCAGGGCGAGCAGCGCCGCGTCCTTCTCCGCCCGCGTCAGCAGGGCCAGGCGCCGCGAGGCGACCCGCGCACGCTCGGCCAGGTCACGCACCACGGCGGTGGGCTCGAGGGTCAGGGTGTCGGTCATGCGCACAGGGTACGGGCGGGCAGTGCGATGATGCTGAGGTGACCACGATCCTGTCCATCCAGTCCCACGTCGCCTACGGACACGTCGGCAACTCCGCGTCCGTCTTCCCCATGCAGCGCCTCGGTGTGGAGGTGTGGCCGGTGCACACGGTCAACTTCTCCAACCACACCGGCTACGGCGCGTGGCGCGGCCCGCTCATGGACCCGGCCGACGTCGCCGACGTCGTCACGGGCATCGGCGAGCGCGAGGCCTTCGCCGAGATCGACGCGGTCCTCTCGGGCTACCAGGGTGGTGAGGGCATCGGCGCGACGATCCTCGACGCCGTCGCCGCGGTCAAGGCGGTCAACCCGGCCGCGATCTACGCCTGCGACCCGGTGATGGGCAATGCCAAGTCCGGCTGCTTCGTCCACGAGTCGATCCCCGTGCTGCTGCGGGAAAAGGTCGTCCCGCAGGCCGACCTCATCACGCCCAACCAGTTCGAGCTCGGCTTCCTCACCGACACCGAGCCGCAGACGCTCGAGGAGACGCTCGCCTCGGTCGACGCCGCCCGCGAGATCGGGCCGAGCACCGTGCTCGTCACCTCGGTCCTGCGCCCCGACCGTCCCGAGGGGACGATCGAGATGCTCGCCTGCCACGACGACGAGGCGTGGAT
Organism: Janibacter sp. RAF52; assembly: GCF_052114035.1. Classification (NCBI taxonomy): domain Bacteria; kingdom Bacillati; phylum Actinomycetota; class Actinomycetes; order Micrococcales; family Intrasporangiaceae; genus Janibacter; species Janibacter sp. RAF52. The sequence continues at coordinate 237,519 of NZ_JBFRDY010000001.1, read as the reverse complement.
CGTGCGCACCCCGCACCTGCCGCTCAAGGCCAACGGCTCGGGCGACGTGACCGCCGCGCTCTTCACGAGCCACTGGCTGCGCACGCAGTCGCTGCAGGAGTCGCTGGGACGCACCGCCTCGTCCGTCTTCGACCTGCTGCAGCTCACGCTCGACTCGGGTCGGCGTGAGCTGCAGCTGGTCCAGGCGCAGGAGGCCTACGCCCACCCGCGGATGCAGTTCGAGGTCACGCAGGTGCGCTGACACCGGGACGGGAGCACCGCAGGAGCGAATCGAGCCCGGCTCAGAGCAGGGCGAGGTGGTCCCGGTGGATGACCTCACGCTCGTACTGCGGCCCGATCTCGGCCGCAAGCTCCTTGGTGCTGCGCCCCATGAGGTGCGGCAGCTCGCCGGAGGTGTAGTTGACGAGCCCGCGGGCGATGACCGCGCCGTCGGGCCCGACGACGTCGACGGGATCGCCGTCGACGAAGGAGCCGGTCACCCCGGTGATGCCAGCCGGCAGGAGCGAGCGGCCACGATCGCGAAGGGCGGTGACCGCACCTTCGTCGATCTGCACCGACCCGCGCGGGGTCGTCGCGTGGGCCAGCCAGAGCGCGCGCGACCCGCGCCTGCGCCGCTGGGGGTGGAAGACGGTGCCGACGTCCTCGCCGGCGAGGGCTCCGGCGATCTGGTCGGCCGAGGTGAGCACGGTGGGGATCCCGGCGGCGCCCGCGATGGTCGCCGCCTCGACCTTCGTCGTCATGCCGCCGGAGCCGACCGCCGACCCGGTGCCGCCGATGGAGATCGCCTCGAGCTCGGCGGGCTCGGTGACGACCGCCACCCGCTCGGCGCCGGGGGTACCGGGCTTGGCGGTGTAGAGGGCATCGACGTCGGTGAGCAGGACGAGCCCGTCGGCGCCGACGAGCTGGGCCACGAGCGCGGCGAGCCGGTCGTTGTCGCCGAAGCGGACCTCGTGGGTGGCCACGGTGTCGTTTTCGTTGACGATCGGCACGACCCCGAGGTCGAGGAGGGAGTCGAAGGTGCGCTTGGCATTGGTGTAGCTGGTGCGTCGGGTGACGTCGTCGACGGTGAGCAGGACGAGCCCGATGGTGTGGCCGTGCCGACCGAAGGCCCGGTCGTAGGCCGACAGCAGCACGCCCTGGCCGACGCTCGCCGCGGCCTGCTGGCGCGCGAGGTCGCTCGGACGCGTGCTCATGCCGAGCGGGCCGATGCCGGCCGCAATGGCGCCCGAGGAGACGAGGACGATCTCGGTGCCCTCGCTGCGCCGACCGGACAGCGCGTTGACGAGCGCGGTGAGGCGGGCGATGTCGAGCTCTCCCCCGGCCGCGCTGGTCAGCGACGACGAGCCGACCTTGACGACGATGCGCCGGGCACGCGAGATGGCCCGTCGTGCATCGGCCATCAGTCGTCCTCGGTCCAGTGCCCGGCCTGGCGCTCGGTCCACAGCCCCTCGCGGGCCGCGGTCTGGGCGTCCTTGCGGGCGTGGAACTCCTCGCGGCGCTCCTTGGTCGTGCGCCGCGTGTTGTCCTCGAAGCGCAGGTCCTGACCGCGGTGGCCGAGGAGCTCGGCGCCGCCGACGAGGGTCGGCTCCCAGTCGAAGACGACCGCATTGTCCTCCGGGCCGATGAGCACCGTGGAGCCCGCGACCGCGCCGGCCTTGGTCAGCTCCTCCTCGACACCCGCCCGATTGAGCCGGTCGGCGAGGTAGCCGACGGCCTCGTCGTTGGCGAAGTCGGTCTGGAAGACCCACCGGGTGATCTTGTCGCCGAGGACGTGGAAGACCTCGCCGTCGGACGTCACCTCGCGACGCACGACGAAGCCGGCGTCGTCGACCGCCTTGGGGCGCAGGACGACCCGCTGCGGCGCGATCTCGACCTCCGTCTCGGCACGCGCAGCCTGGACGTGGCGGGCCATCGCAAAGGTCAGCTCCTTGAGCCCGGTGTGCGCGACGGCGGAGACGACGAAGACCTCCAGGCCGCGCTCCTCGAGGTCGGCCTTGACCATCTCGGCGAGGTCGAGGGCGTCGGGCACGTCGGCCTTGTTGAGCACGACGATGCGGGTGCGCTCCGACAGCGGCTTGCCACCGAGGGTGTCGTCGGCGACGTAGGCGGCCAGCTCGGCCTCGATGACGTCGAGGTCGGTCATCGGGTCACGGCCCGGCTCGAGCGTGGCGCAGTCGATGACGTGGACGAGCACGGAGCAGCGCTCGACGTGCCGGAGGAACTCCAGGCCGAGCCCACGCCCTTCGCTGGCACCGGGGATGAGGCCGGGCACGTCGGCGACGGTGTAGCGCATGTCGCCGGCGGTGACGACGCCGAGGTTGGGCACGAGCGTCGTGAAGGGGTAGTCGGCGATCTTGGGCCGGGCCGCGGAGAGCACGGAGACGAGCGAGGACTTGCCAGCACTCGGGAAGCCGATGAGGGCGACGTCGGCAAGCGACTTCAGCTCCAGGACGATGTCCCGGCTCTCCCCCGGCTCGCCGAGCAGCGCGAAGCCGGGCGCCTTGCGACGCTGGCTCGACAGGGCCTTGTTGCCCAGGCCACCGCGCCCGCCCTGGGCCGCGACGAAGGTCGCACCGGGTGCGACGAGGTCGGCGAGCACGTCGCCCGAGGCATCGGTGATCACCGTGCCGGCGGGCACGGGCAGGACGAGGTCGTCGCCGTTGGCGCCGTTCTTCTCGTCGCCGGCGCCGGGGGCACCGTTGGTCGCCCGGCGGTGCGGGCTGCGGTGGTAGTCGAGGAGGGTCGTGACCTGCGGGTCGACGACGAGGACGACGTCACCGCCGTGGCCACCGTTGCCGCCGTCCGGGCCGCCGAGCGGCTTGAACTTCTCGCGGTGCACGGAGGCGACGCCGTGACCACCCTTGCCGGCCTCGACGTGCAGGGTGACGCGATCGACGAAGGTCGTCACGACCTCACCTCTCCTTGGTGTGTGGGGTGGAGCGGGTACGACGAAGGGGGCAGGTCAGCGGACCCGCCCCCTTCGCACACGCATGGTGTCGCGTCAGCTGGCGGAGTCCACCGGCAGGACGCTCACGGTCTTGCGGCCGCGCTTGGAGCCGAAGGTGACGGCGCCGTCCGCGAGGGCGAACAGCGTGTCGTCGCCACCGCGGCCGACGTTGTCGCCCGGGTGGAAGTGGGTGCCGCGCTGGCGGACGATGATCTGACCGGTGCCGACGAGCTCGCCGCCGTACCGCTTGACACCCAGGCGCTGGGCATTGGAGTCGCGTCCGTTCTTGGACGAGGACACACCCTTCTTGGAAGACATGTCAGTAGGTTCCTAACTGTTGAAGGAGGCTCAGGCCTTGATGTCGGTGATCTTCAGCTGCGTGAGCGGCTGGCGGTGACCCTGGCGCTTGCGGTAGCCGGTCTTGTTCTTGTACTTCATGATCGTGATCTTGGGGCCCTTGGCGGCACCGACGACCTCGGCCGTGACGCTGGCCTTGGCCAGCTTGTCGGCGTCGCTGGTCACGGTGGACCCGTCGACGAGGAGGATCGGCTGCAGGTCGACGCTGTCGCCGGCCTCGCCCTTGATCGAGTTGATGAGGATGGTGTCGCCGACGGAGACCTTCTCCTGGCGGCCACCCGCGCGAACGATCGCGTACATCAGTGGAACTCACTTTCGCTTCAGGTGCACTCGCTCTGTCTGACCGGCCAACAGTCCTCATGCCGGGGCATGAAGCGTCCGCTCGGTGGGCGCACCGAGGACCAAGACTACCGGCGAGACCCGCTGGCGGACAAACCGGCGACGGGAGGTCAGCCCGGCGGCGTCAGCTGGTGCTCGAGGACGGGCGCCTGCCCCGGTCCGAGCACCGGGTGCAGCCCGACGGTGAAGCCGAGGAGGTCACCGCCATTGAGCCAGGTGTCGACGCTGCCACCCCGCGCGGAGGAGGCGGCGGAGTCGACCCCCGCCCGGTCCAGGCCCACCTGTCCCCCGACCTCCTCGAGGCGGGTCGCCAGGGCATCGGCATCGTCCGGCGACTCGAAGAGGGCGATGCTCTGCACCTGCCGGTCGCCCGGGGCGACGAGCACCCGGATGACGTCGGCCTGGACGACGACCTCGCCACCCGTGCCGCGCACGACGACCTCGATCGGGTCCTCACCGCGCACGTCGACGTCGCGCAGGATGCCGCCGTCGGCCCCCAGGTCGTCCGCGGTGAGCGCCGTGGACAGGTCGATGAGCGCGCGGCGCTCGGTCTCGATGTGCTCGACCCCGGCCTCGCTGAAGGACGAGTTGTCCCCCGAGCCGGTCGTCGGCCCCTCCGCCGACCCTCGGGTGAACGTGCACCCCGCGAGGGCGAGCGCGAGCAGCCCGGCGACGGCGCCACGCCTCACAGCCGCAGCCACGTGTCCTGCGCGGACGGGTCCGCCGACGCCGGCCCCTCGGCCGGTGGGCCCTGGTCACCCAGAGGCGTGAAGGACCACTCGAGGACCTCGAGGGCGGGGGCCTGCCCGCGGGCGGGCAGGCGGTGGAGGGTGACGCCCCCGCGGATGCCCAGGGCCTGCCCCCCGTGCAGCCCGTGCCGGCGACGGCGCTCGACCGGACCGTCGACGACCCGGTCGACGAGCGCGGTGGTCGGCTCGGGAGCGAGGCCGACGACCTCGGCCGTCCGGCGCAGCTCGTCGGCGGCTCGCTGCCCGTCGTCGAAGGAGCGGGTCAGCCCGACGACGGAGACGAGCTCGTCACCGCCGACCAGCAGTCGGATCGTCGTCGCCTCGACGCGCAGCGCGCCGAGCGGGCCCACGACGTCGACGGTGATCGGTCGGTCGAGCGGCGCGTCGACGTCCCAGACCGGCCCGGCCTCGCCGCCGAGCACCGTGTCGCGGGTCGGCCAGCCGGCAGCGAGGTCGATCACGGCACGTCCGGTCGCGTGGATGCGGTCCACCCCGGCTGCCGAGAAGGTCGAGCGGTCGGTCATGTCCAGCACCCTACTGTCGGACGTCGGCGTCGAACCCGGACAGGATCCGCGCGACGATGCGGTCGACGTTGTTGACGGGTCGGGCCTCGTCGAGGCGGGTGTCGAAGTCCGACTCGACGATCGCGCGGATCTCCTCGTCGGTCAGGTCGGCGAAGGCCGGCCACGTGTCCTGCTCGATGAGTGCCCAGCGGGAGGACTGGTCGGCGACATTGCCCTCCGGCAGCGGGGTCGTCACGGTGACGGTCCCCTGCAGCGGGTTGTCGATGCCGGTGAAGGGGATGTTGTGCGGCCCCGGGGTCTCCACGTCGAAGGTCACCGGGAAGACCTCGCCGAAGGTTTGCGCACCGGGGATCGTCGGCTCACCGATGAGGGTGATGCCGTAGGTGACCGCGGGGCCCGTCGGGAAGTGGTTGTACATCGTCTGGTAGTCGTCGACGATGATCTGGTTCTGCTCCCGCCACAGCAGCCGGTGGTTGCCGTCGTCGACCCGGGTGGGGTCGCCGGAGTCGATCCCGTACCAGGCCTGCATCGCGTTGTCGTCGATGACGCCGGCCGCGTGCATCCGCTCGATCTCGGCGATGCCCCCGTCGACGTAGGCCTGATGCATCGACCCCTGGTCGAAGAAGATCTCCTGCTGCATCGACAGCAGGGTCGACTCGTAGAAGGCGAGGTCGGCGTCGCTCAGCGAGGCAAGCACCGCGAGGTTGCCCGCGTGCGGCGGTGGCAGCAGGGGTGAGCCGGCGAGGACACCCTGGGCGACGTCGCGGGCGAGGTCGAGGTCGGCGAAGCCGCCGGCGAAGCTCGGGCCGATCATGTTGGCCATCGCGGCCCACTCGAGATCGGGGTTGGCGAGGTAGAGCTCGCCGTAGTACTCGTACACCGCCGAGACGATGTCGCGGTTGCCGTCGAAGCCCTGGCTCGGGTCCCACTCCGCCGGGTCGATGCCCGCCTGCTGCAGGGCCTGGTCGATCCAGTACTGCTCGAGGTAGTCCGCGTAGGCGACCGGGTCGTCGGCAAAGAGCCCGTCGTCGAAGGCCCGGTCGAGCGCCTCCTTGGTCCCCTCCGGGTCCGCGACCGCGAGGTCGCGGAACTCGTCGCTCTCGAGGTAGTCGGCCCGCTCCTGCGGCGTCATGTCCTCGAGCTCGTCGTAGAGGTCGGCCGCCGCCAACGGCGGCGTCATGGGGAGCCTCGGTCCGGCTGACGAAGGGGGGACCCCGCCCGTGGCACCCGCGCTACCGGCCTCTTGCTCGGCCGCCTGGCTCCGGGCGCGGCCGCCGTAGGTGTCGAGCAGCTCGGCCGCCTCGGCCAGCCGGGTGCGGGCGGTGGCCCACGACTGGCCGAATCGGTCGGCGTCGTCGCCGGTCCAGTGCATCGCCAGGAGCATCGCCTGCGCGGTGCCGTCGCCCTCGACGGTCCGGGTGCGCCCCGCCAGCGTCACGAGTGCGTCGCCGATGGCGCGCAGTCGGTCGCTGTCGGCGCCGTGCGTCAGCTGGTCCACGGTGTCCCTTCCCCCTGCTGGTCAGGTGAAGGCTAGCCACGTGCACGCCGACGGCCCATGGGGAGCGCTCCCCCATGGGCCGTCGGTCGGTACGGCTCGGTGCGTCAGGCCTTCGGCGGGCCGGCCTCCGAGGTGACGCGCTTGCGCTTGCGTCGCGCCGGGGCGGCCGGCTCCGGGTCGGCGACAGGTGTCGTCGGGGCCTCGCCGGACTCACCGGCGACCTTGGTCAGGGGTGCCGCTGCGGGCTCGGCCGGCGCGGTGAGGTCGACGGCCTCGAGCGCCACCGGGGCACCCGCGCTCGACGCGGCACGGCGGCCACCGCGGCGACGCCTCGGCGCCTCCAGCGGCTCGGGCTCGACAGCGCTCTCGACGGGCTCGGGCACGACATCGGCCGCGGGCTCCAGCGCCAGCTGCTCCGACTCGGCCGGGGCCGGCGGGGTCGACTCCTCGCCCGCGCCGGTCAGGTCGACCGGCTCGAGCGCCACCGGGGCACCGGCGGTGGAGGCCGCCCGGCGACCGCCGCGACGACGCTTCGGCGCCTCCTGCGCCGGCTCCTCGACCGGCGCCGGCTCCGACGTCACCTCGGGCGCGTCGGCGGCGGAGTCGGTGGTCTCGAGGTCGGCGACGTCGTCCTCGCTCGCCTCGCCGGCGATGTTCTTGATCGCCGCGGCGTGGGCCGCCGCCGCGATCTGGGCCGCGGTCCGGCCGTTGGCGTCGGTCTGCTCCTCGCCCGGCTCCTGGCGCTGCGCCGAGGAGTCCTTGTCCCCCTTCGACCGGCCACGACGGGACTTGCCGCCGCCACCGCCACCGTTGCCGCCGTGGTTGCCGCCGGCGTGACCGCCGGGGTCGTGGGCGACGGGCTCGCTGTGGACGATGATGCCCCGACCCTGGCAGTGCTCGCACTCCTGCGAGAAGACCTCGATGAGACCGGCACCGACCCGCTTGCGGGTCATCTGCACCAGGCCGAGCGAGGTGACCTCGGCGACCTGGTGCTTGGTGCGGTCACGGCCCAGGCACTCGAGCAGACGGCGGACGACGAGGTCCCGGTTGGACTCGAGGACCATGTCGATGAAGTCGACGACGATGATGCCGCCGATGTCGCGCAGCCGCAGCTGACGCACGATCTCCTCGGCCGCCTCGAGGTTGTTCTTCGTCACCGTCTCCTCGAGGTTGCCCCCGGAGCCGGTGAACTTGCCGGTGTTGACGTCGACGACCGTCATCGCCTCGGTGCGGTCGATGACGAGCGAGCCGCCGGAAGGCAGCCAGACCTTGCGGTCCATCGCCTTGGCGATCGCCTCGTCGATCCGGTGCGCGGCGAAGACGTCGCCCTCGCCCGCGTACTTCTCCAGGCGGTCGGAGAGGTCCGGTGCGACGTCGTCGACGTAGCCCTTGATCTCGCGCCAAGCGTCGTCGCCCGAGACGACCATCTTGGCGAAGTCCTCGTTGAAGATGTCGCGGATGACCCGCACGGTCATGTCCGGCTCGGCGTGCAGGAGGACCGGGGCGCCGCCGGCGGATCCCTTCTTGCCCTTCTTGGCCTCGGCCTTGGAGCTGATCTTGTCCCAGGCCTTGGTGAGCCGCTCGACATCGGCGGTCAGCTCGGCCTCCGAGGCACCCTCGGCAGCGGTCCGGACGATGACGCCCGCGCTGTCCGGGACGACCTGCTTGAGGATCCCCTTGAGGCGGGAGCGCTCGGTGTCGGGCAGCTTGCGCGAGATGCCCGTCATGCTGCCCTCGGGCACGTAGACGACGTAGCGGCCGGGCAGCGAGATCTGCGAGGTGAGGCGCGCACCCTTGTGACCCACCGGGTCCTTGGTCACCTGGACGAGGACCGAGTCACCCGAGGAGAGCGCATTTTCGATCCGGCGCGCCTGGCCGTTGCCGACGCCCTGCGCCTCCCAGTTGACCTCACCGGCGTAGAGCACCGCGTTGCGGCCCTTGCCGATGTCGATGAAGGCGGCCTCCATGCTCGGCAGCACATTTTGCACGCGTCCGAGGTAGACGTTGCCGACGAGCGTCGACGTCGTCTCGCGGGAGACGTAGTGCTCGGCGAGCACGCCGTCCTCGAGGACGCCGATCTGGGTGCGGTCGCCGTGCTGGCGCACGACCATGACCCGCTCGACGCTCTCGCGCCGGGCGAGGAACTCCGCCTCGGTGATGATCGTGCGGCGACGACCGGCCTCACGGCCCTCGCGGCGACGCTGCTTCTTCGCCTCGAGACGGGTGCTGCCCTTGATCGCCTGCGGCTCGTTGCGCCGCGACTCGCGGACCTTGGTCACGGTGCCGGGCGGGTCCTCCTGGCCACCGTTGCCACCACCACCGCCACCACCACGGCGGCGCCGGCGACGTCGACGCGAGCTGCCGGAGCCCTCGTCACCGGAGTCGTCGGACGAGCCCGAGTCGTCGGAGTCGTCGTCGGACCCGTCGTGCGAGGAGTCGGTGTCGTCGGATGCGTCATCGCCCTGCGCCTGCCGGCCACCCCGGCCGCGCGAGCGCCCGCGGCCGCGGCCACCACCGGAGGAGTCGTCGTCCGAGGAGTCGTCGTCCGAGGTGTCGTCATCGGAGGAGTCGGCGGGAGCCTCGCCCGACTCGTCGGCGCCCTCGTCGCCGGAGCGGCTGTTGCGACCGCGCCCGCCGCGACGACGACGGCGGCGGCCGCCCCCTTCGCCCTGGGCGTCGTCACCGGAGTCGTCGCGCGACTCGTCCTGGTCGCTGCTCTCGTCGTCCTCGTCCGCGACGTCCTCCGGCTCCGGCTCGCGCCGGCGCGGCGGGGCGACGACCGGGGTCGGCTGCTGGAAGAGGAGGCCGAAGGACGGCACGACGGCTGCGGGCGCCGACTGCGGCTCCTGCGTCTCGGGCGTGTCCGTCTCGGGCTGGGCTGCCTGCGTCGACTCGTCGACGGGCGTGTCGTTGTCGGTGGCCATGTGGCACCTCCTGCACCACGGCCGTGTCCCGACACCGGCACCCCTGAGAGGGGTGCGACCCGGCCGCCATGCGGCGTGGCGGGCGCCTGGCCCGCGAAAGAGTCCGTGTTGCCTCGGCCGGGCTCGCGCTCAGCGCGGCACCCCGTCGGGGCCGGCGGCGTCTCAGTCGGCGGCCAGTGGATCGGCCACGCTATCGGTCTCGCTGCTCCAGATCCCCTGCGCCAGTCGGGTCGCCTTGGGCGAGCGCGGCGGCGCGAACGAGGTGGCAGCGGTGATCGCGCTGAGGACGTCGTCGGGGCGAACGGCAGGTGTGGTGTGCCGCACGACCATCGTCAGTATCGCACAGCCCTCGTCCGACAGACCGGTCTCCGCCCGGATGACGGGCTCGCGCGCGTCGTAGGACTTCACGCCCTTCTTGAACATCCTGCTGACCTCCACCCGCTCCTGCGCGAGGAAGCCGGCGACGGCCTGCTCGAGGTCGGCCAGCTCGACACCGGGGAACTCCAGCAACCACCGGCTCGCCTGCAGGCGGTCGGCCAGCGCACCCGGCTGGGCCTCGACGACCGAGACGATGTCGAGCCCGTCCGGCAGGGCCGCGTCGAGGGCCGTGGCCAGCGCATCGGGGTCGACCCGCTCGGTCACCGAGATCTCGAAGTACTCCGCTTCGCTCGCCGCCCCAGTCGCAGCGCCGTTGGCGTAGGAGATCTTCGGGTGCGGGTGGAAGCCGGCCGAGTAGGCCATCGGCACCCCCGAGCGTCGCAGCGCGCGCTCGAGCGCACGGCCGAAGTCACGGGTCGAGGAGTAGCGCAGCCGCCCGCGGCGGGCGTACTGGATGCGCAACTTCTGGACCGCCGGGGGTGGGGGCGGGCCGTCGGGGGTGCGTTGCGAGGACATGGGGGTCAAGCCTAGGCGCCGCGCGCGAGCAGCTCGACCAGGTGCACGCCGGTCCGCTCGGTGAGGTCGGCGATCTGGGTCTGGCAGCTGAAGCCGTCGGCGAGGACGACCGTGTCGCGGCCGGCCCCCTCGATCGCCGGCAGCAGCTGCTGCTCGGCGACCTTGACCGACACCTCGTAGTGGCCGAGCTCGACGCCGAAGTTGCCCGCCAGCCCGCAGCAGCCGCCCAGCCGCGTCACCGTCGCGCCCGTGCGGGCGAGCAGCGCCTCGTCGGCCGCCCAGCTCATCACCGCGTGGTGGTGGCAGTGCGGCTGGGCCACGATCTCGGTGCCGGAGAGGTCGGGGGCGGCCCAGCGCCCTGCGTCGATGGCGGTGGTGAGCACCTCGGCGACCGTGCGCACTCCCCCGGCGACCTCACGGGCGGCCGGCGAGTCGACGAGCCGCGGCAGGTCGTGGCGCAGCGCGGCGGTGCAGCTCGGCTCCATGCCGACGACGGGGATGCCCGCCGCGACGACCGGCGCGAGGACGCGCGCGGCATCGGTCAGGGTCTTCTTCGCAGCGTCGAGCTGACCGGTGGAGATGAAGGTCAGCCCGCAGCACAGCGCCTCCGCCGGGACGAAGGGGGTGAACCCCGCCTGCTGCAGCAGCGCCACGGTCGACCGGCCGACCTGGGGCGAGAAGTGGTCGGTGAAGGAGTCGACGAAGATCGCGACTGGGTGGGCGGTGCCGGCGGCCTGGGCCGCGGAGGCGACGAGCCCCTCGCCCTGCGCCCAGGTGCGGAAGGTCTGCCGGGCGAAGGTCGGGATGCTCCGGCGCGGGTCGACGCCCGCCGCGGGCAGGGTGAGCCGCTTGATGCCGGGCAGGGAGGTCATCGCATTGGTCACCCGCGGCAGCCTGGCGGCGACCCGGGCGAGCTGCGGCAGCCGGCCGAGCGAGTAGTGGCTGCGCGGTCGCACCCGGCCCTTGTACGTCTGGTGGAGGGTCTCCGACTTGTACGTCGCCATGTCGATGCCCGTGGGGCAGTCGCTGGCGCAGCCCTTGCACGACAGGCACAGGTCGAGGGCGTCGTGCACCTCGGGCGAGCGCCAGCCATCGGTGATCGTCGACCCGTTGAGCATCTCCTGCAGCGCGCGGGCGCGGCCTCGGGTGGAGTCCTTTTCCTCCCCCGTCGCGAGATAGCTCGGGCACATGACGGTGCTCGACGTGCCAGCGGCCCGGCACTTGCCGACGCCGGTGCAGCGGTGGACGGCCTGGCTGAAGTCGCCGTCGTCCTCGGGGTAGGCGAAGGCAAGCGGCAGGCTCACCTTGCGGGCTGCGGGGATGCGGATGTCGGCGTCGACGGGCGCAGCGTCGACGAGGACACCCGGGTTGAGCAGGTTGCTCGGGTCGAAGGCGTGCTTGACGGCACCGAAGAGGGCCATCGTCTCGGCGTCGTACATGCGCGGCAGCAGGGCCGAGCGGGCCCGGCCGTCACCGTGCTCCCCGGAGAGCGAGCCTCCGTGGGCGGCGACGAGGTCGGCCGCGTCCTCGACGAGTCGCCGGTAGCGATCGCGGCCGTCGGGGGCGTCGAGGTTGACGTCGAGACGGATGTGCAGGCAGCCGTCGCCGAAGTGCCCGTAGGGCAGGCCCTGCACGTCGTGCTCCTCGAGCAGCACGTCGAAGGCCCGCAGGTAGCCGCCGAGGTGCTCTGGCGGCACGGCGGCGTCCTCCCACCCGGCGTGGGCGGGCCGATCGCGCGGCGATCGCGAGGAGAGGCCGGCGCCGTCCTCACGGATCTTCCACAGCGCGCGGGCCTGGCCCGGGTCGTCGACGACGAGGGCGTCGACGTGCGCGATCTCGCGGCAGACCTGCTCGGCACCGGCGCGCGCGGCGGCCGGGGTCTCCCCCGGGACCTCGACGAGCAGCCACGCGGCACCGCGCGGCAGGTCGGGCACGGCGTGCGGGCCGCGACGGCGCCGGACGATGTCGACGATGCGCGAGTCGATGCCCTCTGCCGCAACGGCGCCCAGCCCCTTGAGCAGGTGGGCGACGTCGCCGGCGGCGTAGATGTCCTCGAAGCCGAGGACCGTCAGGCACGTGGCCGGCGGGTCGGTGACGAGACGCACCCGGGCCTGCGTGACGAGGGCGAGCGTCCCCTCGGAGCCGACGAGCATGCGGCCGATGTCGCGGCCGCGCTCGGGGGCGAGGTGCTCCAGCGCGTAGCCGGAGACCTGCCGGCCGAAGCGCCCGAACTGCGTGCGGATCGTGCCGAGGTGGTCGTCGGCGAGCTGCGTCAGCCGGGCCACGAGGGCGTCGTCACCAGTGAGCGAAGGGGGTCCCCCCGCCGCTCCCGTCGTCGCCGAGAGCCGGGTGCCGGCCGCGGTGAGCATCTCCAGGCCGACGACGTTGTCGCTCGTCCGCCCGTAGCCGAGCGCGCGGTTGCCGCAGGCGTTGTTGCCGATCATGCCGCCGACGGTGCAGCGGCTGTGGCTGCTCGGGTCGGGGCCGAAACGCAGCCCGACCCGGCGGGCCTCGGCCTGGAGGGTGGCGTGCACGGTACCGGCCTCGACGAGGGCGGTCGCGCTGTCGCCGTCGACCTCCAGGACCCGGCCGAGGTGACGGGCGGTGTCGATGACGATCCCGGGGCCGACCGCGTTGCCGGCGCACGAGGTGCCGGCACCACGGGCGGTGACGGGGATGCCGAGCTCTCGGGCCACGGCGAGGGTGCCCTCGATCTCGTCGGTGTGCCGCGGGAAGACGACCGCCCGCGGCGGCACGCGGTAGATGCCGGCGTCCGTGGCGTACATGCCGATCGTCAGGGCATCGGTCCGTGCGTCGGCCACGCCCTCACGACGCAGGGCCTCGGTCAGCAGGGTCGGCGTCGTCATGCCGGGCATTGTCCCCCTTCGGCCCGAGGCGGCGCGGACCGGTCTCGCAGGCCGGGTCAGTCGCCGGGGATGAACCACGGGACGAGCACGAGGACGATCGCCAGCAGGGCGATCAGGCCGGCACCGCCTTGGGTGTAGCTCGAGCGTCGCTGCCGCGGCCAGTCCTGCATCGGCAGCACGGCGAAGCCCATGCCGTAGGCGATCGCCATGACGGCGACGATCACGATCCCGGTCGTGACGGACATGTCTGCTCCCCCTGCTCGACGGTGTCCGGTCCAGCCTGCCACGACGACGGGACGAAGGGAGTCTCCCGCCGGCCCCGGGTCAGCCCGTCTGCCCGGACGGGGCGACCATGTCCTGCTTGCCGGCCCCGAGGACGGTGAGCGGGAGCAGGTTCTTGCCCGTCGGACCGATCTCGATGTCGGTCCCCATCTGCGGGCAGACGCCGCAGTCGAAGCACGGGGTCCACCGGCAGTCGTCGACCTCGGTCTCGTCGAGCGCGTCGAGCCAGTCCTGCCACAGCCACTCCTTGTCGAGACCGGAGTCGATGTGGTCCCAGGGCAGGACCTCCGACTCCTCCCGCTCTCGGGTGGTGTACCAGGCGACGTCGACGCCGGTGCCCTCGAGGGCGGTCTCGGCCGCGGACATCCATCGGTCGTAGGAGAAGTGCTCGCTCCAGCCGTCGAAGCGGCCACCGTCGCGCCAGACCTGCTCGATGACCCGCCCGACGCGGCGGTCACCGCGCGAGAGCAGGCCCTCGACGATGCCCGGCTTGCCGTCGTGGTAGCGGAAGCCGATGGACCGGCCGTAGCGCTTGTCGGCACGGATCGCGTCGCGCAGCTTGTGCAGCCGCTCGTCGGTCTCCTCGGCGCCGAGCTGGGCGGCCCACTGGAAGGGGGTGTGCGGCTTCGGCACGAAGCCGCCGATGGAGACGGTGCACCGGATGTCGTTGTGCCCGGCGACCTCGCGGCCGGTCTCGATGACCCGCTTGGCGACCTCGGCGATTTGCAGCACGTCCTCGTCGGTCTCGGTGGGCAGACCGCACATGAAGTACAGCTTGACCTGACGCCAGCCGGCGCCGTAGGCCGCCGACACCGTCCGGATGAGGTCCTCCTCGGTCACCATCTTGTTGATGACCTTGCGGATCCGCTCCGACCCGCCCTCGGGGGCGAAGGTCAGGCCGGATCGGCGCCCGTTGCGGGTCAGCTCGTTGGCCAGGTCGATGTTGAAGGCGTCGACGCGGGTGCTCGGCAGGGACAGGCCCGTGTTGGTCCCCTCGTAGCGGTCCGCGAGCCCCTTGGCGATGTCGCCGATCTCGGTGTGGTCGGCGCTGGAGAGGGAGAGCAGCCCGACCTCCTCGAAGCCGGTGGCGGCCAGGCCGGCCTCGACCATCTCGCCGATGCCGGTGATGGAGCGCTCCCGGACCGGTCGGGTGATCATGCCGGCCTGGCAGAAGCGGCAGCCGCGGGTGCAGCCGCGGAAGATCTCGACGCTCATCCGCTCGTGGACCGACTCCGCGAGGGGGACGAGCGGCTTCTTGGGGTAGGGCCACGCGTCGAGGTCCATGACCGTGTGCTTGTCGACGCGCCACGGCACGCCGGTCTCCACCGGGGCGACGCGCTGGATGCGCCCGTCGGGCAGGTAGTCGACCTCGTAGAAGGCCGGGACGTAGACGCCACCGGTCGCCGCGAGGCGTCGCAGCACCTCGACACGGCCGCCGGGTCGGCCCTCGGCCTTCCACCCGGCGATGATGTCGGTGGCCGCGAGCACGGCCTCCTCGCCGTCACCGACGATCGCCGCGTCGATGAAGTCGGCGACCGGCTCCGGGTTGAAGGAGGCGTGCCCGCCCATGACGACGAGCGGGTGCTCGTCGCCCCGGTCGGCCGCGTGCAGCGGGATGCCGGCGAGGTCGAGGGCCGTGAGCATGTTGGTGTAGCCGAGCTCGGTCGAGAAGCTCAGGCCGAAGACGTCGAAGTCGCCGACGGGGCGGTGCCCGTCGACGGTGAACTGCGGCAGGCCGTGCTTGCGCAGCAGGGCCTCCATGTCGGGCCACACCGCGTAGCTGCGCTCCGCGAGGGCGTCGGCCCGCTCGTTGAGCACCTCGTAGAGGATCATGACGCCTTGGTTGGGCACGCCGACCTCGTAGGCGTCGGGATACATGAGGGCCCAGCGGACCGTGAGCTCGTCACCGTCGGGACCGTGGCCACCGACGTGCCAGTCCTTGACCGTCGAGTTCAGCTCGCCCCCGACGTACTGGATGGGCTTGCTGACCCGCTCGAGCAGGGGCTCGAGGGCAGGGAAGATCGACTCACCGGACATACCCCAAGGGTAGGTCCGGTGCGCGGCAGTCCCAAACACCGCGCACCGGACCCCTTCCGCGGATCAGCTCGGGTACATCTCCTCGATGTCGCCCTTGAACTTGTCGGCGACGACCTTGCGGCGCAGCTTGAGGCTGGGCGTGAGCTCCCCGTCCTCGACCGTCAGGTCACGCCCGAGGATGTGGAAGCGCTTGATCTGCTCGTGCCGGTTGAGGCCGGCGTTGAGCTCGTCGACGTAGGACTGGACCATCTCGCGGGCCTGCATCGACGAGACGATCTCGGTGTACCCGGCATCGGCCAGGCCGTTGGCCTCGGCCCACGGCTGGATGGCCTCCTCGTCGAGGGTGACGAGCGCCGTGACGAACTGCCGGTTTTCCCCGTGGACGAGCAGCTGGCCGACGTAGGGGCACAGCCCCTTGAAGGTCGACTCGATCTGCGACGGCGCCACGTACTTGCCGTTGCTCGTCTTGAAGAGGTCCTTCTTGCGGTCGGTGATCTTGACGAAGCCGTCGGCGTCAACCTCCCCGATGTCACCGGTGTGGAACCACCCGTCCTCGGTGAGCACCTCGGCAGTCGCCTCGGGGTTGTTGTGGTACCCCTCCATGACGTGCTCGCCGCGGACGAGGATCTCGCCGTCCTCGGCGACCTTGATCTCGGTCTGGACGTTGGGCCAGCCGACGGTGCCGACGCGCAGGGCGTAGGGCCGGTTGACCGTGGCCGCCGCGGAGGTCTCGGTAAGGCCGTAGCCCTCGAGGATCGGCAGGCCGGCACCGTTGAACCAGTGGGCGATGTCGGTGTTGAGCGCCGCGGAGCCGGAGATGAAGAAGCGCACCCGGCCGCCGAAGCGGTCGCGCACCTTGGCGAAGACGAGCTTGTCGGCGACCTTGTGCTTCAGCCCGAGGAGCAGGCCCGGCCGACGCCCGTCGGACTGGGCCTGGGAGTACTGCCGGGCCGTCGCGGAGGCGAAGTCGAAGATCTTCGCCTTGGCGCCCCCTTCCTCCTGCATGCCCAGCGAGAGCTTGCCGTAGACCTTCTCGAAGATGCGCGGGGCCGCCGCCATGAAGGTCGGGCGGACCTCACCGAGGTTGTCGACGATCTTGTCGATCCGCCCGTCGACGGCCGTCTGCATGCCCACGTCGGTGCTGATGAGCAGCAGGACCTTGGCGAAGACGTGCGACAGCGGCAGCCACAGGTAGTGCACGTCGTCCGGGGTGAGCATCCCGGTCGAGCGGATCGCGGCGCCCTGGTAGGTCCACGTCGCGTGACGCAGCCGCACGCCCTTGGGGCGGCCGGTCGTGCCCGAGGTGTAGATGATCGTCGCGAGCGACTGCGGCCCGGTGGCGTCGATGCGGGCGTCGACCACGCCCGGCTCGGCCGCGAGCAGGGCCGCGCCGCGTGCCTCGAGGTCCTCGAAGGAGATGACCCAGTCGTCGAGGTCGACGCCGTCGGTGTCGACGACGACGACCGTCATGACCTCGGGGATCGCGTCGCGGACCTGGCGCAGCTTGCCGACCTGCTCCGCGTCCTCGGCGATGACGACCCGGGAGCCCGAGTTGTCGACGATGAAGGCGACGTCGTCGCTGATCGACGTCGGGTAGATCGTCGTCGTCGCGGCGCCGGCGGCCATGATGGCGTAGTCGGCGAGGACCCACTCGATGCGGGTGCTCGAGGCGAGGGAGACACGGTCCTCGGGACGGATCCCGAGATCGACGAGACCGGCCGCCAGCTGCCAGACGCGATCACCGAGCTGGGCCCAGGTCAGCTCGTCCCAGGCGATGCCGGAGGGGTAGGAGTAGGCGGTGTTGTCAGGGGTGTCGGCAATGCGCTGCCGCAGCAGGTGACCGACGGAGGGCGCACGGTCCTCGAACATGCTGGCGTCGTAGGCCTCGTCGACGGCGCGGGTGGGGCGGGGGTCAGGCACAGGAGTCCACTCCTTCGTGGGCTTCGGGTGATGCGCGCATCCTCCCCCAGCGTCGGGCCGGGTGTCACTGGTCCGCCCACAGCGTGACCATTTGGTGACCAAATGCTGCCGGTGGCTCCGCCGCCAGCCCCTCAGGCCGGCTTGCGGCGCACGTACAGCTGCTTGCGGTAGCGGGCGACGAGGGTCCCGTCCTCGGCGACGACGTCGTTGTCGCACCACACCAGGTACTTGCTGCCGTCAGCCGTCGCGGCGCGGATCTCGTCGAGCAGCTCGTCGGTGATCCGGATGCTCGTGCGCACGTCGGTGCGGCCAGGACTGACGAAGTCGATCTCCCCCGCCTTGTCCCAGACGATGTACTCGTCCCCGAGGCACCGCAGGGCCCCGAGCATCCACCACGGGTCGCACATGGCGAAGAGGGAGCCGCCGAACTGCGTCCCGACGTAGTTGCGGCTCCACGGGCGCATCCGCAGCGAGACGTCGAACTCGCGGAAGTCTGCGGAGATCCGGTCGACGTGGACGCTCGCGGCGAGGAAGGGCGGCCAGAGGTTGAGCCCACGGCGCAGCGCGGTGGCGCCGAGGTCCTTGGACAGGGTCTGGAAGGAGGGGATCTGCACGGGGGCGATCGTCACCGATGGGTGGGCACGGGTCCACGACCTGTGGCGGACCTCTCCTCCCGGGCCACCGCGACGACCACGCCGATCGCTGCCCAGCAGGCAAACATCGACGAGCCACCGTAGGAGAGGAAGGGCAGCGGCAGACCCGTGACGGGCAGCAGACCGAGGTTCATGCCGATGTTTTCGACCGACTGCACGGCGAACCACGCGGCCACGGCCCAGCACACGAGCCGGACGAAGGGGTCGTCGCTGCGGGTGCCGGCCAGGGCGATGCGGGCGACGACGAGCCCGAGGAGCACGACGACGAAGGCGGCGCCGACGAAGCCGAGCTCCTCCCCCGCCACGGAGAAGACGAAGTCGGTCTCCTGGAAGGGGATCGCACCCGAGGTCGTCAGCTCTCCCGCGTGCAGCCCCTGCCCGCCCCAGCCCCCGTTGGCGATCGCCCGCCGCACCTGCTGGGTCTGGTAGCCGATGCCCATCGGGTCCGCGCTGGGGTCGAGGAAGGCGGTGAGGCGATCGCGCTGGTAGCCGCTGAGCAGCGGGGTCGTGAAGGCCGCCGTCACCGCTGCGACACCCGCGAGGAGCACACCGGCGAGCCACGGCCACGAGGCTCCGGAGACGACGAGCACCCCGAGCGCCAGCGCGACGAGCACGAGCGCCGACCCCAGGTCCGGCTGGCCCATGACGAGCAGCACCGGCACGGCGGTCGCGGCACCGGCGAGCAGGATCTCGCGCGGTCGGGGTCGCTGCCGACGCTCCGCCGCGGGCGCGAGCAGCATCGGCAAGGCGACGCACAGCCCGACCTTCGCGAGCTCGCTCGGCTGGAGGGAGAAGCCGCCGGGCAGCTGGATCCACGACCGGGAGCCGTTGACCTCGGAGCCGAGCGGGCTGAGCACGAGCGCGAGCCCGACGAGCCCCACGAGGTAGACGAAGGGGGCCAGCGCCCGCAGCACGGCCCGGTCCAGCCGGGCGACGAGCAGGGCGATGACCAGCCCGATCCCGAGGTTGACGAGATGGCGCACCAGGTAGGCCGACCCGGCCTCCTGCCGCGTCGCGGAGTGCACGAGCACCGCGCCGAGCCCCGCGGCGATGAGCGCGGCTGCAAGCAGCACGAGGTCGGAGCGCAGCAGGCGGGCGGCGAAGCCCCCTTCGGTCCGCACGACCTCAGGCGGGCGCGGCCGGCGGGAGCCCGAGGACGCGGCGGGTCTGCTCGACGTCGGCGGCCATCGCCTCGAGCAGCGCGTCGATGGAGTCGAAGCGCAGGGTCGGGCGGACGTGGTCGACGAAGTCGACGGCCACCCGTTCGTCGTAGAGGTCGAGGTCGGTGCGGTCGAGGACGTAGGCCTCGACGACGCGGGTCTGCTGGTCGAAGGTGGGGTTGGTCCCCACGGAGATCGCCACCGGGAGACGGCGGTCGGCCGCGTCGATCGGCAGGTCGAGGCGGGTGAGCCACCCGGCGTACACCCCGTCGGAGGGCACGAGACCGAGGCTGTCGTCGCCGAGGTTGGCCGTCGGGTACCCGAGTTCACGACCCCGGTGGAAGCCGTGGACGACCGTGCCCACGACGCGGTGGGTGCGCCCGAGGATCGCGGCCGCCGCTGCCACCTCGCCGGCGGACAGGTGGGCGCGCACCGCGGACGAGGACCACCGCTCGGTCTCGCCCTGGTCCTCGATGACGACGACCTCGAAGCCGTGCTCGGCTCCCAGCTGCCGGAGCAGGTCGACGTCGCCCGTGTAGCCGGCTCCGAAGCCGCGGGTGTCGGCCCCGACGACGAGGACCGCCGCCTGCAGGCCGGTGACGAAGGTGTCGACGACGTAGTCGACGGCGCTCGTCTGCGCGAAGTCCATGGTGAAGGGCAGCACGCACAGTCCGTCGACGCCCGCCTCGGCGAGCAGCTCGTCGCGCAGCGGCCCCGGCGAGATGATCTCCGGCGCCCGCTCGGGGTGCATGACCTCGACGGGGTGCGGGTCGAAGGTCACTGCCACAGCCGGCAGGTTGCGCTCACGCCCCCGCCGGACCAGCTCGTCGAGGATGGCACGGTGCCCGCGGTGGACACCGTCGAAGTTGCCGAAGGTCGCCACGCACGGCCGCAGCTGCGGCGGGGTGGCACTCGGGGATGACCATTGCTGCACGGGACGACACTCTACGAACTGGCGGGCGCGAAGACGACGTGGGCTCGCGCGGTGCCGCGGCTCTCGTCGAGGACGGCGACGAGAGACCCGTCGGGGCCGAGAGCCGCCACCGGCTCCGTGCGGCCGGGGCTGGCGCTGTCGATGCGCTGTCCGTAGCCGAGCGCCCGGGCCTCGGGCTCGGTGAGCTCGCGCGTGACGAGCGCTGCGGCAGCGGCCTGCTCGAGCGGGGTGAGCGGCAGCAGAGCGTCCTCTCCCCCGCTCTCGCGCAGGGCCGAGAGCTCGTCGAGGGTGTGGGCGTGCTCGAGGCTCAGCCCACCCACGCGGGTGCGCCGCAGCGCCGTGAGGTGACCGTGGCAGCCCAGGTCGGCCCCGAGGTCGCGCGCCAGGGCGCGCACGTAGGTGCCCGACGAGACCTCGACGACGACGTCGACGTCGAGCTCGGGGTGCCCCTCCGCCTCGGTCGACCGCACGTCGAGCACGTCGAAGCGCGAGACCCTGACGGGGCGGGCGGCGAGCTCGACCTGCTCCCCCGCCCGCACGCGGGCGTACGAGCGCTCCCCCTTGACCTTGATGGCGCTCACCGAGCTCGGCACCTGCTCGATGTCGCCCGTGAGCCGGGCGACGGCCGCGTCGAGCGCCGGCCGGTCCGTCCCGGCCACGTCGCCGACGGCCGTGACCTCCCCTTCGGCGTCGTCGGTGATCGTCGCCTGACCCAGACGGATCGTCGCGGTGTACTCCTTGTCCGCGCCGACGAGGAAGGTGAGCAGCTTGGTGCCCCGACCGACGCCGAGGACGAGGACGCCCGTGGCCATCGGGTCGAGGGTGCCGGCGTGGCCGACCTTCCTGGTCCGGTAGAGACGCCGGCAGCGGGCGACGACGTCGTGGCTCGACCAGCCGGCGGGCTTGTCGACGACGACGAGGCCCTCGCTCACGCGTCGCTCCCCGGAGGGGTGCCCTCCCCCTCGTCGTCCTTGGTGCGGTAGGGGTCGGCGTCACCGGCCGGCGAGGCACTCGCCCGGGATCGTGCGAGGTCCTCGTCATGCTCGCGCGCGGAGCGGAGCAGGTCGTCGATGTGCGACGCGTTTTCGGGCACGCCGTCGGGGAGGATCTCCAGCGTCGGCGTCAGCCGGATGCCCAGCTGCTTGCCGACGAAGGAGCGCAGCTTGCCGCGGTTGGCCTCGAGGACCTCCGCGCTGCGGGCCCTCTGGTCGTCGTCACCGAAGACGGTGTAGAAGACCGACGCGTGCTGGAGGTCACCGGTCACCCGCACGTCGGTGATCGTCACGAACCCGAGGTCCGGGTCCTTGACGACCTGCTGCAGGTTGGCCGCGATGAGCTCCTGGATGCGATCGGCGATCTTGCGGGCGCGGGCCGGGTCGGCCATGGCACACCTCCGTGAGGGGCTGGGTGAGGACGAGGTCCACGGTATGCGACGCCGCCGCGTGCGACGACGCCGCGCCGCGGACCGTCAGTACGAGTTGGTGGCGACGTTGGCGATGCCGGCGAGCAGGCCGATGATCGTGACGCCGAAGGCGACGACGCCGAGGACGATGCCGATGATCGCGAGGGTGCGCTCGTTGCCGTCACCCTGCAGCGCATTCGCCTTGGACAGGCCCATGCCGCCGCAGATGACCGCGACGAGTGCCGCCAGGGCGCCCACCGGCCAGCAGCAGCAGCCGAGGGGTATGGCGATCAGGCCGACGACGATCGAGACGATGCCGAGGGTCTTGGCGCTCCCGTCCGGGGCGGCATGGGGCATGGCATAGGGGTTCGCCTCCGGTGCGCCGTACGGCGGCGGGGCGGCCGCGCCGCCGTACGGCGGCTGGCCGTACTGCGGCGTCGACGGGTAGGGCTGCTGGCCCTGGGGCTGCTGGCCGTAGGGCTCGGGCTGGCTGCCGTACCCGGGTCCGGGGGGCGGTGTCGTCATGAGGTTGTCCTGTGAGTCGTCGGGAGGAGACGTGCGACGCCCCCGGCACCGAGGCACCGGGGGCGTCTGACGAGGTCAGCGTCAGCTCATGTCGCTGTAGGCGTTGATGTCGATGACGCCGGCAGCCACGAGGATCCAGTAGATGACCGCGATGGCCAGACCGATCGCACCGGTGATGATGCCGATGAGGATGTAGGTCTTCAGGTCGGGGCGCGGGTTGGTCTTCGTCTGGTTCTTGGCGATGAGACCGGTGATGAGGGCGACGACCGAAAAGATCGGCAGGCCCCAGCAGCAGCACAGCAGGACGCCGACGATACCGGTGCCCATGGAGACGAAGGAGAGGATCTTCGTCTGGTCGCTGCCGCCCTGCGGCGCGCCACCGGGAGCCGGCGGGGGCGCCTGGGGCGGCATGCCGCCACCGGGGGCGGAGCCGTAGGTCGGAGCCCCGGACGGGCCGCCGGCGGGGGCCGAGCCGCTGCCGGAGGGGTCGTAGGGCTGGTTGCTTCCGCCGCCGGGCGGAGGAGGTGGCGTCGTCATGTGTCGCTTCCCCTAGAAGTCGTTGGTGCGGTCGGACACACCCTAGTCGGCGCGCGGCGGTTACCGCCGCATTGAGGGTAGGGAGTTCTCCCCGGTGGGTGCGCCCCGGGTGTGCGGACGGGAGGACGACGAAGGGCGCCGCCCCCGGTGGTCCTGGGAGCGGCGCCCTGCGCAGTGCGTCCAGACGTCAGGCGCGCGGCTTCTCGCGCATCTCGTACGTCGTGATGAGGTCGCCCTCCTGCACGTCGTTGAAGCTGCCGAGGTTGATACCGCACTCGAAGCCCTCGCGGACCTCGGTGACGTCGTCCTTGAAGCGTCGCAGACCGGTGAGCTCGAGGCCCTCGGTGATGACGACGCCGTTGCGGGTGATGCGCGCCTTGGAGCCGCGCTTGATCTCGCCGCTGCGGACGATCGAGCCGGCGATGTTGCCGAACTTGCTCGAGCGGAAGACCTCACGGATCTCCGCCGAGCCGAGCTCGACCTCTTCGTACTCCGGCTTGAGCATGCCCTTGAGCGCCTGCTCGATCTCCTCGATGGCCTGGTAGATCACGCCGTAGTAGCGGATCTCCACGCCCTCGCGCTCGGCGACCTCGGCGTTCTGCCCCTCGGCGCGGACGTTGAAGCCGATGATGATCGCGTCCGAGGCCATGGCGAGGTTGATGTTGTTGAGCGTGATCGCGCCGACACCACGGTCGATGATCCGCAGGTCCACGTCGTCGCCGACGTCGATCTGCAGCAGCGCGTCCTCGAGCGCCTCGACCGAGCCCGACACGTCACCCTTGAGGATGAGGTTGAGGGTATCGATCTTGCCGGCGGCGATGACCTGGTCGAGGTCCTCGAGGCTGATCCGCTTGCGCGCCTTGGCCAGGCTGGCCTGACGGTCGGCGGCCTCACGCTTCTCGGCGATCTGGCGAGCGGTCCGGTCGTCCGGCGCGACGACGAAGGTGTCGCCGGCACGCGGGACGGACGAGAGACCGAGCACCTGGACCGGGCGGGAGGGGCCCGCCTCGTCGACCGTGTTGCCGTGCTCGTCGAGCATGGCCCGCACACGACCGAAGGCCGAGCCGGTGACGATCGCGTCACCGACGTGCAGCGTGCCGGACTGGACGAGGACGGTCGCCGTGGCACCGCGGCCCTTGTCGAGGTTGGCCTCGATCGCGACACCACGGGCGTCGCGCTCGGGGTTGGCCCGCAGGTCGAGCGCCGCGTCGGCCGTCAGCAGGACGGCCTCGAGGAGGCTGTCGATGTTCTGCCCCTGCTTGGCGGAGACGTCGACGAACATCGTGTCGCCGCCGTACTCCTCGGCCACGAGGTTGTACTCGGTGAGCTGACCGCGGATCTTCGCCGGGTCGGCGCCCTCGACGTCGATCTTGTTGACCGCGACGACGATCGGGACGTCCGCCGCTTGGGCGTGGTTGAGCGCCTCGATGGTCTGCGGCATGACGCCGTCGTCGGCAGCGACGACGAGGATCGCGATGTCGGTGACCTTGGCACCACGGGCACGCATGGCCGTGAAGGCCTCGTGACCCGGGGTGTCGATGAAGGTCAGCGCCCGCTCGTCACCCTCGTGCTCGGTGTGGATCTGGTAGGCACCGATGTGCTGGGTGATGCCACCGGTCTCGCCGGAGCCGACGTCCGCGTTGCGGATCGCGTCGAGCAGTCGCGTCTTGCCGTGGTCGACGTGACCCATGACGGTGACGACCGGCGGACGCGCCTCCAGGTTCTCCTCGTCCTCGGCATCGACACCGATCTCGAGGTTGATGTCGAAGGAGTCGAAGAGCTCGCGCTCCTCCTCCTCCGGGGAGACGATCTGGATGTCGTAGCCCAGCTCGGCACCGAGGAGCTGGAAGGTCTCCTCGTCGAGCGACTGGGTCGCCGTCGCCATCTCACCGAGGTTGAAGAGCACGGTGACGAGCGACGCCGGGTTGGCGTTGATCTTGTCGGCGAAGTCGCTCATCGACGCACCCTGGCGCACGCGCACCACGGTGTTGCCGTCGCCCCGGGGGACGATGACGCCGCCGATGGACGGCGCGGACATCTGCTCGAACTCGGCGCGCTTGGCCCGCTTGCTCTTGCGCTGCTTGCGCTTGCCGCCACCGCGACCGAAGGCACCCTGGGTGCCACCACGACCGCCGGGGCCACCGCGGTAGCCACCGCCACCGGGACCGCCGCCGGGACGTGCACCGGGGCCGCCACCGGGACGACCGCGACCGGCACCGGGGCCACCACGGCCGCCGGGACGCTCACCGGGGCGCGGGACCGCCGAGCTCGCCGGCATCATGCCGGGCGACGGGCGGGCACCACCGGGACGGGGACCGGCCGGGCGGGGACCGCCGGCACCGGCGCCCTCGCGGGCCGGCGGGCGCGGACCGCCCTGGCCCTGACCGCCACGACCGCCGGGGCGCTGCCCGGGGCGGGGCATGCCCTGGCTCGAGGCGAAGGGGTTGTTGCCGGGGCGGGGGCTGCCGGAGCCGCCCCCTTCGCGGCGGGTACCCATGCCCTGGCTCGAGGCGAAGGGGTTGTTGCCCGGGCGCGGGCCGGGGCGCTCGGCCGGCTTGGCCGGAGCGGGGCGCGGGCCGGGGGTGGGCGCCTTGGGACCCGGGGTCGCCGACGCAGCGGGCTGCTGCGGCTCGGCCGGGGCGGCGGGCGCTGCGGGGGTCTCGGCGGCAGGAGCAGCCGGGGCCTG
This sequence comes from Janibacter sp. RAF52, assembly GCF_052114035.1. Taxonomy (NCBI): domain Bacteria; kingdom Bacillati; phylum Actinomycetota; class Actinomycetes; order Micrococcales; family Intrasporangiaceae; genus Janibacter; species Janibacter sp. RAF52. The sequence continues at coordinate 212,284 of NZ_JBFRDY010000001.1, read as the reverse complement.
CGGGGTGGCCGGCGCGGACGGGGCCGCAGGGGCCGCCGGGCCGGGCGTCGGCTTCGCCGCGGGAGCGGGGGACGGGGCCTCCGGCTCGGCAGGCTTCGCCGGAGCCTTGGGACCGGGCTTGGCGGGGGTGGGCGTGGCGGCCGGCTTGGCGGCAGCCTTCTTCGCCTTGGGGTCGGCGGCGGGCGGGTTGTCCTTCACCCGACGCACGACCGGCGCCTCGATCGTCGAGCTTGCCGACTTCACGAACTCCCCCATGTCGCCCAGGTGGGCGAGGAGGGCCTTGCTGGAAACCCCGAGCTCCTTGGCGAGCTCGTGGACACGGACCTTGGCCACGTTTCTCCTTCTCTGGTCCGTACCTGAGAGAAGGCGCGGACCGTCGTCAGTTGAGGTGAATGCTCATTGCTGAGTACTCATCGGGTGCTCATCAGCGTCAAACCCGCTCTCGGTTGCTGTACGTACGGATGCAGTCGACTGCGCCATCTCCTCGATCCAGGCACGAAGGGCGTCGGTCACCTCGACCCGGCACCGCAAGGCACGGGAGAGGGCCCGCCGCCGGACGGCGAGGTCCAAGCAGGCGACGTCGGGATGGAGCCATGCTCCACGCCCCGGCAAGCGCCGGCGCGGATCGGGCTGGGCCGAGGTCTCCCCTCGGTCATCCGTCACCGCGACGATGCGCAGCAGAGTCGACCGGCTATCCCGTCCACGACACCCGATGCAGGTCCGGATCGGTCCTGCGGCGACGTCGTCGGACTGGAGTCCAGTCCGGTCGAACTCCATCAGTCTAGCGCCTGTCCGGTCGGGACGATCACGCGCCCGGCTGACCGGGGACGGCGACGCCCTCGCTCGTGCCGGGGGCGGTGTCCGGACGGATGTCGATGCGCCAGCCGGTGAGCTTGGCCGCCAGACGGGCGTTCTGCCCCTCCTTGCCGATGGCGAGGGAGAGCTGGTAGTCGGGGACGACGACGCGGGCCGAGCGCAGCTTGGGGTCGACGACCGTGACCGACTCGACCTTGGAGGGCGACAGGGCTGCGGCGATGAACTTCTCCGGGTCGTCGGAGAAGTCGACGATGTCGATCTTCTCCCCCTGCAGGTGGCTCATCACCGCGCGCACGCGGGCACCCATCGCACCGATGCAGGCCCCCTTCGCGTTGAGCCCCGGGATCTTGGAGTGGACGGCGATCTTGGTGCGGTGGCCGGCCTCGCGGGCCAGCGCCGCGATCTCGACGGAGCCGTCGGCGATCTCGGGGACCTCCATGGCAAAGAGCTTGCGCACGAGGTTGGGGTGGGTGCGGGAGAGCCCGATCTCCGGCCCGCGCATGCCGCGCTTGACCGACACGACGTAGACGCGGATGCGGTCGCCGTGGTTGTAGACCTCACCGGGCACCTGCTCGGCCGAAGGGAGGACCCCTTCGACCGTGCCGAAGTCCACGAGGACGTTGCGCGGGTTGGAGCTCTGCTGGATGACACCGGCGACGATGTCGCCCTCGCGACCGCGGAAGTCGCCGAGGACCGCCTCGTCCTCGAGGTCACGCATCCGCTGGGTGATGACCTGACGGGCCGTGGCCGCGGCGACGCGACCGAAGTTGTCCGGGGTGTCGTCGAACTCCGGGCCGAGCTCACGACGGGTGCGGGTGCGCATGAGCGGGTTGCCCTCGTCGTCGACCGGGGTCGGCTCGCCCTCGGCGGCCTCGACGGGGACCTCCTCCTCGACGAGGTGCTCCTCGCGGGCCCACACGACGACGTGCCCGTCCTTGCGGCCGAGCTCGGCGCGCGCGTTCTTGTACGCGCCCTCGGTGCGGTGGTAGGCGCCGAGGAGCGCCGCCTCGATGGCGTCGACGAGGATGTCGAAGGGGATCTCGCGCTCGCGCTCGAGGGCCTTGAGGGCGTGGATGTCGATGTCCATGTCAGTCCTTGTCGTCGTCGCCGTCGGGCGTGCTCGGTCGGTTGAACTCCACCTGGGCGACGCCCTTGGTGATGTCGGCGAAGGGGAAGTGCTCGGTCCGGGGGGCCTGCTTCTTGGTGCCCGCCAGGTGCAGGTCGACGCCGTCGGCGGTCGTCGCGAGAACCCGACCGGTGACCTGGGTGCCGTCGCCCTTCGTCATCTCGACGAGGCGGCCCACGGTGCGGCGGAAGTGCATCGGCTCGGTGAGCACCCGGTCGGTGCCGGGGGTGCTGACCTCCAGGGTGTACGGCTGGCTGCCCATGACGTCGCTGTCGTCGAGCGCGTCGCTCACCAGACGCGTCGCGTCGGCGATCTCGTCGAGGGTCAGGGGCTCGATCGGCGTGTCGCCGACGGCCTCGGCGACCGGTCGCTCGACGGTGATGCGCGCGACCCGGCGCTTGCCGGCCGGCGTCACGCTCACGCCCGCCACGGTGAAGTCGTCGCCCAATGCGCTGGAGACCTGCGCGAGGACGTCCTGCTCCTGAACCATGGGAAGCCTTCCGTGTGGAGTTGCCGTGCTGGCCCGCCACTCTAGCGATGATCTGCGCCGGTCGTGGCATGCGAGGATCGACACCGTGCCCGCCCGACCCAGCCGCCGCCTCCTGCTCACCGGTGCCCTCGCGCTGACGACCGGCGCACTCACGGGGTGCGGGGTGCGCCTCGAGGACGACGCGCCGGACATCCCCTTCGTCCCGACGCGGGAGCCGATCCCCGGCGAGACCGCCCTGCTCGCGATGCTCGGCACTCTCGAGAGCGCCGACGGCGAGCACGCCACCGCCCGTGCGGACCGCCTGCGTGCAGCCCTCGCCGAGTCCGGCGTGCCCGAGCGGGTCCTCGACGCGGCGCAGGCACCGGACACCGACGCCGAGACGGCCGCCGCCTGCGAGGCCGCGGTCCGCGAGTGCGGGCCCGGGCTGCTCCGGCTCGTCGGCCAGCTGACCGCGACCCTGCGCATCACCGACCCCATCGGGGCCAGGGCGCGCCTGTGGACGCCCTCCGGCGACTCCGCCTGGCAGGCCGGCGACGTCGCCGCCGACGCGCTCGAGGCGACGCGCGCCACGAGCTACGCCCTGGCGGTCGTCGCCGGCCGTCTCGCCGACGGCACGTCCCGCACGCGGACGCTCACGGCGCTGCGCGAGCTGCGCCAGCTCGAGGTGCGCCAGACGACCGCCGCCGGCGACGACGTCGGGTCCGTGACCCTCGGATACGAGCGCCCCGACGACCTGTCCGGCAGCGCGGGCACCGACTGGGTGACCGAGAGCTTCGTCCGGCTGCAGGCCGCCTACGTCGCCGGACTGACCCGCCTCGGCGACGACCGCGACGCGGCTCTCGAGACGACGCAGTGGATGGTCGCTGCCGAGCGCGTCTCCCGCACCCAGTTCCCCCAGCCGCCCCCCGAGCTCTACGGGGACGGCGCGCAGCCGTCGTGAGGGTCGAGGACGCCGCGGCCCTCGTGCCGGCGCCCTTCGCCGAGCACATCGCGACGCTCGAGGCCGTAGGGGGCCCCGCGGGCATCGCGTGGGTGGCCGCACTCCCCCACCTGCTCGCCGAGGTCCTGCCCGAGTGGGAGCTGACCGTCGACGGCCCACCGATGACGGGTCACTGCGCGCTCGTGCTGCCCGTGCGTGGCCCCGACGGGCCGGCTGCGCTCAAGCTCGGCTGGCCGCACGAGGACGCCGACGGCGAGCACCTCGCGTTGCGGGCGTGGGGCGGGCGCGGCGCCGCGCGCCTGCTGCGGGCCGACCCGCGCCGCTCGGTGCTGCTGCTCGAGCGGCTGACGACCGAGGACCTCACCGACCTGTGGGACGAGGAGGCCGTCGGCGTCGTCGCCGGGCTCTACGCCGACCTGCACGTCACTCCCCTGCCGCAGGTGCCGAGGCTCGTGCCCTGGGCGGGGGCGCACCTCGACCGCCGGGGCGCCGCGGCCCTCCCGCGGCGCTTCGTCGAGCAGGCGAGGTCCACCCTTCGCTCGCTGGGGACGCTCGGTGGTGAGCGGCTGCTCCATGGCGACCTCCACTACGGCAACGTCCTGTCCGACGGCACCGACTGGGTCGCGATCGACCCCAAGCCGCTCGTCGGCCACCCCGCGTGGGAGGTCGCGCCGCTGCTCACCAACCGGTGGGCGGAGATGGGCACCGGCCCCTCGCTGCGCTGGTCGGTGCGGCGGCGCGTCGAGGTCGTGTGCGACGTGGCGGCGCTCGACGAGGACCTCGTGCGGGCCGTGAGCGCGCTGCGCGAGGTGGTCAATGCGGTCTGGGCCAGCGAGGACGGTGACGGCGAGCGGGTCTCGCGCGCGATCGCGCTCGTCAAGGCGCTGGGCGACTGAGGCCCTCTACGGTGGCGCTTGGGAGCGTTGACGTCACCCGTCGTCGATGACGTCACCGGGTTGCCCGGAGAAGGGGGACCGGGCGACGCCAACGCCGTCAGGCGGCGAGGGCGACGCCGCGCAGGACCTTGCCGCGGACGACGGCCAGGTCGTCCAGGTCAGCCCACGTCAGTCTGACGATGACGTACCCCAGCGCCCGGAGACGGTCCTCCCGCAACTTCTCGTCCCACACGTCCTGAGCCTTCTCGTACTTCTTGCGACCGTCGACCTCGATGACGAGCTTCATGTCCTCGTAGAGGAAGTCGACGCGCGCCACGAAGTCACCCCTGCTGTCGAAGATCTCCACCTGGGGCGTCGGCAGACGCAGACCCAGCGTCCGCAGCGCCCATCGCGTGCGGGACTCCGCGCCGGACTCGGCACTACCGTCCGCGAGGGCCAGCATCTTGGCCGGCTCGCGTGACCACCGCCACGGCTCCAGGGCAGCCATCGCACCGTCGAGGTCGGCGCGGGTCATCACCTCCTGGTGCAGCGCATGGTCTGCGCTCACCAGGCCTGCCTCCCCTCCGAAGTGGCTGGCGACCTGGACGCAGGCCACGGCCGGGGTGACGGTCAACAGGCCCTGGTGCGTCGCGGTGAGTGAGGCGTCCAGAGGGCGGTGGCTGGCCAGACCCGTGTCGGTGCGCCCGCGTCCCGACCCGATGCGCGCGACGTGCACGCGGTCGTCGACGCCGTGGACCTCGATGCCGCGCACCGCGAGTGCGCTGTGGTGGGTGAGGACCAGTGGCGGCTCATTGCCGAGAGCCCGCGCCACGGCTCGTGCCCGCAGGTCATGTCGGTGCCACGGTTTGGTCTCCCGCCACCGCTCACCGTCGACGAGCGCGTTGCGACGGACCCGCACGAGGTCGCCCGCGCCGACAGCGCGCTCGACGTCGCGGCGACTCGCTCCCCGCCGGAGGAGGTCAGAACCGGTGGCCGTGCCGCGGCCGGCGTCGAGCGCGGCCCGGATGATCGGATGCATGGCCACATCGTGACCGGGATGGCGCCCGCGAGCGGTGGAGTTGTCCACAGCCGGACCACTGGGCGCCTCCGTGGCGGCGTGGGTGCCGTCTGACGGCGTCGGTGCCGCCTGGCGGCGTTGGTGCCACCTGGTGGCCCTGCTCCGGGCACCCCAGCGACATCATCGCCGCCAGGTGACGTCAACGACGTCGGGGACCGGCTGCCGACCTGCGGCTGACGGACCCACGTGGGCGCGGCAGCGCGGAGCATCAGTCGACGACGTCGACCGTGGTGACCGAGCCCGCGTCGATCGGCTCGTCCCAGTCGATGTCGCGGTGGGACCGCGAGCGCAGCCAGGCGAGCGCGGCGCGGATCGTGTGCTCGTGGCTGACGACGACGAGGTGGTCGGGCTGCTCGATGAGGGCCGGGGCGAACCAGTCGCCCACCCGCTCGAAGACGTCGCGCATCGACTCGCCACCGCCCCACCGGATCTCGCTGATGTGCTCTCCCTCGGGGACCGGCTGGGCCTGCAGGGCGTCGGTCCGCTCCCCCTCGAGCTCTCCGAGCGCCTGCTCGCGCAGCCCCGGCTCGTTGCGCACCGACGCGATCCAGCGGAGCGGCCGCAGCGCCACGGAGATGATCTCCGCGGTCTGCATCGTGCGCATGAGGTCGCTGCTCCACAGGTCGAGCGAGTGCTCGTGGCGGGGAAGGCCGACCAGGGCACCGAGGGCCAGACCGGCACGTGCCGCCTGGGCGCGACCCTCGTCGGTGAGCACCGACTGGTTGCGACCGCGGTAGGCGCCCTGGACGAGTCCGTCACGGTTCCACGTCGACTGCCCGTGACGGATGAGGTGCACGCGCGTCGGGCTCACGGTGGCCACCGTAGTGGGGATCCGTAGAGTGTCGGCTCGTGAGCGGCCTCCTGATCACCGGGACCTCGTCGGATGCGGGCAAGTCGCTCGTCGTGACGGGGCTCTGCCGCGCGCTGGCCCGGCGAGGTCTGGCCGTCGCGCCGTACAAGGCGCAGAACATGTCCAACCACTCGATGGTCTGCCGCGACGGCTCCGAGATCGGGCGCGCCCAGTACCTCCAGGCCCAGGCTGCCGGCGTCGAGGCGACCTCGGCGATGAACCCCGTGCTCCTCAAGCCGGGCAGCGACCGCCGTGCGCACGTCGTCGTCCGCGGTCGCCCCGCGGGCGAGCTGCGCGCCGGCGAGTACGCGACCGGGCGCGCGCACCTGGCGCAGGCGGCCTTCGCCGCCTACGAGGAGCTGGCGGCCGAGCACGGCCTCGTCGTCTGCGAGGGCGCCGGCTCCCCCGCCGAGATCAACCTGCGGGCCGGCGACTACGTCAACCTCGGTCTGGCGCAACGCTTTTCGCTGCCCACAGTGCTCGTCGGCGACATCGACCGCGGCGGGGTGCTCGCCGCGCTCTACGGCACTTGGGCGCTCGTCTCCGACGAGGACCGGCCGCTGCTCGCGGCCTACGTCATCAACAAGTTCCGCGGCGACGCGTCGGTGCTCGAGCCCGGGCTGGCCGAGATCACCCACCGCACGGGCATGCCATCGCTCGGGGTCCTGCCGTGGCTGCAGGACGTGTGGCTCGACTCCGAGGACTCGCTCTCGATGGGCGCGTGGGGCGATGCCGCGGACGGCGTGCCCGCCGACCGTCGGCTGTCGGTCGCGGTGGTCCGCCTGCCCCGCACCTCCAACGGCACCGACGTCGACGCCCTCGCCGCCGAGCCCGGGGTCGACGTTCGGGTGACGGTCGACGCCGACGCGGTGCGCGAGGCCGACCTCGTCGTCCTGCCCGGCTCGCGCGCGACGACCTCCGACCTCGCCTGGCTGCGCCGCACCGGCCTCGCCGACGTCGTCCTCGAGCGGGCCAGCCGTGGCGCGCCCGTGCTCGGGATCTGCGGCGGCTACCAGATGCTCCTCGACGAGATCGTCGACGACGGGGTCGAGAGCACGCCCGACGAAGGGAGCGAGACCCCCTCTGCCGCAACGGTCCCGGGCCTCGGGCTGCTGCCCGGCCGGGTCGTCTTCCACGAGGACAAGGTGCTCGCCCGCCCGATCGGGACCTGGCGCGGTCACCACGTCGAGGGCTACGAGATCCACCACGGCGTCGTCGAGCCGACCGGCGGCGAGGACTTCCCCGGCGGCCACGCGGTCGGACCGGTCCGCGGGTCGATCTGGCACGGCACGCTGGAGTGCGACGACTACCGGCGGGCCCTGCTCGACGACGTGGCCGCGACGGTCGGGGCGCGGTGGTCCGCGGAGCCGGGGGCGGCCCCCTTCGCCACTCGTCGTGAGGGGATGATCGACATCCTCGCCGATGCCCTCGAGACGCACGTGGACGTCGACGCGATCATCGACCTCACCCGGGAGAAGCCTTGAGCGACACCGCTGCTCGCACCATCCACGTCATCGGCATCGGGGCCGGCTCGCCCGAGCACGTGACCGCAGAGGCAGCCGCGGCACTGGCCGAGGTCGACGTCTTCCTCGTGGCCGACAAGGGCGGGGCCAAGGACGAGCTCGTCGCGGTGCGCCGGGCGATCTGCGAGCGCTTCATCCCCGGCGACCACGCCTACGAGCTCGTCACCGTGCCGGACCCGAAGCGCGGGCCGGACGCCGACCGTGACTCCGCCGAGTACGCGCAGGGGGTGCGCGACTGGCACGCCGCCCGCACCGACGCCTACGTGCGGATCATCGACGACCTGCCCGCCGACGCGGTCGTCGGTTTCCTCGTGTGGGGCGACCCGGCCTTCTACGACAGCACGATCCGCGTCGTCGACGCGATCGGTGAGCGGATCGCGACGCGGGTGCGGGTGCTGCCGGGGATCTCGGCCTTCCAGACCCTCGCCGCCGCCCACGGCGTCGTGCTGCACCGCGTCGGCGAGCCGGTCCACATCACGACCGGTCGCCGCCTCGTCGAGGAGTGGCGTGCGGCCGAGGCCGCGGGGCTGGGCCTGGGCACGGTCGTCGTCATGCTCGACGGGCACCTGCACTGCCGCGAGCTCACCGCCACCCACCCCGACACGGTGATCCACTGGGGCGCCTACGTCGGCATGCCGCAGCAGGAGCTGCGCTCCGGGCGCCTGGCCGACGTCATCGACGAGATCGTGCAGCTGCGGGCGGACCTGCGGGCGACCCACGGGTGGGTCATGGACGTCTACGCGCTCACGCCTGCCTGAGGCTTCGAGACGGTCGCAGAGCGACCTCCTCAGCCACCGGGGTCAGGGAGACGGTCGCAGAGCGACCTCCTCAGCCACCGGGGTCAGGGAGACGGTCGCAGAGCGACCTCCTCAGCCACCGGGGTCAGGGAGACGGTCGCAGAGACCTCGACGAATGACCCCGCACTTCCCCAGGGTCATACCCACCCAGACCGCATTTCCCTAGGCAAATGACAGCCCGGGGGGTCAGCGGGTGCGGGCGGCGATGCGGCGGACAGCCAGGCCCTGCAGCAGCATCGAGGCGGCGAGGCAGGCGCCGACCCCTTCGCCGGCGCGCAGGCGCAGGTCGAGCAGCGGCTCGAGGCCCAGCTCGCGCAGCACGAGGGCGTGGGCCCGCTCGCGGCTGACCTGCCCGGCGAGCAGGTAGGCCTGGGCGGCCGGCTCGAGACGAGCGGCGATGACGCCGGGCAGCGATCCGGCGAGGCCGTCGAGCACCACCGGTGCGCCAGCGGCCGTGGCACCGAGCGTGACTCCGGTGAGCAGCGCGATCTCGGGCCCACCGACCATCGCGAGGAGGCGAAGGGGGTCCGACTCACCGTGCGTCCGGGCGAGCGCCGCGGCGACGACGTCGCGCTTGCGCGCGACCATGTCGGCATCCGAGCCGGAGCCCAGGCCGACCGCGTCCTGCGGCTCGAGGTCGAGGAGGGCGCAGGCCAGCGCTGCGGCGACGGTCGTGTTGCCGACACCGACCTCGCCGAGGCAGACCAGACCGGTGACCGCGGCCCCGGTACCGATGTCGCGCCCTGCGGCGACCAAGGCCTCTACGTCGGCGAGCGTCATCGCATCCGTGGTGGCGAGGTCGCCCCGCTCCCCCGTGGGCCGTGCCTCGTGCGCACCCGGGACCGTCTGTGCCACACCGGCGTCCACACCGGCGACGGCGAGTCCGGCTCCCTTCGCCGTGGCGGCACCGAGGGAGGTGCCGGCGACGGTCGCGGCGAGTACGTCGTGGGTCGTCGTGGCCGGGAAGGCGCTGACGCCGAGCCCGGTCACCGGGTGGTCGGCGCCGGCGAGCACGAGGGTGCCACCGGTGACGTCCTGGGCGCCCACGGCGAGCACGCGGTTGAGCGCGCGGTCGAGGACGCCGAGCGACTCGGGCGGCGAGAGCAGCTCGTCGGCGGCGTCGGTCGCGCCGACGAGCCGGGTCGGCTCGGGCCCGCGCAGGTGCGATACCGGCTGCTGCGGAGCGGCCTCGTCCGCGGGCCAGCGGTCGTGCAGGACGACCTGCTCGAGCGGCGTCTTCTTCGACCACGCGGCCCGCTCCAGGCCGGGCGACGGCGGGCGCTCGTCGGGCCAGCCGAGGCAGAGCCAGCCGAGGGTGACGACGCCCTCGGGCAGACCGAGCAGGTCGGCGAGCTCGTCGGGGTCGAAGAGGGTCACCCAGCCCATGCCGAGACCGTGGGCGCGGGCGGTGAGCCACATGTTTTCGATCGCGGTCGCGCAGGACCACAGGTCGGCGTCGGGGAAGGTCGCGCGGCCGAGCACGCCCGTCGCAGGAGTGCGCCGGTCGCAGGCGACGACGATGCCGACGGGCGCCTCGCGCAGACCTTCGAGCTTGAGGTCGAGCATGCGTGCGGCGCGCTCCGAGGCCAGGTGTGCGGCCTGGTCGACACGAGCTCTGTCGGCCATCGCTGCGGCTCGGTCACGGGTCGCCGGGTCGCTGACGACGACGAAGCGCCAGGGCTGCGAGTGCCCGACGCTCGGCGCCCGGTGCCCGGCCTCGAGGACGGCCGTGATGAGCTCCTCGGGCACCGCGTCGGGCCGGTAGCGACGGATGTCGCGACGGCCGGCCACGACCGCGGCGAGGGCCTCGGTGACCGCCTCGCCCATGGCCCAGCCCGTCGGGTCGTCGCGGCGCTGCGCCGCGCTGCTCGTGTCGCCGATCGTCGGGACCGGTCGGGCGTATCGGGGCTCGCTCCCTCCGCCCGTCACTCGCTGTCCTCCATGTCCCCCTCGACGTCGAGGTAGACCTGCTGCATCGCGCGGACGACCTCGGGGTCGGGCTCCTCCCACAGGCCGCGGTCGGCGGCCTCGGTGAGTCGCTCGACGATGCCGCGCAGCGCCCAGGGGTTGGCCCGACGCATGAACTCCTGGTTGGTCTCGTCGAGCACGTAGTCGCGGGCGACCCGGTCGTACATCCAGTCGTGGACGACGCCGGCCGTCGCGTCGAAGCCGAAGAGGTAGTCGACGGTCGCCGCGAGCTCGAAGGCCCCCTTGTAGCCGTGGCGCTGCATCGCCGCGATCCACCGCGGGTTGACCACGCGCGAGCGGAAGACGCGGTTGGTCTCCTCCTGCAGCGTGCGGGTGCGCACCGCGTCGGGCGAGGTCGAGTCGCCGACATAGGCCTTGGGCTCGCTGCCGGTGAGCGCGCGGACGGTCGCGACCATGCCGCCGTGGTACTGGAAGTAGTCGTCGCTGTCGAGGATGTCGGACTCGCGGTTGTCGACATTCTTGGCCGCGACCTGGATGCGGCGGTAGGTGCGCTCCATGTCCTCCGCGGCCGGTGCACCATCGAGGTCGCGGCCGTAGGCGTAGCCGCCCCACGCGGTGTAGACCTGCGCGAGGTCGTCGTCGCTGCGCCAGTTGCCCGACTCGACGACCTGGAGGATGCCCGCACCGTAGGATCCGGGCTTGGAGCCGAAGATCCTTGTGCGCGAGCGGCGCTCGTCGCCGTGCTCGGCGAGGTCGGCGACCGTGTGGGCGCGCACGTGGTTGTCCTCGGGAGCCTCGTCGAGGCCGGCGACGAGCGCAACCGCGTCGTCGATGAGGGCGATGACGTGCGGGAAGGCATCGCGGAAGAAGCCCGAGATGCGCACGGTGACGTCGATGCGTGGGCGGCCGAGCTCAGCGAGCGGGATCGGCTCGAGCCCGGTGACCCGGCGGGACTGCTCGTCCCACACCGGCGTCACGCCGAGCAGGGCGAGCACCTCGCCGATGTCGTCGCCGGAGGTGCGCATCGCCGACGTGCCCCACATCGACAGGCCGACCGAGGTCGGCAGCTCGCCGGTCTCCTCGCGATAGCGGGCGAGGAGCGAGTCGGCCATCGCCGTGCCGGTCTGGTAGGCCAGCCGCGAGGGGATCGCCTTGGGGTCGACGGAGTAGAAGTTTCGCCCCGTGGGCAGCACGTTGACCAGGCCGCGAAGGGGGGACCCGCTCGGCCCCGCAGGGATGTAGCCGCCGTCGAGGGCGTGCAGCACCATCGACAGCTCGCGCTCGGTCGCGGCGAGCCGCGGCACGACCTGCGTCGCGGCGAACTCCAGCACCCGAGTGACCTCGGCGGCCTCCGCCGGGTCGAGCAGCGGCTCGTGCTCGGCGACGAGATCGCCTGCGGCAGAGGCGGACCAGTGCGCGGCGGCGAGGGCCTCGACGAGGTGACGGGCCCTCCCTTCGACCGCATCGGTCTCCGTGGTGGAGGCGTCCTCGGCGAGGCCGAGCGCCGCCCGCAGACCGGGGACGGACCCGACCTGACCGGAAAACACCTGCGCGGCGCGCAGGACGGCGAGCACGAGGTTGACGAGCTCCTCGCCCTGCGGCGCCTGGCCGAGGACGTGCAGGCCGTCACGGATCTGGACGTCCTTGATCTCGCAGAGCCAGCCGTCGACGTGCATGACGAGGTCGTCGAAGCCGTCGGCGTCGTCGAGGTCGACGTCGTCGCCCAGCCCGAGGTCGACGTGCATCTGCGCGGCGTGCAGCAGCTGCCAGATCTCGCCGCGCAGGGCCGGCGCCTTGGCCGGGTCCATGACCGAGACGTTGCCGTACTCGTCGAGGAGCTGCTCGAGGCGAGAGATGTCGCCGTAGGACTCGGCGCGGGCCATCGGCGGGACGAGGTGGTCGACGATCGTCGCGTGGGCACGGCGCTTGGCCTGCGTGCCCTCACCGGGGTCGTTGACGAGGAAGGGGTAGACGAGCGGCAGGTTGCCCAGGGCCGCGTCGGTGCCGCACGAGGCGGACATCGCCAGGTTTTTGCCGGAGAGCCACTCGAGGTTGCCGTGCTTGCCGACGTGGACGACGGCGTGCGCGCCGAACTCCTCCTCGATCCAGCGGTAGGTCGCGAGGTAGTGGTGCGTCGGCGGCAGGTCGGGGTCGTGGTAGATCGCGATCGGGTTTTCACCGAAACCGCGGGGCGGCTGCACGAGGAGCGCGATGTTGCCGCGGACGAGGGCGGCGGTGACGATCTCGCCCTGGGCGTCGGTCGTCGTGTCGACGAAGACCTCGCCGGGCGCCTCGCCCCAGTGCTCGGTCATCGCCTCGCGCAGGTCGGCCGGGAAGGCGTCGAACCACTCCCGGTAGCGCGCGGCCGGGATGCGCACCTGCGCGCCCTCGACCTGCTCCTGGGTGAGCCACTCCTCGTCCTGCCCGCCGGCGGCGATGAGCTCGTGGATCAGGGCATTGCCCGACGTCGTGTCGGGGGCCTCGCCCTCGACCGGAGGGAGCGGGTCCATCCCGACGAAGCCCTCGCCGAGGTCGTAGCCCGCCTCGCGCATCGCGCGCAGCAGGCGGATCGTCGAGACCGGGGTGTCGAGGCCGACGGCATTGCCCAGGCGGGAGTGCTTCGTCGGGTAGGCCGAGAGGACGACGGCGATCTTGCGCTCGGCGACGGGGGTGGACCGCAGGCGCGCGTGGTTGACCGCGATGCCGGCGACGCGGGCGGCGCGCTCGGGGTCGGCGACGTAGTGCGGCAGCCCCTCGTCGTCGAACTCCTTGAAGGAGAAGGCGACCGTGATGAGCCGACCGTCGAACTCGGGGACCGCGACCTGCGTCGCGACGTCGAGCGGGCTCATGCCGTCGTCGGACTCCTCCCAGTCGGCGCGGCTCCAAGTGAGGCACAGGCCCTGGAGGATCGGGATGTCGAGGGCGGCGAGCTTTTCGACGTCCCAGGCCTCGTCGTCCTCGCCGGCCGAGGCGGTGGCGGGCTTGGTGCCGCCGGCCGCGAGCACGGTCGTCACGAGCGCGTCGAGGGTGCCGAGGTGCTCGAGCAGGCCGTCGGGCGCGTCGCGCAGCGAGGCCGAGTGGATGACGACGCCCTGCCCGCCGGCGGCGTCGATCGCGTCGGCGAGCGCGTGCGCGTAGTCGGTGTTGCCGGCGGCGTACTGGGCCCGGTAGATGAGGACACCAACCCGCGGGCGCCGGACATCGCCGCCGGCTGCGTCGAGGGCGGCCGGCTCATCGCGGTCGAGGACACTCCACTGGGGCAGCGCCTGCGGCGCCTCGAAGCCCTCACCGGTGAGCAGGAGCGTGTCGCCGAGGAAGGCGTGCAGCTGCGCGAGGTTGGCCGGGCCCCCTTCGGCGAGGTAGCGGTGGGCCTCCGCCGCGGTGCCGGGCGGCACCGTCGACAGCTCCATGAGCGCCGCGTCGGGCTCCTGTGTGCCGCCGAGGACGACGAGCGGTGCGCTGGCGCTGCGCAGGTCGGCGAAGCCCTCCCACAGCCCCTGCGGCGAGCCGAGGTAGCGGACGACGACGACGTCGGCGCGGGCGACGCGCTCGGCGATCTGCTCGTCGGTGAGGCGGGCCGGGTTGCCGACGACATAGTCGACGCCGGCGCTGCGCGCGCTCAGCAGGTCGGTGTCGGAGGTGGACAGCAGGGCGACGGTGGTCACGTCGTGGGCTCCTTGGCGGGGGTCCGCGCCCCGCGGTTCGAAGGGAGTGACCCGCACGGTCTCGTGCGGGCCGGCCGGCAGAGCGTGTCTGACTCGCGAAGGGGGCTTCGCTCACAGTGGCGGGACCGTCCCGGACTTGCACCGGGTTCCGCGCTGCTCGGTTGTCCGGCAGCCTACCGGGGCCGCGTAGGCTGCCCTGCCGTGAGCACACCGACGCCCTCCCGCAGCGGCGCCGACCGCTGCCCGGGGTTGCTCACCCCCTTCGTCTCGGCGGACGGGGCGATGGTGCGCCTGCGCATCCCCGGCGGTCGGGTCGACGCGTCCACCTTGCGCGAGATCTCTTCTCTCGCACAGCGATTCGGCAACCCGGCCATCACGCTCACCTCGCGGGGCAGCCTGCAGCTGCGCGGCCTGCCCGACCCGCTCCCCCGTGAGCTCATCACGGCGATCGACGACCTCGGACTCGTCCCCTCCGGGCCGCACGACAAGGCGCGCAACATCGTCGCCGACCCGCATGCCGGACTCGACGACCTCGTGACCGCGCTCGACGAGGGACTGCTCGCGGACCCCGGGCTGGCCGAGTTGCCGGGGCGCTTCCTCCTCGCCGTCGCCGAGCCCGGTGGTGCTGTCCTCGGGGAACCCTGGGACGTCGCGATCGTCACCTCCCCGCTGGCTGAGGTGCGAGGAACGAGCCTCGAAGCCACCCTCCTCGCCGCGGACCGGGCGATCACCGTCCCCCGCGAGGCTGCTGCTGCCGCCGCCCTCGACGTGGCCCGTCGCTTCCTCGCCGCCCGCACCGACGACCGGACCTGGAACATCCGCGACCTGCCCGACGCGACCCGGACCGACCTGCTGCCGGGGGGACTCCCCTTCGACGTGCTCGCGGGTGAGCCACCGGCGCCCGGACCGGTTGGCGAGGACCTCGTGGCCCTCGTGCCGCTGGGGCTGCTGACGCCGGCCATGGTGGCGGGGCTCGAGGGGAAGCTCTGCATCACGCCCTGGCGCTCGGTCATCGTGCCGGGTGGGGCGGCACGGGCCGAGGTGCTCGCGGCGGCCGGCTTCGCCACGACCGCCGACTCCCCCTGGACCGTCCTCACCGCCTGCGCCGGGGCGCCCTCGTGCGCGCGGACGACAACCCGCACGCGCGACCTCGCCAGGGAGGCCGCCCCCTTCGTCGACGTCACCGGACCGGCCGTGCACGTCATCGGCTGCGAGCGCTCGTGCGGCCACCCCGCCCGCACGCACGCGACCGCCCTCAACCCCATCAGCGCAGCGGATGTCGTTGCGGCACAACACGAGAAGGCCTGATGAACCCCCTTCGCCAACCGCCTCGCCGGTACGACTACGTCACCGACGGGCAGGAGATCTACCGCCGTTCCTTCGGGATGATCCGCGACGAGGCCGACCTCAGCCGTCTGCCCGCGGACCTCCACGGCGTTGCCGTGCGGATCATCCACGCCGCCGGTGACGTCGGCATCACGAGCGAGATCGCCGGCCACCCCGAGGTCGCCGCTGCCACCCACGCCGCGCTCGTCGCCGGCGCGCCGATCCTCACCGACAGCAACATGCTCGCGCAGGGCGTCACCCGCCGCCGCCTGCCCGCCGACAACGAGGTGATCTGCACGCTGCGCGAGCCGCAGGTGCCCGACCTCGCCGCCCAGTGGGGCACGACCCGCGCAGCCGCCGCGGTCTCCCTGTGGGGCGAGCGCCTCGAGGGCGCCGTCGTCGCGATCGGCAATGCCCCGACCGCCCTCTTCCACTTGCTCGAGCTGCTCCACGACGGCGCGCCCCGACCGGCCGCGATCGTCGGCATGCCGGTCGGCTTCGTCGGGTCGGCGGAGTCCAAGGTGGCCCTCGCCGAGCACGACCTGACCGGCGGCCCGATCCCCTGGCTCGTCGTCCACGGCCGCCGCGGTGGGTCCGCGATGGCCGCCGCCGCCCTCAACGCCCTCGCGCACCCGGACGAGCTGGCATGAGCGGCGAGACGACCACCGGGCGCTTTTACGGCGTCGGCATCGGTCCCGGCGACCCCGAGCTCATCACCCTCAAGGCCGCGCGGCTCATCCGTGACGCCGACGTCATCGCCTACCACGCGGGCGCCGGCAAGCAGTCGCTCGCGCGCTCCATCGCCGCCGACCTCATCCCCGATGGCGCCATCGAGGAAGAGCTGCGCTACCCGGTGACGACCGGCTTCACCGACCACCCTCGCGGCTACTACGGGGCCCTCGCCGACTTCTACGACGAGTGCTGCGACCGGCTCGAGGCCCACCTCGCTGCCGGCCGCAGCGTCGTCGTCCTCGCCATCGGCGACCCGCTCTTCTTCGGCTCCTTCATGTACGTCCATGACCGGCTGAGTCCGCGCTACCCCACCGAGGTCGTCCCCGGGATCACCTCGCTGTCCGCCGCCACCGCCGCGGTCGCGACCGGCCTGTGCCGGCACGAGGACACCCTCACCGTCCTGCCCGGCACCCTGCCCGTGCCCGAGCTCGCCCGGCGTCTGGCCGACACCGACGCGGCGATCATCATGAAGCTCGGCCGCACCTTCGCCGGTGTCCGCGAGGCCCTGCGCCAGGCAGGGATGCTCGAGCGTGCCGTCTACGTCGAGCGCGCGTCCTACCCGGGTGAGCTCGTCATGCCGGCTGCCGAGGTCGACGAAGGTCGCGTGCCCTACATGTCCCTCGTCGTCGTCCCCGGCGAGGGGCTGCGCGACGACGCCGCCGGGCGGGCCGCGGACTTCGCTCGGCTGACGGCCGGCGCCCCCGACGAAGGGGGCGAGCCCTCCCCTTCGTCCGTCGGCACCGTCCACGTCGTCGGGCTCGGGCCGGGGCCGGACCACTGGCTGACTCCGCAGGCGAGCGAGGTGCTCGCCCGGGTCGACCACGTCGTCGGCTACGCGCCCTACGTCGCCCGAGTGCCGCAGCGCGAGGGCCTGACCCGCCACGCCTCCGGCAACTCGGTCGAGCTCGACCGCGGCCGCCTGGCGCTCGACCTGGCCCGCGAGGGCGCGGACGTCGCCCTCGTCTCGGGTGGCGACGCCGGGGTCTTCGGCATGGCGACGGCGCTCTTCGAGTCGCGCGAGGCGGCCCTGTCCGACGACCCCGGCTACGCCGACGTGCCGGTCGACGTCGTGCCGGGCGTCACCGCGGCCCACGCGGCGAGCGCCCTCGTCGGTGCCGTCCTCGGCGGCGACCACGCCCTGGTCAACCTCAGCGACAACCTCAAGCCGTGGGACGTCCTCGCCGCGCGGCTGACCGCGCTGGCGACGAACGACATCTCGATCGCCCTCTACAACCCGCGCTCCCGCTCCCGCCCGGACACCCTCGGCGCCGCCCGTGACCTGCTCGTCGAAGCGGTCGGCCCGGACCGCGTCGTCGTCGTCGCGCGCCACGTCGGCCGCGACGAGGAGTCGTCCTGGGTGACGACGCTCGGCGACCTTGACGTCGAGGCCGTCGACATGGGCTGCCTCGTCGTCATCGGCGCCTCGACGACCCGGGTCACCGACGACGGCCGGGTGTGGACTCCGCGGTCGGTCGGCTAGGGCCTGACCTCACCCCCAGAAGGGCGGCGGCCCTGCCGGCGCGTCCTCGCGCGGCGAGGGCAGCCGGCTGCCGTCGCCCCACCCCCTCGCCCAGTCCGGCACGTGGCTGGGCGGCGGCGTCATCCCGAGCATCGGCCACAGCCGGTCGGTGTCGACGCCCTTGCCCCGCTGGAGGAAGCGCATGCGCACCAAGGCCTGCGCGCTCACCTGACCGTCGACGACGAAGCGCTGCTCGAAGTACACGCTGACGCGGTCCCAGCCGGCGATCACGGTGTGCAGCTCGTAGGCCTGCAGCGGGGTGAGCGAGCTGCGGAAGGTCATCGTCTCCTGCATGACGACCGGCGCCACCCGCTTGCGGACCTGCGCCAGGCCCCACCCGGAGCGTATCGCCAGGTCGATGCGCCCGAGGTCGGCCATCGTGAAGTAGACGCCGTTGTTCATGTGCCACGCGAAGTCGATGTCGTTGGGCAGCACCCGCAGCGGCAACACGGCGACCTCGCCGGGGGCGACCCGGCCGCGCCGCTTGGCGGTGGCGACGGTCCACAGGATGCGGGGGACGCGGTTCATGCGTGGGTCCTCGGGGGTGGTCTCGAGCGGGGACGAAGGGAGCGTAACCGCGCCTCGTCGTGCGGCATCGGTGTCGGTGGCGCCCGTCACGCTGGGGCCGTCATCTGCGTGGCCAACACCTATGCGTGGGTGCACCGCGAGCTGCACGCCGCCGCAACCGAGGCGGCCGTCGACAAGGACGTGTGGGTCGTCGGCGGCGGCCTGGCCGGTCAGTTCGCCGATGCCGGCCTGCTCGACAAGGTGTGGGTCCACCAGACGCCCCTCGTCCTGGGCGCCGGCGCCACGTTCCTCCGCCGCCTGCGGCTGCGCCGCGAGCGGGTGGAGCGCGACGGACAGTTCCCGGCGATGGTCTTCGAGGTCGTCGGCCCGGAGCCGCGGCGAGCCGGCGAGGTCGACGGGGCGGCGAGATCTATGGCGAGGGGTGAGACCGCCCGACGCTACCGTCGTGGGGTGAACCTGCCGCCCTTCCAGCATGAGGTCCCCTTCGACGCGTCGGCACGCGAGCAGCTGCTCGCCTTCGTCGACGAGCACCGGGCGATGCTGGGTCGCTGCCTCGACGACCTGACGGAGGACGAGGCGCGGCGTCGACTCGTGCCGTCGCGCACGACCCTGCTCGGGCTGGTCAAGCACGCCACCTTCGTCGAGCGGGTGTGGTTCGACGAAGGCGTCCACGGTCGCACCCGCGCCGAGATCGGCATCCCCGCGTCACCCGACGCGTCCTTCGCGCTGACCGCCGAGGACACGATCGCCTCCGCCGTCGCGGCCCACCGCCTGGCGTGCAGCGACAGCCGGGCAGCGATCGTCGGGCTCGACCTCGACGACGTGGTGACCGGCAACCGCCGGGGGCCGCTCCCCCTTCGCTGGGTCCTCGTGCACGTGCTGCGCGAGCTCGCCCAGCACGCGGGCCACGCCGACATCCTGCGCGAGCAGATCCTGGCGGCCCGCGAGGGCTGAAGCGGCCGCTCAGCAAGAGAAACCCCGACTTCGCAAGAGTCCGGTACTCATGCCAAGCCGGGGATTATCGGGTCACCCGGAAATCTCGAGGCGGGTGAGGCACCCCGCCACCTCGCCAGGCGTGCGGGGCCAGCCGGCCGCGGCCGGTTCGATCCCCATCTCGCGCAGCAGCTGCACCGACCACGGCGGACGCAGCCGCGCAGCCTCGACGAGGTCGACGTCGGTGAGTGCGTCGGTCACCTCGCCCTGGTGGACGACGTGGTCGACCACCAGGGCGACCTCATCGGCCCAGCGCCAGGCGAGGTCGACGTCGTGGGTCGACAGCACCACCGTGGTGCCGTGCGCCTCGAGGGCCGCGACCGCGGCGAGCATCTCCTCGACGCCCGCAGGGTCGAGGCCAGCCGTCGGCTCGTCGAGGAGCAGCACCTGCGGGTGCATCGCGAGCGCTCCGGCGACGGCGACCCGCTTGCGCTGACCGAAGGAGAGCTGGTGGACCGGCCGGTCGGCGAGCTCCTCGAGCGAGAGCACCGCGAGCGCCTCGTCGACCCGCGAGGCGGTCTCGGCGGCGCCGAGACCCAGGTTGGTCGGGCCGTACCCGATGTCGCTGCGGACGTCGGCGCTGAAGAGCTGGTCGTCGGGGTCCTGCATGACCAGCTGCACCCGCTGCCGGTGGGCGGTCAGCCCGCGCCGAGTGTGCCGCAGGACCTCCCCGCCGGAGACGACCGAGCCTTCGGCCGGCGCGTGCGCGCCGGAGAGCACCCGCAGCAGCGTCGTCTTGCCCGACCCGTTGGCCCCGAGGATCGCGGTGCGCCGGCCCGCACCGATCGTCACGCTCACGCAGTCGAGCACGCCCGGGGTGCCGGGGTAGCCGGCGTGCACGCCGCGCAGCGCGAGCGCGGTGTCGGCGTCGTCGGGTGGGGTCCACGACCCGAGGCGGTGCGTCATGACAGTCCCGCCCGCAGCGACAGCCCGGCCAGCCCGACGACGAGTGCTGCGGCCGCCAGGACGAAGGGGGTCGACACGGCCCGGGCAGGCACGAGCGGCACGGCAGCGACTCCGCCACGACCGGCCAGGCCGTCCTCCAGCCTGCGGGCCTTGTCCCACGCGGCGACGAGCACGGCGGCGCACAGCTGGCCGACCGAGCGTCGCGCGGTCCGACCGCTCGCGTAGCCCAGCCGACCGGCCTGAGCGGCGCGGATCGCCGACGCGGCGTCGAGCAGGGCGAAGATCATCCGGTAGGTCACCGCGGCGACGTCGACGGCCACCTCGGGCACCCGCGCCCGGCGCAGCCCGGCGAGCAGGTCGACCATCGGCGTGGTCGCGGCCAGCAGGACCGTCGCGCTCGTCGCGGCGAGGGCCCGGGAGACGACGAGGAGGGCCCGGGAGGCACTCCCTTCGTCGACACCGACCGGACCCCACCTCACGAGGTCACCCCCACCGAAGGTCACCGCGATCGTCACGGCGCCGATGGCGATGAAGACGGCGGGCCCGGCCATCGCGTGGCACCAGACCCGCGCCGGGACCCGGGCCACGGCGGCGAGGCCCACGGCGCACACCCCGACGAGGCCCGCGACGACGAGCGAGGTCGTCGTCGCGGCGACGAGGAGCAGCCCCAGGCAGAGCAGGGACTTCTCCAGCGTCGAGCGGGTCCGCCACGGGGAGGACCACGCCGCGTCGTCGAGGGTGAGCCTCATGACGTGCGGTCAGCCGTCCCGGCCCGGGTGGCGTCGCGCCCCTTGAGCCGGCCGAAGACGTAGCCGAGCGCCAGCCCGCCGAGGCCCGCCTGCAGGGCGAAGAGACCGGACTCGATCTCGCCACCGGCCGGCGGCATGAGGGGCTCGAACCACGGCTCGTGGCCGGCCTCCTCGAGCTGCTCGGTGGCGGCGGCATCGGTGCCGCCGAAGGCCTCCTCCTCCCCCGCGGCGGCGCGGCCACCGAGGTAGAGGGCGACGGCCAGCAGGAGGACGACGGCGGCGAGGACGAGGGCGATGCCGCGTCGCCCGAGGGTCTGGGTGGAATCACGCACGGGCAGGCTCCTTGGTCTCGGCGGGGACGACCTCGAGGTCCTCCATCTCGGGGCGCGCCCAGGCGATGAGCGCGTTGATCAGCAGGACCCCGACGAGGCCCTCGACGATCGCCAGGGGCACCTGGGTCACCGCGAAGATCCCGAGGAAGCGACCCCAAGCCTCGACGAAGCCGCCCTCCGGGTAGGCGAGCGCGAGCTGCGTCGCGGTCGTCACGTAGGTGGCGAGGTCGGCCACGGCCACGCCGACGAAGACCCGCACCATGAAGGGCGCGGCGGCCAGCAGCCGGAAGAGCCCGTAGCCGACCCAGGGCCCGACGACCGCCATCGAGAAGACATTGGCCCCGAGCGTCGTCAGCCCGCCGTGCGCGAGGAGCAGCGCCTGGAAGAGCAGGACGATCGTGCCGAGCAGGGCCATGACCGGTGGCCGGAAGATGATCGCGCCGACGCCGGTGCCGGTCGGGTGGGAGCTGGACCCGGTGACCGACGGCAGCTTGATCGCCGACATGACGAAGGTGAAGGCGCCCGCGGCCCCGAGCAGCAGCCTGGCGCTCGGGTTGTCCCGCACGATGCGGGCGGCACTGCGGGTGCCGTGGATGACGAAGGGGGCGGCGACAGCAGTCCACGCGGCGGCGTGGACCGGTGGCAGGAAGCCCTCGGCGATGTGCATCAGCGCACTCTCTCTCTGGCCGGATGACGCGTCCGGCCGCTGCAGCCCTCGCCCCGGAGTTCCTGACTCGCGGAAGACCCGCTCACAGTGGCGCGACCGTCCCGGATTCTCACCGGGTTCCTCCAGGTGGAGGCGATGGCTGGGGCCGAGACTAGCGAAGCCCGCCCGGGATGTCTGCTGCCGTCCGCTCCTCGCGCTCGGCCGCGCGGCGGCAGGAGTAGAGGTGCGATTCGACGAAGCCCTCGGCCTGCAGGGCCCACCCGACGACGATGATCGCGGCCTGCCGCAGGTCGTGCGCCTCGACCTGGTCGGCGATGTCGGCGAGGGTGCCGCGCAGGACGATCTCCTCGGGCTGCTCGACCCGGTAGGCCACGGCGACGGGGCAGTCGGCGCCGTAGTGCTCGGCGAGCCGGTCGGCGAGCTCGCGGGCGCGGCGGATCGCCAGGTGCAGCACGAGGGTCGCACCGGTCGCGGCGAAGGCCTCGAGCGACTCCCCCGACGGCATGGCCGTCGAGTCCCGCTGGGCGCGGGTGAGCACGACCGACTGGGCGACCTCGGGCACGGTGAGCTCGCGGCCGAGCCGGGCGGCGGTCGCGGCGTAGGCGGCGATGCCGGGCGTGATGTCCCACGGCACGCCGACGGCGTCGAGCCGGCGGGTCTGCTCGGCGATCGCGGAGTAGACGCTCGGGTCGCCGGAGCACAGCCTGGCGACGTCCTCGCCCCGCTCGTGCGCGGCGACGAGCTCGGCGGTGATCCCGTCGAGGTCGAGGTCCTGGGTGTCGACGAGCCGCGCGCCGTCGGGGCAGTGCTCGAGGACGGCGGCATCGAGGTAGGTCCCGGCGTAGAGGCAGACCGAGCTCGCCGCGAGCAGGCGGGTCGCGCGGATCGTCAGCAGGTCGGCGGCACCGGGGCCGGCGCCGATGAAGTGAACGGTCATGTCGGGTCCTCGGAGTCGGTGCGGATCGCGGCGAGCTGGGTGACGGTGCGGGCGGGGGTCCACGACAGGAAGCGACCGAGCGGGACGGCCCGCTCCACGGACAGGCGGGTGAGCTCGCCGCCGGTGCGGGCGTGCCGGCCGATGAGCGCGGTGTCCCCCTCGAGCGTCACGGCGTGCGCGACGAGGCGTCCGCCGGGGCGAAGGGAGGACCAGGCCCGGTCGAGCAGGTCGGGGTCGAGCCCGCCGCCGACGAAGATCGCGTCGGGCGTCGGCAGCATCGCCAGGTCGGTGCTGCCGGTGTCGCCGACGACGACGTCGACGCGGCCGGCGAGGCCGAGGGCGGCTGCGTTGTCGCGGATGCGCTGGGCGCGGGTCGCGTCGCGCTCCACGCAGGTGACGGTGGCGCGGTCGGCGGCGAGGCACCACTCGAGGGCGACGGAGCCGTTGCCGGCACCGAGGTCCCACAGGTGGGCTCCGGGGGTGGGTCGCAGTCGGGCCAGACCGCTCGCCCGCACGTCGCGCTTGGTCAGCTGGCCGTCGTGGTCGATGAAGTCCTCGGGGCGCCCCGGGACCGCTCCGGCGGTCGCGGCAGTCGCCGCGGGGTCGTCGGCGCGCACGTCGAGGCAGGCGAGCACGAGGTCGGGGGTGGCCTCGGCGAAGCCGTCGGCGCGCTCGGAGCGAGCGCCCTCGTCGGGGCTGCCAAGGTGCCAGCGGGCGGTGAGCATGCTTGCGCCCCAACCGTGCTCGGTGAGCAGTGCGCCGAGCCGAGCCGGGTCGCCGCCCCCGGAGAGGAGGACGACGAGTCGCGCGCCGGGGGCCAGGTGGGGCAGGACCGCGCGTAGGTCGCGCCCGACGGTCGTGACGACGACGGTCTCCTCGGCGGACCACCCCTGACGGGCGCGGGCGAGGGCATCGCTGCCGATGGCGGGGTGGACGCGCACGCGGTCGGCGCCGACGAGCTCGACGAGGGTCGTGGCGATGCCGGAGCGCAGCGGGTCACCGCTGGCGAGGACGACGGCGTCGGGGTGCGCCTCGACGAGGGCGGGCAGCGCCGGGCGAAGGGGGCTGGGCCAGGGCACGAGCTGCGCCTCGGGTGCGTGGGGGGCGACGAGGTCGAGGTGACGGCCGCCCCCGACGAGGGTCGCAGCACCGCTGATGAGGGCGCGTCGGGCCTCGTCCAGACCGGACCACCCGTCGTCCCCGATACCCACGACCTCGATCACGGACGCCCACCCTAGGGCCTCGCCCTCCTGTGAGAGGATCGCGCCCAGGCACTCCCCCGAGGAATCCGGTGCAACTCCGGAGCGGTCCCGCCACTGTCACGGCCCACGCGGCCCGAGCCAGACACTCGGTCGGTGCCCGTCGTCGCGAACCCGCGTCGATGTCGTCGGACGGCGAGCGTGGACACTCGCCAGGAGGCCGCCACTGTGAGCCGCACCGGGTCCCGGACCCCCACCTTCCCCTTCACCGCGCTCGTCGGTGCCGACGAGTTGACGTCGGCGCTGCTGCTGAGCGCGATCTCGCCCGAGATCGGCGGCGTCCTCGTCCGCGGTGAGAAGGGCACCGCCAAGTCGACCGCCGTCCGCGCCCTCGCCTCGGTCCTGCCCGAGCAGCGGGTGGCGAGCGAGTGCCGCTTCGGCTGCGACCCCGACCGCGACGAGGACTGCCCCGACGGCCCCCACGAGGACGCGGCCACGACCCGCCCGGCCCGCCTCGTCGAGCTGCCGGTCGGCGCGACCGAGGACCGCGTCGTCGGCTCCCTCGACCTGCGCCGGGCGCTCGGGGACGGCGAGGCGGCCTACCAGCCCGGTCTGCTCGCCGAGGCCCACCGCGGCATCCTCTACGTCGACGAGGTCAACCTCCTGCACGACCACCTCGTCGACGTGCTGCTCGACGCTGCCGCGATGGGGCGCAACACGGTCGAGCGCGACGGTGTCTCGATCTCGCACCCGGCGCGGATCACCCTCGTCGGCACGATGAACCCCGAGGAGGGCGAGCTGCGCCCGCAACTGCTCGACCGCTTCGGCCTGACCGTCCACGTCGCCGCGAGCCGCGACCCCCATGTGCGCGCCGAGGTCGTGCGTCGCCGGCTCGAGGCCGACCTCGACCCGGCGGGCTTCGCGGCCCGCTTCGCCGACGCCGAGGCCGAGCTGACCCAGCGCCTGGCCGCCGCCCGCGAGGCGGTGCGCCGGGTCGCGCTCGACGAGCGGACCCTGCGGACCATCGCGCGGGTGTGCGCCGGCTTCGACGTCGACGGCATGCGCGCCGACATCGTCACCGCCCGCACCGCTGCGGCGCACGCCGCGTGGGAGGGGCGCGACCACGTGACCCGCGAGGACATCCGGGCCGCGGCGCTGCTCTCCCTGCCCCACCGCCGCCGTCGTGCTCCCTTCGACGCGCCGGGTCTCGACGAGGACCTGCTCGACCGGCTGCTCGACGAGGAGCCCGAGGACGACCCGCCGGGTGGTGGCGAGGAGCTCGACGGTGGCGAGCCGGAGGGCGGGGACCAGCCCGGCGACGGCCCGGGCGAGGCGCCCGACGCCGACCCCTCCGACCAGCCCCCGGGCCCGACGTCGTCCGGCGACCAGCCCCAGACCGGGCCGCAGTCGTCCGCCGACCCGGCCCCCGACTCCCCGGACGAGGCGACAGAGGCCCCCGAGACGCCCCCGACCGGCGCCCAGCCGACGCCCACCGGCACCGCCACGGCCACCGAGCCCTACCGCGCCCGGCGCCTCGAGCTGACCGGGGTCGGCACCGGCCCGGCCGGTCGCCGCTCGCCCGCCCTCACCCCGCGTGGCCGGGTCGTCGGCACCCACCCAGCGGGCCACGAGCCCGCCGGGTCGCCGGTGCACCTGACCGCCACCCTCCGGGCCTCGGCCGCGCGGCGCGCTGCGGGCACCGGCCCGACCCGGGTCACCGGCGACGACCTGCGCCACGCGATCACCCGCGGGCGCGAGGCCAACCTCGTGCTGCTCGCCGTCGACGCCTCCGGGTCGATGGCCGCCCGCAAGCGGATGGGCGAGATCAAGACGGCGGTCCTCTCGCTCCTGCTCGACGCCTACCAGCGCCGCGACCGGGTGGGTCTGGTGACCTTCCGCGGGCACGAGGCCGAGCTGCTGCTGCCCCCGACCTCGTCGGTCGAGGCGGCCGCCGCGCGACTGGCCCAGATGCCGCACGGAGGCCGCACCCCGCTCGCCGAGGGACTGACCGAGATCGCGAAGGTCGTGGCCCGAGAGCGCATCCGCGACCGTCACCAGCGCGCCCTCGTCGTCCTCGTCACCGACGGGCGCGCCACCGCCGGGCCCGACGCCCTCGCCCGCGCCCAGCACATCGCCGACGCCTGGGGCGGCACCGCGGAGACGGTCGTCGTCGACTGCGAGACCGGCCGATTTCGGATGGGTCTGGCCGCCGACCTCGCCGGGCGGATGGGCGCCGAGCACATCCCCCTCGAGCAGGTCGCCGCGAGCGGCCTCGTCGAGATCGTCACCGACCGCACCACCCGAAGGAGCGCCGCCTGATGGCCCAGGGACAGACCCCCGTCACGCCGAAGGACGGGCTGACCACGCGGCAGCGCCGCAACCGGCCGCTCGTCGTCGTCCACGGTGGGGTCGGCAAGGGCAAGTCGACGGCGGCCTTCGGCCTCGGCCTGCGCGGGTGGAACCAGGGCTGGTCGATCGGCGTCTTCCAGTTCGTCAAGTCCGCGAAGTGGCGCATCGGCGAGGAGGAGGTCTACAGGACCCTCGGCCGCGTCCACGAGGAGACCGGCGAAGGGGGTCCCGTCGAGTGGCACAAGATGGGCTCGGGCTGGTCGTGGTCGCGCAAGGCCGGGTCCGAGGAGGACCACGCCGCCGACGCCCGTGAGGGCTGGGAGGAGATCAAGCGGCGGCTGGCCGCCGAGACGCACACCGTCTACATCCTCGACGAGTTCACCTACGTCATGAAGTGGGGCTGGGTCGAGCTCGACGACGTCATCGACACGCTGACCCACCGCCCCGGCTACCAGCACGTCGTCATCACTGGCCGCGACCCGCACCCGCGGCTGCTCGAGATCGCCGACGTCGCGACGGAGATGACCAAGGTCAAGCACCCCTTCGACCAGGGTCAGAAGGGCCAGAAGGGCATCGAGTGGTGACCCTCCCCCGGGTGCTCGTCGCGGCACCCGCCTCTGGTCACGGCAAGACGACGATCGCCGTGGGGATCATGGCCGCCCTCGCCCGCCGTGGACTGACCGTGGCCCCGGCCAAGGTCGGCCCGGACTACATCGACCCCGGCTACCACGCGCTCGCCACCGGCCGGCCGAGCCGCACCCTCGACCCGTGGCTCGTCGGCGAGGACCTCGTCCAGCCGCTGCTCGCCCGGGGGGCCACCC
Organism: Janibacter sp. RAF52; assembly: GCF_052114035.1. Lineage (NCBI taxonomy): Bacteria > Bacillati > Actinomycetota > Actinomycetes > Micrococcales > Intrasporangiaceae > Janibacter > Janibacter sp. RAF52. The sequence goes on along the minus strand of NZ_JBFRDY010000001.1, from coordinate 185,137 downwards.
ACCCGACCCCCGCGGACGTCGCGGTGCTCGAGGGCGTCATGGGCCTCATGGACGGGCGCCTCGGCACCGACGGTTTCGCCTCGAGCGCCCACGTCGCCACGCTGACCCGCACCCCCGTCCTGCTCGTCGTCGACATCAGCTCGACCTCCCGGACCGTGGCCGCGACCGTCCACGGGCTCGCGACCATCGACCCCGACCTCGACGTCGTCGGCGTGGTGCTCAACAAGGCGGGCACCTCCCGCCACGGCGACGAGGCCCGCCGAGCCGTCGAGGCCGTCGGCGTGCCCGTGTGGGGCGTGCTCCCCCGCGACGCCGCGATGCACGTGCCCTCCCGCCACCTCGGCCTCGTCCCCGCCGCCGAGCGCGGGCAGGCCGCCGCGACCCTCGACCACATCGCCGCCGTCGCCGAGGAGCACCTCGACCTCGACGCCCTGCTCGCCGCAGCGCGCACGGCGCCCGACCTCGACGTCACGCCCTGGGACCCAGCGCTCCCCTCCTCGCACCCTGAGGAGGGCGCCCCGCGCCCCTCTCGCCCGCTCCCTGAGGAGGGCGCCCCGCGCCCCTCTCGGCCGCTCCCTGAGGAGGGCGCCCCGCGCCCGTCTCGAAGGGAGACCCCGGTGGTCGCCGTCGCGGGCGGTCGGGCCTTCACCTTCCGCTACCCCGAGACCGTCGAGCTGCTCGAAGCGGCGGGTGCTCGGGTCGTCGAGCTCGACCCGGCACGCGACGTCGCCCTCCCCGAGGGGACCAGCGGTCTGTACCTCGGGGGCGGCTTCCCCGAGGTGCACGCGCGCACCCTCGCGACGAATCGCCCTCTCGTGCAGCAGATCCGCGACGCCATCGCCGCCGGGATGCCCACCGTCGCCGAGTGTGCCGGCATGCTCTACCTCGCCGAGGCCCTCGACGACCACCCGATGGTCGGCGCCCTGCCCGCCCGGGCCGCGATGGGTCGGCGCCTCACCCTCGGCTACCGCGAGGCGACGAGCGTCGTCGACTCCGTCCTCGGCCCCGCCGGAACCCGGGTGACGGGCCACGAGTTCCACCGCACGGTGACGGACCCCCCCTTCGGCACCACCGCAGCCTGGGACCTCGGCGACCGCACCGAGGGCTTCGCCCTCGACCCCGCCGCCACCGGCCGAGCCACCCTCGTCGCCTCCTACCTCCACACCCACTGGGCCGGCTCGCCCTCCGTCGCCCGTTCCTTCGTCGACGCCGCCTGTGGCTGGGGCACTGCCCGCGTGGTGGCGTCACAAGCCCGCGCGGTGGCGTCTGGCGAGGGTCCTCGGGGCGTCCGTGGATCGGGTGGGGTGGCGCTGGGGGCTTCGCACGTGCACCATGAGTTCTCGGAGCTCTCACCTGACTCATCGCAACCGGCTCAGCCCTTGAGTCGCGCCACCCCAGCCCGATCCACGTCCTTGCCGGACCGCACGCCCCCGGTCGCCTTCGAGGGATCGGTGCCCGATCCTCTGCGGCATCATGGCGACGCCGAGGTGTCGGACGACCTGGTGGACCTGGCGGTCAACGTGCGGCTGACGCAGCCTCCGGGGTGGCTCGCACGGGCACTCGTCGAGGAGATCGGGTCCGTGGCGTCCTACCCGGACGCGACCCGGGCGGTGGACGCGCTGGCGGCGCGACACGGGGTGACGCGGGAGCAGGTGCTGCCGACGAGCGGTGGGGCCGAGGCCTTCACGCTGGTCGCGCGATCGCTGACGCCGACCGACGCGGTGGTCGTGCACCCCCAGTTCACCGAGCCGGAGGCCGCGCTGCGGGCCGCCGGGCACGAGGTGCGGCACGTGCTGCTGCGGGCGGAGGAGGGCTTCGCGCTCACGCCCGAGGCGCTCAGGCAGATCGGCGACGCCGACCTCGTCGTCATCGGCAACCCGACCAACCCGACGGGCGTGCTGCACCCGGCCGACGCGATCCGCACGCTCGTGCGCCCGGGGCGGGTCGTGCTCGTCGACGAGGCCTTCGTCGACGCGGTGCCCGGCGAGCGCGAGAGCCTGCTCGACGGTGACCTCGCCGGCCTGCTCGTCGTCCGCTCCCTGACGAAGACCTGGGCCGTCGCCGGCATCCGCGCCGGCTACGTCGTCGGTGACGCCGAGCTCGTCACCGCCCTCGCTGCGCACCAGCCGCACTGGTCCGTGGGCTCGCTGGCACTGCGGCTCATGACCGAGACCGCCACCCCGGCCGCGCTCGCCGAGGCGGCCCGTGCCGCCGACGAGTTCACGATCTGGCGCGCTCACCTGACCCGCGGGCTGCACGCCCTGGGCGTCCCGACCGGGGGCGAGGCCGCCCCCTTCGTCCTCGCCCGGGTGGGCGCGGGTGTCCACGGGGCGCTGCGCGATGCCGGCTGGGCGGTGCGTCGGGGCGATACTTTCCCGGGGCTCGACCCCACCTGGGTGCGGATCGCCGTCCGTGACCCGCACACCATCGACGGGCTCCTGCGCGAGCTCGGCCACATCCTGCACCGGAGGACCGCATGACCGACGCCACCACCGCACCCGCCACCGGTCGGGTCCTGCTCGTCGGCGGCGGACCCGGGGACCCCGCCCTGCTCACCGTGGCCGGACGCGACGCGCTCGCCGCCGCGGACGTCGTCGTCACCGACCGGCTCGGCCCGGTGTCAGCCCTCGACGAGATCGCACCCCAGGCCGAGATCGTGCACGTCGGCAAGATCCCGCGCGGGGACTTCACCCCGCAGGAGCGCATCAACGAGCTGCTCGTCGAGCACGCCCGGGCCGGGCGGACCGTCGTGCGGCTCAAGGGGGGCGACGGGTACCTCTTCGGTCGTGGCGGTGAGGAGTGGAACCACTGCGTCGCCGCCGGTGTCCCCGTCGAGGCCGTTCCGGGGGTCTCTTCTGCCTTCTCCGTTCCGGCCCTCGCCGGCATCCCCGTGACCCACCGCGGGCTCTCCCAGGGAGTGGCCGTCGTGTCCGGCCACGTCGGCCCCGACGACCCGCGCAGCGAGGTCGACTGGGCCGCCCTCGCCACCTCGCGACTGACGATCGTCGTCCTCATGGGCGTCGCGACCCTCGGCTCGATCGCCGAGGCACTCGTCGCCGCCGGCCTGTCTCCGGAGACGCCTGCCGCCTGCATCGCCGACGGCGCTACCCCCCGGCAGCGCTCGGTGCGGGCACCGCTGTCGCAGATCGCCGCCGTCGCCGACGCGGAGGGCATCGCACCCCCGGCCATCACCGTCATCGGCGACGTCGTCGACTCCCTGCAGGACCCGGCCTCGTCGTGAGCCTGGGCGAAGGGATGCGGTTGGCGGTCGGGACCTTCACCCGGTCGCCGAGCGGTCGGGTCACGATCACCCCCGACACCGCGCGCACGGCCCTGCTTTTCGCCCCCTTCGCCGTGCTTCCACTCGCTCTCCCGGTCGTCCTCGTCGGGCTGACCGTCCCGCTCGGGGTGCCAGCGCTCGTCGCCGCGGGCCTCGCGGTCGGCGTGCTCGCGTACGGCTCGCGCGGGATGCACCTCGACGGGCTCGCCGACACGGTCGACGGCCTCGGCGCCGGCTGGGACCGGGACCGCGCGCTCGAGGTCATGCGTCGCGGTGACGTCGGCCCCATGGGAGCGATCGCTCTCGTTGTCGTCCTGCTGGTGCAGGCCGCTGCGATGGCCGCCCTCTTCGGTGCCGGGTGGTGGGGTGCCCTCGTCGTCGGTGCCGCCGTCATCGCCTCCCGGGTCGCGCCGGCCGCCGTCTGCACCCGGGGACAGCGGGCCTCGCAGGGCTCGAGCCTCGGCGCAGCCTTCGTGGGCACCGTGCCCGTCGTGGGCGCGCTGCTCGCGACCCTCGCCGTCAGCGCCCTCCTCGTGGCCTCGGTGCTTCCCGTCGCCCTGCAGCACGGCGGCCTGGACTCCAGCACCTCCCTCTGGGTCACCGTCCGGGCGCTCCTCATCGGCGCCCTGGCGGCACCGACCGCCGTCTGGGCCGCGATCTCCCTGCGGGACAGGGCTGCTCGCACCTTCGGTGGAGTGGGCGGTGATGTCATCGGCGCCGGGGTCGAGGTGGCCCTCACCGTCCTGCTCGTCCTGCTCACGGTGGCGTGGTGACCATGCGCGTCCTCGTCACCGGCGGCATCCGGTCCGGCAAGTCCCGGCACGCCGAGTCCCTGCTCCTGCCGGGCTCTCCCCTCGAGACGATCGAGGACGGCCGCCCCCGCGGGACATGGGACCCACGCGTGGACCCGGTCACCTACCTGGCAGCCGGGCCCCAGCGCGACGACGCCGACTGGGCCGCGCGCGTGGCCGCCCACCGAGCGCGGCGACCCGACACCTGGCTGACGCTCGAGAGCACCGACGCCGCCGCCGGTATGCGGGCGGCGTCGGGCCCGGTGCTCCTCGACTGCCTCGGCACCTGGCTGACCGCGCAGCTCGACGAGATCGGTGCGTGGGCGGCCCCCGAGACCGACTGGGCACCCGATCTCGAGCAGCGGGTCTCCGCTCTCGAGGAGGCCTGGCGTGCAACCCCTTTCGTCGTCGGGGTGACCAACGAGGTCGGCTGGGGACTGGTGTCGGAGCACCGGTCCGGGAGGATCTTCGCCGACCGGCTCGGCTGGCTCAACCAACGCATCGCGAGCGCCTCCGACCGGGTCGACCTCGTCGTCTCCGGGCAGGTGCTGACGATCAAGGAGCCGGCATGACCCACGCTTCCCGCGTCGACGCCGTCAGCCTCGGGCTGGCCCTCGGCTGGGTGGCCGACCTTGCGCTCGGCGACCCTCGCCGCGGGCATCCGGTCGCCCTCTTCGGCACGTGGGCCGGGTGGGTCGAGGCCCGCACCCACCGCGACAGCCGGGCCGCGGGCATCGCCACCGAGGCCCTCGCCATCGCCCCCGTCGTGGCCCTCGGGGTGGCTGCGGGCCGGCTCACCGGCCCCTCGTCCACCCTCGCCACCGCGACACTCACCTGGACAGCCTTGGGCGGCACGAGCCTCGGGCGCGAAGGCCGCGCCGTCCACGACCTGCTCGCCGCCGACGACCTGACCGGCGCCCGGACCCGGGTGCGGCACCTCGTCGGTCGCGTCACCGACGACCTCGAGGCCGACGAGGTGGCCCGGGCCGCCGTCGAGTCGATCGCCGAAAACACCTCCGACGCCGTCGTCGGCACACTCGTGTGGGGCGCCGCCCTCGGCCCGCTCGGGATCGTGCTTCACCGCGCGGCCAACACCCTCGATGCGATGCACGGGCACCGCACCTCGCGCTATGCCCGATTTGGTTGGGCCGCAGCGCGACTCGACGACCTCTTGGGCTGGGTGCCCGCACGGGCGACCGTGCTGGCGACCGCGGCGGCGGTCCCCCTTCGTGCCGTTGAGGTGCTGCGCACCGCCGCCCGCGACGGCCGGGCCCACCCCAGCCCCAACGCGGGACCGGTCGAGGCCGGCTTCGCCGCCGCCCTGGGTATCCGCCTCGGCGGTCGGACGGTCTACGCGAGCGGTGCCGAGGACCGGGTCGTCATGGGGTCGGGACCAGCACCCACGGTCGCCGACCTCCCACGTGCCATCACCCTGGCCCGTCGGGTCGGGACCGTCGCGCTCGCCGGCGCCCTCGCCGGTCGCCTGGTCGCCCGCGCGCTCCGCCCCTGAGCGCGTCTGGGGCGCGCGTCAGGGGCGGAGCGAGCCGAGCGACTCCACCCAGGTCGCCGCTGCTGCGGCATCCGCCGCCTCGGCGACGCCCGGAGCACGCGTGGGTCGGGCCACGACGACGACGGGGACGCGGAGCGTGCGCGCGGCGTCGAGCTTGGCCTCGGTGTAGCGCCCGCCGGAGTCCTTGGTCAGCAGCACGGAGACGTCGTGGGTGCGCATGATCGCCTCCTCGTCGGCGACGGCGAAGGGCCCGCGCGAGCGCAGCACCGTCCACGCCGCCGGCAGCGGCGACTCGGGCGGCTCCACGAGCCGGACGAGCACCGGCCGCTCACGCCAGGCGTCGACGTGGTGGTGCAGCGTCTGCCGACCCGTGGTGACGAAGGGGGTCCCCCCCACCTCGTCCGCGGCCGCCCGGGCCGCCTCGTGCGAGTCCACCCAGGTCCACGACCCGGCATCCGGGTGCTGACGCCAGCCCGGTCGCGCGAGCCGGAGCAGAGGCAGGCCGAGTGACGAGCAGGCCTGTGCCGCATGGTCGCCCATCGTCGTCGCGAAGGGGTGGGTGGCGTCGACCACCGCCGTCACGTCGTGCTCCTGCAGCCACGACCGGAGTCCTCCGACGCCCCCGAAGCCGCCGATGCGGACCTGTCCGACGGGCAGTCGGGGGCGGGAGACACGGCCCGCGAGCGAGGACGTGAGCGGGACTCCCTTCGCCTCGAGGTGGGCGGCCAGATCCCTGGCCTCGGCGGTCCCACCGAGGATCAGCACGTGCGTCATGCGCTCACCCTCCCACGCACAGGTTGCGCACCTAGCGTCTCCCCCGTGCAGCAGCTCCTCGACCGACTCTCCCCCGCGGGTCCCGCCCCCGACCTCGAGGGCTGGGTGCTCGTCGCCGTCCTCGCGGTGGGCTGCATCGCCGCGACCTGGTGGCCGGCCTGGCGCACCCTGCGCCTGGGCGTCACGCTCGTCCACGAGCTCGGGCACGCCCTCGTGGGCATGGCGTGCGGGCGACGCTTCACGGGCTTCGTCCTGCGCTCCGACATGTCCGGCCACGCGGTGACCGTCGGCCCGGCCCGGGGCGCCGGTATGGTCGCCACGACCTGGGCGGGCTACCCCGCACCCGGGGTCGTCGGTGCGGGAGTGGTCCTGCTCGCCACCGTCGGGTGGTCCGCCCCTGCACTCTCCGTCGTGCTCGTCGGGCTGCTGGCTGCCCTGACGCGGGTGCGATCGGCCCTCACCGGCCTCGTGGTCCTCACGGTGACGGCGGCGACGGGCGCCCTGTGGTGGTGGCGCGACGACGCGCTGCAGCAGCAGGTCCTCGTCGGGGTCGGGGTCCTCCTGCTCATCGGCGCCTGGCGCCACCTGGCGACGCTGCTGCCCCGGCCCGAGCCGGCCAGCGACCCGGGCGCGCTCGCCCGGGTCACGGGTGTGCCGGCCCTGCTGTGGGTGGCGAGCTTCGCCCTCGTGCTCGCCGGCGCGACCTGGCTCGTCGTCAGCCGCCTCGCCTAGAGCCAGGCGTCGACGATGTCGAGCACGTCGAGCAGCTCGTGCGCGACGCCGTCGGGCTCGACGTCGACGGTCACCTGCTGGTCGGCCGGGATGTCGCTGTGCGGCACCCAGATCGCCCGCATGCCGACCTCCTGCGACCCGAGCACGTCCTCGAAGAGCCGGTCGCCGACGTAGACGGCGTGGGAGACGGGCACACCGACGGCCGCGGCCGCCGCCTCGAAGGCCTCCCGGTGCGGCTTGACGACCTTGATCTCCGACGAATACACGTCCCCGTCGACGAGGTCGAGCACTCCGTCACGCGCGAAGATCTCGCGGTGGTACTCGCCGCTCCAGATGGTGTTGGACAGCACGCCGACCTTGAGGCCCCTCGCGCGCAACCCCTCCCAGAGCGGCCGCACCTGCGGGTCGGTGTGGGTGTGCGGCTCCCAGAAGCGGCGATAGGCCGCGAGCGCGACGTGGTGCCGGTCCTCGCGCGGGTCGATGCCGGCCTCGGCGAGGATGTCGTCCAGATGGGAGCCGCGCTGCTCGTCGCGGACCTGGCGCCACGCATCGGCCTCGACGGCGTGGATCCGCTCGGCGAGCTCCTGCGCGCGGTCCAGGTCCGCCTGCGGCACCTCGTCGGACTCGATCGGGATGCCGTGGACCTCCCGGGCGAAGACCCGCCACTGCTGACCGAGATCGATCGTGTGCCACGGGGTGAGCGTGCCGCCCCAGTCGAAGATCACCGCCTCGACCGGGCCCGCGGCCGGCCGCTCGTGGACCGTCAGCGGGTGGCGCATCTCGTCGACGCTCACGAGGCCGTGCCCCTCACCTCTGCGATCACGGCCGCGACGGCCTCACCCACGGGCACCTCGCGACGATCACCGCTGCGGCGGTCCTTGATCTCGACGACCCCGTCGGCCAGGCCCTTGCCGACGACGAGGATCGTCGGGACGCCGACGAGCTCGGCGTCCTTGAACTTCACGCCCGGGCTCACCTTGCCGGCGCGGTCGTCGTAGAGCACGGTGACACCCTGCGCCTCGAGCTGGGCCGACAGGTCACCGGCCGCGGTGAAGATCTCGTCGCTCTTGCCCGCGGCCACGACGTGCACGTCGAAGGGAGCGAGCTCGCGGGGCCACACCAGGCCCAGCTCGTCGTGGTTGTCCTCGGCGACGACACCGACCGCACGGGTCACGCCGACGCCGTAGGAGCCCATCATCACGGTGACGAGCTTGCCGTTCTCGTCGAGGACCTTCAGGCCCAGCGCCTCGGCGTACTTGGTGCCGAGCTGGAAGATGTGCCCCATCTCGACGCCGCGCGCGAGGGTCAGGGTGCCGGAGCCGGTCGGGCTCGGGTCGCCCTCACGGATCTCGGCGGCCTGGATCGTGCCGTCGGCGGTGAAGTCCCGGCCGTGGACGAGGTCGATGACGTGCTTGCCGTGCTCGTCGGCGCCGGTGACCCACGCGCTGCCCTCGGCGATGCTCGGGTCGAGCAGGTACCTGATGCCGCTGGAGCGCTCGGAGCCGAGGACACCGGGGCCGATGTAGCCCTTGGCGAGCATCGGATGGGCGGCGAAGTCGGCCTCGCCGAAGTCCTCGACCTCGGCGGGCGAGACCTGCGCCTCGAGGCGCTTGGCGTCGACCTCGCGGTCGCCGGGCACACCGATGGCCAGGGGCTCGCGCCACGGCTCGTCGTGCTCCTCGTCGGCGGGGTGGACGAGGGTGACGAGGACGTTCTTCAGCGTGTCGGCACCGGTCCACTCCCGCCCGTCGGTGCGCGGGTGGTGGGCGTTGAGGGCCGCGACGAGGGTCTCGATCGTCGGGGTGTCGGGGGTGTCCTCGACGTGCGCGGGTCCGGCGGTCACCTCGACCGCCGGGGCCTGCGGCAGCTCGACGGCCTCGACGTTGGCCGCGTAGCCGGAGGCGTCGCGCACGAAGGTGTCCTCGCCGTTGGGGCTGACGGCGAGGAACTCCTCGCTCGCGCTGCCGCCCATCGCGCCGGAGTCGGCGTGGACGATGACGTACTCGAAGCCGAACCGGTCGAAGATCTTGATGTAGGCGTCACGGTGCGCGTCGTAGGCCTTCTGCAGGCCGGCCTCGTCGATGTCGAAGGAGTAGGAGTCCTTCATGACGAACTCACGACCGCGCAGCACACCAGCGCGCGGGCGGGCCTCGTCGCGGTACTTCGTCTGGATCTGGAAGAGGGTGAGCGGCAGGTCCTTGTACGACGTGTACATGTCCTTGACCGCGAGGCAGAACATCTCCTCGTGCGTCGGCCCGAGGAGCATCTGCGCGTCCTTGCGGTCGGTGAGGCGGAAGAGGTTGTCGCCGTACTCGGTCCACCGGTTGGTCGCCTCGTAGGGCTCCTTGGGCAGCAGCGCGGGGAAGGACAGCTCCTGGCCGCCGATCGCCTCCATCTCCTCGCGGACGATCGCCTCGACCTTGCGCAGCACCTTCAGGCCGAGCGGCAGCCACGTGTAGACGCCGGGGGCGGCGCGGCGGACGTAGCCCGCCCGCACGAGGAGCTTGTGGCCCGGCAGCTCCGCGTCCGCGGGGTCCTCGCGGAGGGTGCGGAGGAAGAAGGACGACATGCGAGTGACCACGGACGGTGCTCCTGGTGAGGCGAAGGGGGTGTGCCCGCTCAGGGTATCCGCTCGCCCGTGAGGGCCGCCCCGGCAGCGCGCAGGCGTGCGGTGACCAAGCGGACCGCGACCCGCTCGGCACGGTCGGGTCGTGAGAGCGCGACGATCCACCGTGCCGCGGGCACGTCGACGAGCGGGACGAGCGCGAACTCGTCTGCCGTGCGGGTCGTGTAGCGCGGCAGCAGGGCCAGGCCCTCGCCGGTCGCGACGAGGGCGGCGACGAGCTGGTTGTCCCGCACGCGCAGGCGCCGCCGCAGGGCTCGACCGCACTCGGCCTCGATGCGCTGCAGCACCGTGTCGAAGGGGTAGCCCTCCGGCACACTGATCCACGCCTCGTCGACGACGTCGCCGGGGTGCAGCGACGATCGCCGGGCGAGGGGGTGGTCGGGCGGGACGGCGACGTCGAGCGGCTCGCGGACGAGGACGGTGCTGCTCAGCCGCTCACCTCCGACGGGCACCTCGCTCGTCAGGGAGTGCGCGATGACGATGTCGGCATCGGCCGCGGCCCGGGCGTAGTCGGTCTCCGCGAGGTCGAGGTCGTCGATCTCCACCGACACACGGCTGCCGGCGAGCAACGTCAGCGCACCGGGCAGCAGCGCCGTCAGGCCGCTCGGCAGGCCGGCGACCCGGACCGTGCCCACCGGGTCGCCCCGGTGCTCCTCGAGACGGGCCGCGACCCGGGTCAGCGCGGCGCCGACCTCGTCCGCGCCGTCGGCGAGCAGCTCGCCGGCCTCCGTGAGGCGCAGCCCCCGGCCGCGCGCCTCGACGAGTGGCGTGCCGGCGGCCCGCTGGGCGGTGCGCAGCTGCTGCGAGAGGGCCGACGGGGTGCGGTGCGTGGCCGCCGCGACGGCCGCGAGGCTCCCCCGCTCGCGCAGGTCGCGGAGCAGCTCGAGGTGCCGGATGTCCATGTAGCTACCCTAAAGGGAGCAGTCACGATGATTTGCTTGTCCTGCACGATCTGGTCGCCGACGATCGACGGGTGCCGATCCGCCACCGCCTGCTCGCCGTCGTCGTTGCCGTCCTCTGGGGCGCCAACTTCATCGCCATCCACGCCTCCCTCGAGATCTTCCCGCCCTTCCTCTGCTCCGCCCTGCGCTTCACGCTCATGGCGATCCCGACGCTCCTGCTCGTGCCCCGCCCCGACGTGCCCACGCGGTGGCTCGTTGGTTACGGCGTCGGCTTCGGCATCCTCCAGTTCGCCTTCCTCTACCTCGCCATGGACGTCGGCATGCCGGCCGGTCTGGCCTCCGTCGTGCTGCAGAGCTCGGCACCCTTCACCGTCGTCCTCGGGGCCGTGCTCCTCGGCGAGCGCCTCGGCGCCCGGGCCGCGGCCGGCGTCGCGGTCGCCGCGCTCGGGATGGCGGTCGTCGGCAGCCAGCGGCTCGACGCGGAGGCGGGGCTCCTCCCCTTCGTCCTCACCCTCATGGGCGGGCTTGGGTGGGCCTTCGGCAACCTCGCCTCCCGCCTGGCCGCGGCGCCGCGGCCGTTGCACCTGACCCTGTGGATGACGGTGATCCCGCCGGTCCCCATGCTCACCCTGTCGCTGCTCGTCGAGGGGCCGGAGCGCATCGGCACGGCCCTGGCCGACTCGCTCTCCACCGCGGCGATCCCCGCCTGGCTGGGCCTGGCCTACACGACCGTCCTCGCGACGCTCGTGGGCTCGGGCATCTGGACCTGGCTCATGGCCCGCCACCCGTCGGGGACGGTCGCCCCCTTCTCCATGCTCGTGCCGGTGACCGGCCTGGCCCTCGCGTGGCTCCTCCTCGACGAGGTGCCCGCCCCCCTCGAGCTTGTCGGAGGCGCCCTGGTCGTCGGCGGGGTCCTGTGGGCCTCACGCCCCCGCCGGCCCGAGGCGCTGCCGGAGCCCACGCCGGAGCCGGCGGCCCACGTGGGGAGGTGACCGCCGGCAGCGACGGGCGCACCCGACCGGCCTCTACCGGGCGGCGGCCACCAGCTGCGGCAGCACGTGCGCGGCGGTGCCCCGCACGACGAGGTGGCACATGTCCGAGATCTCGGTCTCGCCGGGGTTGACCTCGATGACCGTGGCTCCCTCGGCCCGCGCCATCGCCGGGTAGCCGGCCGCGGGGTAGACGATGCCGGAGGTGCCGATGACGAGCGCGACGTCACCCGGCTCGAGGGCGTCGATGGCCGCCTCGGTCGCGGCGACCGCGTCGTCCGGCAGGACCTCGCCGAACCACACGACACCGGGACGCACGTCCCCTTCGCACTCGGGGCAGGTCGGCGGGTCGATGCGCTCCGTCGGCTCAGTCGGCAGGTCCACGTCGCCTGTGTACGGGGTGTAGCAGTCGCTGCACCGCAGCTCGAAGAGCGACCCGTGCAGGTGGGCGGCGACGGTCGAGCCGGCCCGCTCGTGCAGGTCGTCGACATTTTGCGTCGCGACGGTCACCTCGCGCCGGCCGGCGAGCTCGGCGAGCGCCCGGTGCCCGGGGTTGGGTTCGACGCCGCGGACGAGCTGCATCCGCCAGGCGTACCAGGCCCAGACGAAGGGAGGGTCCAGCCGGAAGGCCTCGGCCGTCGCCAGCTCGCTGGCGTCGAACTCCTCCCACAACCCGGTCTGCGCGTCGCGGAAGGTCGGCACGCCCGACTCCGCGCTCATCCCCGCACCGGAGAGGACGAGGACGCGGCGGGCGCCGCGGACGGCATCGACCACGGCGTCGGGCACGACGAGGTCGGTCTCGGTGGTCTCGGTCACGAGCGCTCCTGCGGAGGTACGGGTTGGGCGTGCCGCCACATCATCGCAAGGGGCGGCACGGACTGCGGCACGAGGAAGTGCACCTGCCCGCCTCGGAGGACCTCGGTGACGAGGACGTGCCCGGGCCGGGTGGCGACGTCGGCCGGCACGACGAGGCGGCCCCCGGGGTCGCCGAGCAAGACGGCGGCCCGCGAGTGCACGACGCCTCCTGCTGCGGTGGTGACGGGGGTGGCCGCCTGCATCGGCCCGAGGAGTGTCGTGCCGACCTCTCCGGTCGGCGACCGCAGGACCACATGCGAGGTGTCCGGGCTCGTCGGCAGCACCACCGCCGCCGACGGGTCCTGCGGTCCTCCCTGACCCGCGCGCGCCCGAGCGGACCGCGATCCGCCGCGGACCTCCCAGCGCAGCCACAAGGCCATGAACCCACCGCCGCCGAGGAGGACGAACCCGACGAGAGCCAGCTCGAGGCCGACCCCGCCGCCGAGGGCGAGCCCCAGCACCCCGACGGCGAGCAGCGCGAGGCCGCCGAGCACGGCCCCTGCGGACGCCAGCACGTATGTCCCGATGAGCAGCACCCGCACCACCGGACCGGGGCGCAGCATGTGGAAGAAGATCGAGCACCAGGGCGGCGGCCAGGACGAGGGTCCAGAGTCGGTCCCCCACGGAGCCGCTCGGCCGGACCGCCAGCCCGAGCAGGAGGGGCACCCCGATGGGGGCGACGAAGAAGACGCCGAGACGGTTCCACCCCACGGGCCAGTTGCCCCACATCTCGTTGAGGTCGTGGCGCATCCGCCGGCCGAAGGAGACCTGGCTGCGCCATGGGGCCTCGTGGGTCTCGAGCACCGCGGTCAGTCCTGGCTCGCCGGGGTCGGCTGCTCGTACTGGGCACGGGTGCCGTGGCCCCGGAAGCCAAGGCGCTCGTAGAGCGACCGGGCGGGGTTGTCGCAGCCCACGGCCAGCCAGACCTCGTCGGCGCCGGCCCGCTGGAGGGCCGTCAGAGAGCGGGCGACGAGATGGGCACCGAGCCGGTGGCCGCGCCACTCGGGGACGACCCCGACCTCCTCGATCCAGCCGTCCGAGAGGGTGACGAAGCCGGCGACGTGGCCGCGGCGGTCCATGGCGACCCGGGAGTCCTCCGGCTGGAAGCCGCGCTGCTCGCGCAGCCACCGGCCCCAGGCCCGGGAGCTGCCGGCGCTGTAGCCGGGCTGGTCGCCGAAGGAGGCCGCGTAGGCGTGGCGGAAGGCCTCGGAGGTGTCGTCGGTGAAGGGCAGGGTGACGATGTCCTCGGGCCGGCGGACGAAGGGGATCGAGCGCAGGCTGTGCCGCATGATCGACTCGGCGAAACCGCGGTGCAGGCCGAGCTCGGCGAAGAGGGTCTCCGCCTCGGGGCTCACCGAGTCCAGGACGAAGCGCACCGGGCCCACAGAGTGGCCGATGACCCACTCGGCGATCTCCTGCCCGATCCCCTGCCCCATGGCGGCGGGGTCGATGAGGCCGGTCGCCGTCCGAGCGCCGTCGGCACTGATGCCGATGGCGGCCGCCGCGACGATGTCACCGAGCTCGTCCCGCCCGCAGATCGACTGCTCGGTCAGGTAGCCGTCGCGCAGGTGCTGCGGGTCGGCGAGGTCGGGCAGCCCGCCGTCGCGCTCGAGGCAGGCCGTCCCGAGGCGCACGAGCGAGGCGATGTCGTCCGCGGTCGTGGGCGACCACTCCAGCACGCCCACGGATCAGCCGCCGCGGGCCGCGCGCAGGGCGGTGCGCACCAGGGGCCACTGGAGCGGCAGCCGGGCCAGCGTCCCGGCGAAGAACCCGACCGCCTGCGGCGTGCCCTTGCGCCGCGCCCGACGGCCGTGGTCGACGCTCATCTGGACGTTGGCCGGCAGCACCCCGATCAGGAGCGCTGCGCTGGCCCAGCCGGCGGCCGGGCGGGTCGCCGGTACCAGCAACCCTGCACCGCAGGCGATCTCGGCAACACCTGAGGCGAGGACGAGCTCTCTGGCGCGCCCGCGCAGTGGTGCGGGGATGATCGGCTCGTAGACCTCGGGACGCGCGATGTGAAGCACTCCCGCGCCGACGAGGAGGGCGGCCAGGCCGGTCGTGGGCAGGTCGGGTCGGGTCATCGGTTTCCTCCTAGAAGATCTGTCGCAGGTTGGCCCGCGACAGGTCCAGCAGCTCGTCGCCGCGGCCGGACATCACGGTGCGCAGGGCGTAGAGGGTGAATCCCTTGACCTGCTCGGCGGAGATCGCCGGCGGGATCGTCAGCTCCTGCCGCTCGGTGACGACGTCGACGAGCGCCGGTCCGTCGTGGGCGAAGGCCTCGCGCAGGCTGGTCTCGAGGTCGGCGGCCTCGGTGACGCGCCAGCCCTTGATCCCGCAGGCCTGTGCCACCTGGGAGAAGTCGGGGTTGTGCAGGTCGGTGCCGAAGTCGGGTAGTCCGGCGGCCTTCATCTCGAGCTCGACGAAGTTGAGCGAGGAGTTGTTGAGCACGACGATCTTGATCGGCAGGTCGTGCTGACGCACCGTGAGCAGCTCCCCCATGAGCATCGCCAGACCGCCGTCACCGCTCAGCGTGACGACCTGACGCTCGGGCTGCGCGAGCTGCGCGCCGATGGCCTGCGGCACGGCATTGGCCATCGACCCGTGGATGAAGGAGCCGATGAGCCGGCGGTCACCGCGGCACTCGAGGTAGCGCGCGGCGTACACGACCGGCGAGCCGACGTCGGGGATGAAGACGGCGTCGTCGGCCGCGATCTCGTCGACCAGTCGGGCGAGGTACTGGGGGTGGATCGCCTGGTGCTTGCGGCCCCCCAGCAGCCCCTTCTTCGGTGGCTCGGCGAGTTCGTCGAGCTTGTCGCGGGTCTTGCGGTAGTGCTTGACCGAGTCCTCGAGGTGGGTGCGGTTGCGCGCGCGCTGCAGGAGCGGGAGCAGTGCCCGGATCGTGTCGCCGACGTCGCCGACGAGCCCGAGGTCGAGCGGCACCCGCCGCCCAAGGTGCTCGCCCCTCGTGTCGACCTGGATGAAGCGCGCACCCTCCGGGTAGAACTGCCGGTAGGGGAAGTCGGTGCCGAGCATGAGCACGGTCTCGGCCTCCTCCATCGCCCGGTAGCCGGAGGCGAAACCGAGCAGGCCGGTCAGGCCGACGTCGAAGGGGTTGTCTCCCTCGATGTCCTGCTTGGAGCGAAGGGTGTGCACCACCGGTGCCGCGAGCAGGTCCGCGAGGGCGAGGACGTCGTCCTTCGCTCCGGCTGCCCCGGCCCCGACGAGCAGGGTGGTGCGCTTCGACGCGCCGAGCAGCTGCGCGGCCCGCTCGAGCTGGTCTGCGGCGGGGACGATCCGAGCGCGGGCCCGCTCGACGACGGTCACCCGGTCGTCGGCGGCCTCGGTCTGGGCGACGTCACCGGGGACGACGAGCACGGCGACCCCGCGCTCCTGGATCGCCGCGCGCATGGCGGTCTCGAGCATCCGTGGCATCTGCGAGGCGTCGGTGACCATCTCGGCCCAGACGCTGCACTCGCGGAAGAGCTCCTGCGGGTGGGTCTCCTGGAAGTAGCCGCTGCCGATCTCGGAGCTCGGGATCTGGGCGGCGATGGCCAGCACCGGCACCCGGCTGCGCTGTGCGTCGAAGAGCCCGTTGATCAGGTGGAGGTTGCCCGGGCCGCAGCTGCCGAGGACGACGGCCAGGTCGCCGGTGAGCTCGGCATCGGCCGCAGCGGCGAAGGCGGCGGACTCCTCATGGCGCACCAGACGCCAGGCGATCGAGCCGTCACGACGCATCGCCTCGGTGAAGCCGTTGAGCGAGTCACCCGGCACGCCGTAGGCGCGGGTCACCCCGTTGGCCCTGAGGGTGGCGATGACGTTGTCGGCGATGGTACTCATGCGCAGCTCCTTGTTCGGGAACAGTCGGTAATGCCCACGCTAGTGCCCGGTGGCAGAGTAGGGCGCATCGTCCCCGATCGAAGGGAGCGCACCGATGCGCGCCGTGTACGCCGAGAGCATCAACAGCAAGGACCCGCTCTCCGGGCTCGTCGTCGGCGAGCGACCCGAGCCACAGGCGCCGGAGGGGTGGGCGCGGGTCACCGTCAAGGCCGCGGCGCTCAACCACCACGACGTGTGGTCGCTGCGTGGTCAGGGTCTCAAGGCGGAGGCCCTGCCGATGATCCTCGGCTGCGACGCCGCCGGCGTCGACGAGGAGGGCAACGAGGTCGTCGTCCACGCGGTCATCTCGGACCCTGGCTTCACCGGCACCGACGAGACGACCGACCCGCGTCGCTCGCTGCTGTCCGAGCGCTATCAGGGGACCTTCGCCGACACCGTGGTCGTGCCGCGGCGCAACCTCGTGCCCAAGCCGGAGGGCCTGAGCATGGTCGAGGCCGCCTGCCTGCCGACGGCGTGGCTCACCGCCTACCGGATGCTCTTCGTCCGCGGGGCGATGCGCCCCGGAGAGAGCGTGCTCGTCCAGGGCGTCGGTGGTGGCGTCTCGACGGCGCTCGTCGCGCTGGCCCGGGCCGCCGGCCTGCGGGTCTACGCGACCTCCCGCAGCGAGGCCAAGCGAGCCCGGGCCCTGGAGATCGGGGCGCACGAGGTCTTCGACTCCGGCGAGCGACTGCCGGTCAAGGTCGACGCGGTCATGGAGACGGTCGGTCGTGCGACCTGGCAGCACTCGATCCGCTCCCTTCGCCCCGGCGGTCGGATCGTCATCGCCGGCACGACGAGCGGGCCGCAGGTCGACGACGCGATGCTCACGCACATCTTCTTCCTCCAGCTGGGCGTCATCGGCTCGACGATGGGCACGCGCGACGAGCTCGACGCCCTCGTCCAGATGCTGCACGCCACGGGCACCCGGCCCCTCGTCCATGCCCAGCTGCCGCTCGAGCAGGCCCGTGACGGGTTCGCGCAGATGATCGAGGGCGACCAGATCGGCAAGATCGTCTTCACCCTCTGACGCCGGCCCGCACGGCTACCCTCGCCGCATGCGCGCTCCCTCCCGTACCACCGTCGTTGCCGCCACCCTCGCCGGCCTCCTGGGGTGGGCGCGGGGTGGCTCGGCGCGGCGCGCCCCTGGCAGGACGAGCTGATGGTCACCGAGGCGGGCGACGGCAGCGGCACCGTGCAGCTCATCGCCACCGAAGCCCACGACGAGGTTCCCGGGGGGCTCCAGCAGTGGTGGACCGACGGTCGCTCGACCCTCCTGTTGGCGCCCACGGACAGCGGCTTCGCCCTGCTGCCGCAGCGAGAGGTACCCGGAGGTCGGTGGGAGGCATACGTCGACACCACGAGCAGGGTCCGCCCCGTCGATCTCGCGGCCCTGCCGGGCAGCGAAGACGGCCCGTGGGTGGCCTTGGGGGCCTCGTCGGCCCACACGGTTGACCACACGCTGCGGTCGTGGTCCGGCGACTGGGCGGGCCAGTCCGACCCCGACGCTGCGCTGCCCGCGCCGACGGCGTCGAAGGTGCCGGCAGCTCCCGACCCGATGATCTCTGGAGAGACCGCACTCCACTCCTTCGTCGCGGTGGCGACCATCGACAGCCACGATCTGGGGGTGACCGCCTGGCACCAGGAGTCGACGTCGGGGGTGAAGAACACCACACGCGGGCTCGCCGTGAGCCCGGACGCGAGCGCCTGCCGCTGGGGGGACGAACTCGAGGCGCCGGGCATCCCGGTCGACCTCGCCTCGACGGGGACCGGCTTCGTCCTCGTCGTCGACGGGATGGACGGCGTGCGGGTCCTCTTCGCCGACGACGCAGGACTCGACTGGCAGGAGGTCGGCAAGGCCCCTGAGGGGATGCATCTCGCGCGGGCAGTCGACACCCCCGAGGGCGCCCTCCTGCTGTGGCGCACCGACGGTGACGACGGACCCGATGAGCTGAGCATCCAGCGGGTCTCGACCGACGGGACGGTCGAGGACGAGGTCGAGGCACTGCCGCTGCCGGTGGACATCTACGGCATCACCAGCGCGGCCCGCGTGGACGACCGGTGGGTCGTCGGCGCGGGCGCCTCCGACGGCCATGCGTGGGCGAACCCCGGGTACTCCCCGGGCCGGGCCCGTCTGCTCCGCGCGGGCGACGAGGTGTGGGAGGACGTCACCCCCGAGGCGATGCGTCACCGGCTGGACGAGACCGTCGTGGCCATGGCCACCACCGTCGCGGGCAAGACGACCTTCACCCTGGCATCGCCCGTGCAACGGACCGCGTCACGCTGGCGCTGGGAGCCGACCGACCCGTCGTGAGGGCCTAGAGCAGGATCGTCGCGAAGGTGCCGACCCGCTCCATCCCGATGCGGCGGTAGGTCGCGAGGGCGGGCGCGTTGTAGTCGTTGACGTAGAGCGTCGCGAGCGGCGCGTGGTCGAGCATCGACTGCTCGAGCGCTGCCGCCATCATCGGCGCGGCCAGACCCTGACCGCGCAGCTCGGGCGTGAGCCAGACCCCCTGGATCTGGCAGGCCCCGAGACCGACGGAGCCGACGTCGGCCTTGAAGAGGACCCGTCCGCCCTCGACGACCACGTAGGTGCGTCCGGCGTGGATCAGCCGCCAGATCGAGTCGCGGTAGAAGGCAGGGCTGCCGGTGTAGGGCCGGTAGCCGATCTCCTGGGTGAACATGTGCTCGGCGGCGGGAAGCACGAGGTCGACCTCGTGCTCCTGCGCGGGCCGGACCCGGGGGTCGAGCGGGATCCCCAGCCGAGACGGGGGTGTCGCCGTCGCGAGCAGCGGCTGCTCGCCGCGCACTGCGCGGGGGGGCGGGAAGTCGTGGCCGACGGCGTCCCACAGGCCGCGCACCTCGTCGCGGGGGCCGAGGAAGGAGGCCGACCGGCGACGGACCTTGCGCACCTGCGCGGCGAGCGGCCCCCAGCTGGCCGGGGTCGTCCCGACGGGCACGACATTGGCGACCGTCCACACCAGAGAGGCCAGTTGTCCGTCCTCGAACCACCCGAAGGCGCCGGCCGCTCCGGACCCCAGCCCACCGTCGAGGATCCGGCTCGCGACGAAGACGTGGGCGGCTGGGTCGCGCGCGCACAGGTCCAAGGCGGCATCGACGTCGTCGGGGCCCAGGAGCCGGGTGGGTTGGCGGGTGCGCAGCACCCCGCCAGCGTAGACGCCGAGCACCCTCCCCGGTCCTTCAGGAGGCCGCCCACCGTGACGAGAGCCCGGTCCCTGAGGAGGCCGCCCGCGGTGACGAGAGCCCGGTCCCTGAGGAGGCCGCCCGCGGTGACGAGAGCCCGGTCCCTGAGGAGGCCGCCCGCGGTGACGAGAGCCCGGTCCCTGAGGAGGCCACCCGCGGTGACGAGAGCCCGGTCCCTGAGGAGGCCGCCCGCGGCCGTCTCGAAGGGTCAGCCCACCGTGACCGTCGCGCCGGACTCCTCGCCGTCGATCTGCTCGCCCATCTCCTCGGCGATGCGCAGGGCCTCCTCGATGAGGGTCTCGACGATCTTGCTCTCGGGGACGGTCTTGATGACCTCACCCTTGACGAAGATCTGGCCCTTGCCGTTGCCCGAGGCGACGCCGAGGTCGGCTTCACGGGCCTCACCGGGGCCGTTGACGACGCAGCCCATGACGGCGACGCGAAGGGGGACGGTCATGCCCTCGAGCCCGGCCGTCACCTCGTCGGCGAGCTTGTAGACGTCGACCTGCGCGCGCCCGCAGCTCGGGCAGGAGACGATCTCGAGCTTGCGCGGGCGCAGTCCGAGCGACTGGAGGATCTGCTGGCCGACCTTGATCTCCTCGACCGGAGGAGCCGAGAGGGAGACGCGGATGGTGTCACCGATCCCCTTCGACAGCAGCGCGCCGAAGGCGGTGGCCGACTTGATCGTGCCCTGGAAGGCGGGACCGGCCTCTGTGACGCCGAGGTGCAGCGGCCAGTCACCGGCCTCGGCGAGCAGCTCGTAGGCCCGGACCATGGTCACCGGGTCGTTGTGCTTGACCGAGATCTTGAAGTCGTGGAAGTCGTGCTCCTCGAAGAGGCCGGCCTCCCAGACGGCGGACTCGACGAGGGCCTCGGGCGTCGCCTTGCCGTACTTCTCGAGCAGGCGCTTGTCGAGGCTGCCGGCGTTGACGCCGATGCGGATCGAGGTGCCGTGGTCCTTGGCGGCATTGGCGATCTCCTTGACCTGGTCGTCGAACTTGCGGATGTTGCCCGGGTTGACGCGCACGGCGGCGCAGCCGGCCTCGATCGCCTGGAAGACGTACTTGGGCTGGAAGTGGATGTCGGCGATGACCGGGATCTGGCTGTGCTGGGCGATCTCGGCGAGCGCGTCGGCGTCGTCCTGGCTCGGGCAGGCCACGCGCACGATGTCGCAGCCGGCGGCGGTGAGCTCGGCGATCTGCTGCAGCGTGGTGTTGACATCGGAGGTCAGCGTCGTCGTCATCGACTGCACCGAGATCGGCGACTCGCTGCCGACACCGACCGATCCCACCTTGATCTGCCGGGTCTGGCGACGGGGCGCGAGCACGGGGGCCGGGGCCTTGGGCATACCGAGGGAGACGCTCATGCCTCCATTATGCGACCTGCAGGCTGGACGTCCCCTGCGCCCCGCGCGTGAAGGTGCGAAGGCCGTCCACGGCTGTTCCTCGACACCACGCACGTCGGACGACTCGGACGGTGCGCGCATCGCTCGGCAGCGTGGTCGTCACCTGTCGGCGTTGCCGCCACCCGGTTGACCGGAGAAGGGGGACCAGGTGACATCAGCGCCGACAGGCTGACCGGGGACCCCTCGGGGTCTCGCCGCGGGCGCGTCAGGTCAGCTTCACCGGCTTGACGATGTCGGCGTAGACGAGCAGCAGGGTCATGCCGATGAAGGCCAGGGCGACGACATAGGCCAGCGGCAGGGCCTTGGCGACGTCGACGGGGCCGGGGTCGGGCAGGCCGCGCAGCTTGGCCCAGCCCTTCTTGACCGCCTCCCACAGCGCGCCCGCGACGTGGCCGCCGTCGAGCGGCAGGAGCGGGATCGTGTTGAAGGCGAAGAGGACGAGGTTGAGCGAGCCCATGAGGGTCAGCAGGAGGATCGCCTTGTCCGAGGTGTCGCCGAAGTCGTCGGAGCTGGCCACCTCCCCCGCGATCCTGCCCACGCCGACGACCGACATCGGGCCGTCCGGGTCGCGCTCCTGGCTGCCGAAGGCCGCCTCGGCGACGCCGACGAGCTTTTGCGGGATGCGCACGAGCAGCCCGTAGGTCTGCCCGAGCTGCTCACCGAAGAGGCCGGGCACCGCGGTGATCGGCTGCTTCTGCATCTCCCGGGTCCCGGTCGCGCCCAGGAAGCCGGCCCGCTCGGTGACGGGCGCTCCCGTCGCGTCCGTCTCGATCCGCCCCTGGTCGTCCTGGACCGGCAGGTCGAGCACGATCGGCTCGGCACGCAGCGTCTTGGTCGTGCCGGCCCGGTCGACCTGCATCGTCAGCGGCTCGTCGAGGTTGCTACGGATCGCGGCACGCACATCGGCCCACGTCGAGACAGGGGTGCCGTTGATCGAGGTGATGGTGTCACCGGGCTTGAGCCCGGCAGCATTGGCCGGGGCGATCGGCATGTCGTCGGTGCACTCGGTCGCGGCCTGCTGGCCCTGCTGCTGGATGTCGACGCACTCGTTGACAGCGGAGATCGTCGGGGTGGCGACGGCGATGCCGTTGAGGGTGAAGATGCCGGTGAAGAGGACGAGCGCGATGAGCAGGTTCATCACCGGGCCGCCCATCATGATGACGATCCGCTTCCAGATCGGCAGCTGGTAGAACATCCGCCCGTCGTCGCCGGGACGGATCTCCTCGAGGCTCTGCTGACGCGCCTCGTCGACGAGCTGGCTCATCCGGCCGGTGCTCGACGCGCGCACGGTGCCGTCCGCGGCGGGCGGAAACATCCCGATCATCCGGATGTAGCCACCGAGCGGGATCGCCTTGACCCCGTACTCGGTCTCACCGCGGCGTCGCGACCAGATCGTCGGCCCGAAGCCGACCATGTACTGGGGCACCCGCAGCCCGAACTTCTTCGCCGGGACCAGGTGGCCGATCTCGTGCAGGGCGATCGACAGACCGATGCCGAGCACGGCGAGCAGGACCCCCAGGACGTAGAGCATGTCCCGATCGTCTCACGCTGACGCTCCCCCGCTCCCTGCGTGGGTGGCCCCGCGACCGTCTCTGCCGCTCCCTGAGTGGGTCCCACGCTCCGCGTGGGCGGTCGCCCCGCGACCGTCTCTGCCGCTCCCTGAGGAGGTCGCCCCGCGACCGTCTCGAAGGGAGGCGCCCCGACCCTTCGAGACGTCGGCCGCAGGCGGCCTCCTCCTCAGGGACCGGTGCTGCTCCCGCTGAGCAGCCCCGCGGCCTCGTCGCGCGCCCAAGCATCCGCAGCGAGCACGCCCTCGACCGTGTGCGCGTCGAAGCGCGCGTCGTCGTGCCGCTGCAGGACCTCGGCGATCGTGTCGACGATGTCGGTGAAGCGCGCGGCCCCGTCGTGGAAGGCGTCGACCCCGACCTCGTTGGCCGCGTTGTACACCGCCGGGTGCGTCCCACCCGCGGCACCGACCTGCTGGGCGAGGCGGACCGCCGGGAAGGCCCCGTCGTCGAGCGGCTCGAAGCGCCAGTCCTGCGCCCGCGTCCAGTCGACGGGAGTCTCGATGTCGGTGAGCCGCTCCGGCCACGACAGCCCGAGCGCGATCGGCGCGAGCATCGTCGGCAGCCCGAGCTGGGCGATGACGGCGCCGTCGTGGAACTCGACCATCGAGTGGATGATCTGCTGCGGGTGGACGACGGCCTCGATCCGCTCCATCGGCACGTCGAAGAGCAGGTGCGCCTCGATGAGCTCCAGCCCCTTGTTGACGAGGGTGGCGCTGTTGGTCGTGATGACCCGCCCCATGGCGAAGTTGGGGTGCTTGAGCGCCTGTGCCGGCGTCACCTCGCGCAGGGCGGCCCGGTCCATCCCGCGGAAGGGCCCGCCGCTCGCGGTGACGACGAGCTTGCGCACCTCGTCGGCCCGGCCGGAGCGCAGGGCCTGGGCGATCGCGGAGTGCTCGGAGTCGACGGGCACGATCTGGTCGGGCGCGGCCGTGTCCTTGACGATCGGGCCGCCGATGATCAGCGACTCCTTGTTGGCCAGCGCGAGGCGTGCGCCGGAGCGCAGCGCGGCGAGCGTCGGTCGCAGGCCGATGGCCCCGGTGATCCCGTTGAGCACGACGTCGGTGGGCGCACCGGCGGCGATCGTCGCGGCCTCCTCCCCCACGACGACCTCGGGCGCGTAGCCCGGGTCACCGGCCGCGGTGGCGATGGCTGCGGTCAGGTCCTCGCGGGTGCCGGCCGCGGCCGCGACGAGCGAAGGGCGGTGACGTGCCGCCTGCTCGGCGAGCAGCTGGGTGTTGGCACCGCCGGCGAGCACCTCGACGGCGAAGCGCTCGGGGTGGGCCTCGATGACCTGCAGTCCCTGGGTGCCGATCGACCCGGTCGACCCGAGCAGGGTGACGCGCGTGCTCACGCCCCGCCCTCACGGCGGCTGGAGTCGATGGCCTCGCGGCGGGCGAGCCGGTGGGCCCGGCGGATCTCGGCCTCGCGGTGGCGGCGCTGCTCCTCTGGGGTCTCGATCGCCAGCTCGGGGACCCGGCGGGTGCTCCCTTCGGCATCGACGGCGACGAAGACGAGGTAGGCGCTCGCGACGTGGACGCGGTCGGTGACGGCGTCCCAGCGATCGACCTCGGCCCGCACGCCGACCTCCATCGACGACGACCCGGCCCAGTTGACCTGGGCGCTCACGTGGAGGACATCACCGACCCGGACGGGGTTGAGGAAGGCCATCTCGTCCATCGCCGCGGTCACGGCCGGCCCCTGGGCGAAGCGGTTGGCCGAGACGCCGGCGGTGTCGTCGACCATCTTCATGATGTTGCCGCCGTGGACATTGCCCAGGAGGTTGGCCTCGGCCTGGGACATGACGCGGGAGAGGGTGATGCGGGTGTCGGTGGGTGTCGTCACCGCGTCATCATCTCAGCGATCGGCCACGACGATGCTCAGGTCCGGGTACTCCTCGTCGAGGTCGGCGAGGACGTGCAGGACGCCGGCGTCGGGTGCGCCCGGTCGCCACACGAGGGTCCACGGCGCCTCGTGCCGGTCGGCGACGTCGCGCAGGCAGTCCATGAGCGCGTCGAGGTTGCGCCCGAAGTGCTCCGGCAGGAGCAGGGCCTCGACGAAGCGGTCGTAGGTCTCGTCGCGGTCGGCTCCCCCGTCGACGAGGTGGACGTGGTCGGTGCCGGCGACGGCCCGCGCGAGCAGCCCGTCGACCCCGGCGGCCTCCATGTGGATCACTGCCCCTCCTCGATCTGGGCGAAGCTCGCGTAGTGGTCGTCCGTGTAGTACCGGTCACCGTCCTGCCCACCGACGATCCGTCGTGCGCCACGGTCACTCTCGCCGGGCGTCGGGACCGTGTACTCGCGGTAGTAGCCGCGGGACCGGTCCGGCAGGATCCCCTCCCTGTTGCCGAAGGTGATGCCGTCGCGGTCGTACGGGAAGGGCCCGCCGACGCGGACCAGCTCGAGCGTCTCGCGGCCCTCCTGCGGCAGCTGCGACTCGGCGATCGTGCCCAGCCCAGAGTCCGGGGTGGAGCCGGGCCCCGGTGTGCCCGAAGGGGGTCCCCCCGCCTCGGTCTGCGAGGTCGCCGACGACGCGGCCGAGGTGGTCGACCCGCTCGGCGAGGAGTCGCCGCCACCACCGGTGATGACGATCCAGGCAGCGAGCAGGATCAGCAGGACGCCCCCGGCGAGCTGGAGCCGGGTGCGCCAGGTCTTCGACACGGTCAGAGCGCCAGGCCGACGTACTTGGTCTCGAGGTACTCCTCGATGCCCTCGAATCCCCCTTCGCGGCCGAAGCCGGAGTGCTTGACCCCGCCGAAGGGGGCCGAGGGGTTGGAGACGATGCCCTGGTTGATGCCGACCATGCCGAACTCGAGCGCCTCGGCGACCCGGATGGTCCGGGAGGTGTCCTGGGTGAAGACGTAGGCGACGAGGCCGTACTCGGTGGAGTTGGCCAGGCGCACGGCTTCCTCCTCGGTGCTGAAGGTCGTGATCGGGGCGACCGGACCGAAGACCTCCTCGGTGAGCACGCGCGCGCTCGCCGGGACGTCGGTGAGCACGGTCGGCGGGTAGAACCAGCCCTTGCCAGCGGGCACCTCGCCACCGACGAGGGCGCGGGCGCCCTGCGAGAGCGCGTCGTCGACGAGCTCGGCGACGCCGGCGCGCGCCTTCTCGGTGATGAGCGGGCCGACGTCGACCCCCTTCGTCGTGCCCTTGCCCATGGTGAGGGCGCCCATGCGGTCGGCGAGGGCCGCGGCGAAGTCGTCGGCGACCGACTCGTGGACGATGAAACGGTTGGCGGCGGTGCAGGCCTCGCCGATGTTGCGCATCTTGGCGAGCATCGCGCCCTCGACGGCGCGCTCGAGGTCGGCGTCCTCGAAGACGACGAAGGGGGCATTGCCCCCGAGCTCCATCGAGGTGCGCAGCAGCTGCTCGGAGGACTGCTCGACGAGCTTCTTGCCGACGGGCGTGGAGCCGGTGAAGGTCAGCTTGCGCAGTCGCGGGTCGCGGATGATCGGCTCGCTCATCTCGCCGGAGGAGCTCGTCGGCACGACGTTGAGCACACCGGCGGGCAGGCCGACCTCCTCGAGCAGGCGGGCCAGGGCGAGCATCGTCAGCGGCGTCTCGTGCGCGGGCTTGACGACGGTCGTGCAGCCGGCGGCGATCGCGGGACCGATCTTGCGGGTGCCCATGGCGAGCGGGAAATTCCACGGGGTGACGGCGAAGACCGGCCCGACGGGCTGCTTCATCGTCATCAGGCGGGTGCCGCCGCTCGGGGCGACGGCGTAGCGTCCGTGGATGCGCACGGCCTCCTCGGCGAACCAGCGGAAGAACTCCCCGCCGTAGGTCACCTCGCCGCGGGACTCGGCCAGGGGCTTGCCCATCTCGAGGGTCATGAGCATGGCGAAGGTGTCGGCCCGCTCGGTGATGAGCTCGAAGGCCGAGCGCAGGATCTCCGAGCGCACCCGCGGGTCGGTCGCGGCCCACTCGGCCTGCGCGGCCACGGCGGCGTCGAGCGCCGCCTTGCCGTCGGCGACGGTCGCATCGGCGACCTCGACGAGCGTCTTGCCGGTCGCCGGGTCGGTCACGGCGAAGGTGGCACCGTCACCGGCGTCGTGCCACTTCCCTCCGATGTAGAGCTGGGTGGGTGCGTACTCGAGGGCTGACTTCTGCGTCACGGCTGCCATGGGGGCTACGTTACGACCAACAGCCGCGTACGGCGACTGGCGTAAATCCTTCGGCTTTGTCACGCTATGGGCGTTGAACTTCCAGATCTCGCCGCGGGAGGCCGCAATGACTGTCACGACCCCCTTCGCCCGGGTGCTCCTCGACCAGGCGCACAGCAGCGCGTGGTCCATCGACCCCGAGCTCGCCGAGCGGATGAACCCCGCCAACCCCGGCGACGCGAGCCTCGCCCGGGCCGCCGCGGTCCTGGGCGAGCGCGGCACCGAGGTCCTGGCCCACACCGACGGTGAGCTGACGCCTGCGGCCCTGGCCGGCGCCGACGTCCTCGTCATCGCCCACCCCGCGGCCGCCTCCAGCGAGCGCGTCGCCGGCGACCTGCCGCCGGTCCTCTCCCCCGCCGAGATCACGGCCGTCACCGATCACGTGGCACAGGGGGGCGGTCTCGTCGTCCTCGGCGAGTGCGACCACGACGCCCACGGCAACAACCTCAACGACCTGCTGGCTCCCTTCGGCCTGGCGATCGCCTCCACGCTCGTCCACGAGCGCGCCGACGGCGGACGCCGACACCAGGGCAATGCGACCTGGGTCCTCGGCGAGACGAGCACCGGCCCCGGGCAGGGCGTCATGGCCGGCATCGACGAGCTGTGCTTCTACCGTGCCGGGACCATCGACGTCTCCGGCGCTCCGGGTGCGCGCGTCCTCGCCCGCACCTCCGCCACCGCCCACCCCGCCGCCCAGCCGCTGGCCGTCGCCGTGCAGCACGGCGCCGGGCGCGTCGTCGTCCTCGCCGACTCCGACCTCGTCGGCGACGACTCGATCGCGGAGCTCGACCACGAGGAGTTCTGGGTCAACCTCGTGACGTGGGCGGGGATCGGTGGCGCGGCTCTTCGAGGCACGCCCACGCGGAACGTGGCACCCAGCCCGCAGAGCGGGCTCGCTCCTCAGGGACCGGGGGTGGGCGCGAGCGAGGCGTGGGTCGCGCTCAAGGCGGCGGTCGAGGAGCTGCGGCTCATGCAGACCAAGGACGGTTCGCTCGCCGACGACGCCGACCGCGAGCGCGCGACGGCCCTCGTCGCCGTCATGGCCGAGCGGATCACCGAGCTCGCGCCGCGCTTCCCGCACGACGCCGACTACCTGGCCGCGCTGCCGGTCGACCTCCAGCGGTGGGTCGACGGCGGCTTCGGGGTGCCCGACTTCCTCGAGTCGCTCATGGCCTTCCGCCCCGACCAGCACCGCGTCGACGGCACGCAGCACCTCGCCGTCTTCCCGATGTACACGCAGAACGGCAGCCTCGACCGGGTCTTCGAGGCCGTGCTCTTCGACGTCATGTGGCCGCAGTGGCTCGCCGACGTCGAGGCGACCTACGACAACCCGATGTTCCTGCCGGTCCGCTTCATCGACTTCACCCCCGGCTATGACACCAACTCGGCCGTCCTCTTCCCCGAGACCGTCGCCGTGCGCGAGGTGCCGAAGTTCAGCTGGGGCGCGATCTTCTGCGACCGCGAGGCCGCGCGCTTCCGTCGCGTGACCTCCGCCTCCGCGGAGGTGCTCGGCCTCGACCTGCCGCCCGAGGGCGAGCGGCTCGTCGCCTCGCAGGAGGTCGCCCAGGCGACCTTCGCGATGTGGGACCTCATCCACGACCGCACGCACAGCCACGGAGACCTCCCCTTCGACCCCTTCATGATCAAGCAGCGCATGCCCTTCTGGATGTACGCCCTCGAGGAGCTGCGCTGCGACCTCAACACCTTCCGGCAGAGCGTGACGCTGGCTGAGCAGGGTCACCCCTACGCCCGCGCCGTGCAGCTGGCCATCCTCTTCGACCGGCTCTTCCGCTTCCCCGTCACCGGCGACCGGGTGCGCAACTACGACGGCCTCGGTGGGCAGCTGCTCTTCGCGTGGCTGCACAAGCGCGGGGCGATGCGCTGGACCGACAACACGCTGACCTTCGACTGGGCGCAGGTCCCGGCCGCAGTCGTCGCCCTGTCCGACGAGGTCGAGACCCTCTACCGCGAGGGCATCGACCGCTCGCGCGTCGGTCACTGGATGGCCGCGCACCAGTTCATCGCCGGCTACGTCGCGCCGCACCCGGCCTCGGCGTGGGCGAAGGGGGCCGAGCACCTGCCCCTCGACGGCCCGCCCAAGGGGCTGACCGATCTCGTCCAGCCCGACGAGTTCCCGCTCAACGTCTTCTACGAGGCGCTGCGCAAGAAGCTCGCGCCGGTCATCGAGGCCACCCGCGGCATCACCGGCACCCTCGACCCCCGCGCGGCGGAGGCCGCCGCGGCTGAGAGGATCCCCGCGTGACCGACACGACCACGCAGGCCGCCCCCTTCGCCCCGATCCACGACCCGTCCGTCCGCGGCTTCGCCAGCGACAACTACGCCGGCATCCACCCGGAGGTGCTCGCTGCGCTCGTCGCGGCCAACGGCGGCCACCAGGTGGCCTACGGCGAGGACGTCTACACGGCGCGTCTGACCGACGTGCTCGCCGAGGTCTTCGGCACGGCGGCGCAGGTCTACCCGGTCTTCAACGGCACGGGGGCCAATGTCCTTGCGCTGCAGGCCTGCACGCCGCGCTGGGGGTCAGTCCTCACGACGACCAGCGCGCACATCCACGTCGACGAGGCCGCGGCGCCCGAGCGGGTCGGCGGGCTCAAGGTCAACGTCGTCGACACCCCCGACGGCAAGCTGACCCCGGAGCTCATCCGCGCCTACCCCGCGCGGGTCGGCGACGAGCACTTCGCCCAGGTCGGCGTCGTCTCGATCACCAACTCGACCGAGGTCGGCACCGTCTACACGCCGGCCGAGATCCGCGCCATCGCCGACGTCGTCCACGACATGGGGTGGGTGCTGCACCTCGACGGCTCCCGCCTGTCCAATGCCGCAGCCGCCCTCGGCGTCGAGCTGCGCGAGCTCACGACCGACGCCGGCGTCGACATCCTCTCCCTCGGCGGGACCAAGATCGGCGCGATGCTCGCCGAGGCGGTCGTCGTCCTCTCCCCCGACCGGGTGACGGGAGCGACCTTCCTGCGGAAGCAGTCGATGCAGCTGGCGAGCAAGATGCGCTTCGTCTCGGCGCAGCTGCTCGCACTCTTCGAGGGCGACCTGTGGCGGCGCAATGCGGAGCACGCCAATGCGATGGCGCGGCGTCTGGCGGAGGGGGTCGCCGAGGTCGAGGGGCTCACCCTGCCCCACGAGGTCGAGGCCAATGCGGTCTTCCCGATCCTCGCGCGCGAGTCGAGCGAGCGCCTCATGGAGTCCTTCCGCTTCTACTTCTGGGACGAGAGGACGGGGCAGGTCCGTTGGATGTGCTCCTGGGACACCACCGAGGGCGATGTCGACGCCTTCGTCGAGGCGGTGCGGGCCGAGCTGAGCCGGTGAGGTTGCTCACAGACCGGGGTTTCTTCAGGTCCTGCTCAGATTCATCTACTACACCTGAAGGGTGGCCCGCCTCCCTCGACTGACCAGCGCACCGGTACTCGCCGGTGCGCTCGTCGTCTTCACCCTCCTGGCGGCCGGGCCGCTCCAGCCGTACGACGAGCGCTTCCAGGGCTACTGGGCCAAGCGGTACACCCCCAACTGGTGGCAGTTCCTCGACCAGGTGCCCAATGCCGTCGCCGGTCAGGCGGTCTGCCTGCCCGTGCTGCTCCTCGTCGCCGTCACGCTCGCCTGGCGGCACCGCACCTGGCACCCGCTCGCGATCGTCGCCGCCGCCGAGATCGGCTTCTACGCCGGCATCGGCGGGTTGAAGGTCCTCCTCGGTCGCTCGGCCCCCATCCACGGCAATGGTGGCGGCTTCTGGGACGGTGGTCCCATCGCCCACGGCTGGTACGGCATCGCCTACCCCTCCGGGCACGCGGCCGAGGCGGTGCTCATCTACGGCGCCGCCGCCTACCTGATCCTCGCCTACGCGGGGCCGGACAACCGTCTGCGGCGGCGACTGACGTGGCTCGTCGGGCTCATCGCCGCCAATGCGATCGTCGTCGCCTTCTACCTCGGCTTCCACTGGCCCACCGACCTCGTCGCGGGGCTGCTCGCCGGCGGTCTCGTGCTGCGCCTCATCGTCAACGGAGACCGGGCGCTGCAGCGACGGGGCCTCCCCTTCGGCTGGAGCTACGACCTGCCGGGCCGCCAGAGCGAGCCCGAGGCCGCCCCGGCGCCGAGCCCGCGGCCCCAGCCGGTGCCCGTGCCGGCGGCGGTCTGGCTGCGCACCTCCCCCTTCGACCTGCCCCGGCCGTCGGTGCAGCACCTGCGTCCCCTGACGGCCCAGTGGTCGGTGCGCACGCCGGGCACGCCCACCCACCGACGCCCCGAGCGCGAGCTACAGCTTCACTGATCCTGCGCCGCGACCCAGATGGTTGTGTGTTGAACCGGTAGGCCTGGAAGCCGGCAGGCGTTGGTGGGGGCTGCCGGCTCCCCCGGCTACCACTTCAGGACACAACCATCGACGAGATCAGCCGGGGGACCGGTTGGGGGCAGCCGGGTCCCGCTCCTCGAGCCCCCAGGGCGAGCCGTACCCCTGCGGGGCGGGCGCGGCGAGCAGGTCGAGGAAGGGTCGGGCGTCGAAGGCCTCCGGCCCCTTGGTCCCCGTGCCCGACCACACGCCCGTCGCGAGCAGCTCGAGCGCGACGACGGGGTTGATGGCGGTCTGCCACACCACCGCCTGGGCGTCGTAGTCGCGCATCGTCACCTCGTTGTCCGCCACGTGGTGGAGGTACACGGCCCGGGGCGCGCCGTCTTTCGTGCCCGTGACGAGGACGCCCGCGCACGTCTTGCCGGTCATCCGCGGACCGATCGTCGCCGGGTCGGGCAGCACGGCCGCGACGACATCACGCGGGCTGACCCGCATGCCCTTGACGTCCACCGGCTCGGTCGAGTCGAGGCCGAGCTCGTGGAGCACCTTGAGCATCGAGATCATCTGCTCACCGAGGCCGTACTTGAAGGTCACCCGCCCGGCATCGAGCCAGCGCGGCATGAGCAGGACCTCCTCGTGCTCGACGTGGACGCACTCGACCGGCCCGATCCCCTCGGGGAAGTCGAAGACCTCCGGCTCGGCGAAGGGAGGCAGGGTCACGAATCCCGCCTCGACGTCACCACCGGCCCGCTCGCCCTCCCACACCACCGGTGGGTTGAGGCACTCCTCGATGATCGTCCACATCGAGAAGCCGGGGGCGAAGACCTCGTTGCCCTCGTCGTCGTGGACGACGAGGTTGGCGCCGTCACGGGTGCCGAGCTCGTCGATCTCGTCGAAGAGCTCGTCGGCCGCGTAGCGGGCGAAGACGTCGGACAGTCCCGGCTCGACCCCGATGCCGAGCAGCGCGAGCCGCCCCGCGGCCTCCCACTCCCTCGCGCGCGCCAGCTGCTGGTCACCGAGCTTGACCCCCGGCAGCTCGTACGGCCGCTGCGGGTGCGGGCTCGACAGCGACATCGCCATGTCGAGGTAGTCGGCACCCGCTGCGAGCGCCCCCTCGAAGATCGGCATGACGAACCGGGGGTCGACGGCGTTGAAGACGTGCGTCGCCCCGTGCTCCCGGGCCAGCGCCGTCACGGCCGCCGAGTCGGAGGCGTCGACCTGCGCCGCGACAAATGCTCCGCCACTCCCCCTTCGTGCCGTCGCCGCGGCGACCGTCGCCTCGGCTCGCTCCAGGGAGTAGTCGGCGACCACCCACCGCTCGAAGAAGTCGCGCTCGGCGGCGATCTTGGCCGCCGCGTCACCAACCCCGCCGGCACCGATCATGAGCACGCGCATGAGAGCCTCCCGACTCACTTCGAGGTCCGGCTGCTCGCCACCCGCTGGCCCACCACGACGAGGAGGACCGCGATGACGAAGAGCGAGAAGCCGATGACATTGGCCTGGGCGGGGATGCCGCGCAGGTAGCTGACGTAGACGAACTTCGGGAAGGTGCTCGTGTCACCCGAGACGAAGTTGGTGATGATGAAGTCGTCGAAGCTCAGGCTGAAGGCGAGCATCGCGGCGCCGACGATGCCCGGCAGCACGAGCGGCAGCGTCACCCGCCAGAAGGTCTCGCCCGGCCCGGCGTAGAGGTCCTGGGCGGCCTCCTCCATCCGCGGGTCGAGGCTCTGCAGCCGCGCCCGGACGGTGACGACGACGAAGCTCAGGCAGAACATGATGTGCGCGATGACGATCGTCCAGAAGCCCAGCCGCAGCCCCACCTGGGAGAAGCCCTGCACGAAGATCGTCAGCAGGCTCGCGCCGAGGACGATCTCGGGCGTGGCCATCGGCACGAAGACGAGGACATTGCTCGCGGACTTGCCGCGGAAGCGGTGCCGCACCATGGCGAAGGCGATCATCGTGCCGAGCACGGTCGCGACGAAGGTCGCGAGCAGCCCCACCTGCAACGACGTGGCGAGCGACTCGCAGATGCCGGGGGCGCCGCACGGGTTCTGCCAGTGCTTGAGCGTCGGGCCGGCGTTGGAGTTCCACGTGATGTTGGACTTGCGGTAGTCGTTGAAGCTGAAGACGAAGGTGTAGAGGACCGGCAGGAAGAGGTAGAAGAGCACGAGGAGTGCGGCGATCATCGCGAAGCGGTCACCGAGCCAGCGGGTCACGGTGCGCATCTCAGACCAGCTCCTCGGTGCCGAAACGGCGCACGTAGAAGAAGACGAGCACGAGGATCATCGCCATGAGCGTGAAGCTCAGCGCCGCGGCGGTGTCGTAGCCGCCCGGCACCTTGAAGAACTGGCTCTCGATGACGTTGCCGACCATCTTGGTGCTGCGGTCGGACCCGAGGAGCTCGGCGTTGACGTAGTCGCCGGAGGCGGGGATGAAGGTGAGCAGCGTCCCCGCGAGCACGCCCGGCATCGACATCGGCAGGGTCACCCGCGCGAAGGTCGTCATCCCGCTCGCGTAGAGGTCGCCCCCGGCCTCGATGACCCGCGGGTCGGCGCGCTCGAGCGAGGCGTAGATCGGCAGGACCATGAAGGGCAGGAAGTTGTAGGTCAGGCCCGCGACGACCGCCACCCAGGTCTCGGTGATCCGTCCGCCCGGCAGCAGGTGCAGCGTCGTGAGCACGCTGGCGACGACCCCGTCGTCGGCGAGGATCTGGCGCCACGCAATCGTGCGCAGGATGAAGGAGGTGAAGAAGGGCGCGATGACGCAGATGAGCATCACCGGGCGCCACCGCCCCGCCTTGAAGGCCATCGCGTAGGCGAGCGGGTAGGCCAGGACGAAGGCGAAGAAGGTCGCCAGGGCCCCGAAGAGCAGCGAGCGCAGCATGTGCGGCCAGAACTCGACGAGCGCGTCGACGTAGTTGGAGAAGTTGACGTCGCGGTAGTAGTAGCCGGGCGCCCCGGGGTAGTCGCTCTGCAGCGAGACGGTGAAAAGCTGCACGACGGGCACGACGAAGAAGACGACGAGCCAGAGCACGCCGGGCAGGAGCAGCAGGTAGGCGATCCGGCGGGAGCGCCGGCCCTCGACGACGTCGGGATCGACGGCGGCCGAAGGGGGTCCGCCCGCCGTCGCGGTGGTCACGATGCCTCCCCCGCGGTGGCGACGAAGGCCTTGTCCTGCGCTCCCTCGGGCAGGTCGTCGGCGGCGACGACGAAGGCGTGGGCGGGGTTCCACGACAGCCACACCTCGTCGCCGGGTCGGGTCGCCTGCGGCTCGACGTCGAGGTTCTGCTCGTAGACCGACCAGGTGCCCCCGGAGGGCACGGTGACGAGGTACTGCGTCGCGACGCCGGTGAAGGAGACGTCGGTGACCGTCGCCCGCACGTCACTCCCGGCCGCATCGGGCCGAAGGGTGTGCAGCCGCACCTTTTCGGGCCGGACACCGAAGAGCACCCGTCCCTCGGTCACGGCCGCCCGGGCACGGGGCACCCGCACCGTCGTCCCGGCCGCATCGGCGACGAGGTGGTCCCCGTCGCTGCCGGTGACGGTTGCGGGCACGAGGTTGGACTGGCCGACGAAGCCGGCGACGAAGGCCGTGCCCGGCAGGTCGTAGAGCTCCTCGGGGGCGCCCATCTGCTCGATGCGCCCGCCGTTCATCACCGCGACGGTGTCGGCCATCGTCATGGCCTCCTCCTGATCGTGGGTGACGTGGATGAAGGTCAGACCGACCTCGGTCTGGATCCGCTTGAGCTCGACCTGCATCTGGCGCCGCAGCTTGAGGTCGAGGGCGCCGAGCGGCTCGTCGAGCAGGAGCACCTCGGGCCGGTTGACGATGGCCCGGGCCAACGCCACCCGCTGCTGCTGGCCACCCGACAGCTGGGCCGGGCGGCGCCCGGCGAGGTGGGCCATCTGCACGAGCTCGAGCGCCTCGTCGGCGAGACGGGTCGCCTCGCTCTCGCCGCGGCGCTTTGGTCCGAAGGCGACGTTGTCGCGGATGCTCAGGTGCGGGAAGAGGGCATAGCTCTGGAAGACGGTGTTGACCGGGCGCTCGTAGGGGCGCGAGCCGGTGAGGTCGGTGTCGCCGATGAGCACCCTTCCAGCAGAAGGCTGCTCGAGCCCCGCCACCATCCGCAAGGTCGTCGTCTTGCCGCACCCGGACGGGCCGAGCAGGGCGAAGAAGGAACCCCGCGGCACCCGCAGGTCGAGGTCGTCGACGGCGGTGAAGTCACCGAAGGTCTTGGTCACCGACGACAGGACGAGGTCGCCCTTCGCCTCGCGGACGCCGCCGGCGCCGGATCGTGTGAAGAGGCCCATCAGTTGCCCACCGCCTTCGCCCACAGAGCGCTGTAGTCCGCGTCCTCCTGGGAGGACAGTGCCCTGAAGCCGACGATGTCGTGGTCGGCGATGTAGTCCTCGCTCGGGAAGATGAAGGGCGACTCCGCGAGGTCGGGGTCGATCTTTTCCATCTCCGCCCGGGCGCCCTCGACGGGGCAGATGTAGTTGACCCACGCGGCGACCTCGGCGGCCACCTTGGGGTCGTAGTAGTAGTCCATGACCTGCTGGGCATTGCGCCGGTGGTGGCTCGTGATCGGCACCATGAGGTTGTCGCTCCAGAGCATCCCGCCGGACTCGGGGATGACGAACTCCCAGTCGTCGTCCTCGGTCTCGGCCCGCAGGACGAAGAGGTCACCGGACCAGACGATGCCGGCCACGGCATTGCCGCTCTTGAGGTCGTTGAGATAGCTGTTGCCCTTGACCCGGCGGATGTAGCCCTCGGTGAGGCGCTTGTCGACCTCACCGATCGCCGCCTCGAAGGCGGCCTGGTCGAAGTCACCGGAGGGGTCGACGCCCTGCGACTGCATGATCAGGCCGAGGGTGTCGCGGAACTCGCTGAGCACCGAGATGCGGCCCTTGAGGTCGTCGGCCCACAGGTCCTCGATCGCCTTGAGCTCCCGGCCGACCTTGCCCTTGTGGTAGCCGATGCCGGCGAAGCCGGACTGCCAGGTCAGGGAGTACTGCCGCCCGGGGTCGAAGGAGACGTCCTTGAGCGGGGCCAGGAGGTTGCTCGCATTGGGCATCTGGATCAGCTCGAGCGGCTGGCACAGCCCCTCGCGGATGATCCGGTTGGCCATCCAGTCGGTGAAGGTGAAGATGTCGCGGTTGATGTCCTGCTTCGCCCGCAGCTGCGGCGCGATCTTGTTGAAGTAGGTGTCGTTGTCGTCGACGTCCTCGGTGTAGGAGACCTTGATGCCGGTCTGCTTCTCGAAGGCGGTGAGCGTCGGGTAGGTCTTGCCCGCGTCGTCCATGTCGAGGTAGGCGGTCCAGTTGGCCCACCGCACCGTCTGCTCCCGCTCGGACCGGTCCTCGGGCAGGTCGAGCTCGGCGACGCCGCCGGCCGGCGGCTCGGGCGGGGCGCACCCTGCGAGGAGGGTGGCCCCGAGCCCGAGGGCGCCGGCCCCGAGCATCGTGCGTCGGCTCGGCTGGAAGGAGCCACGCGAGCGGGCCGAGGCCTGCGCGGCCCGGATCAGCGCGGCGGTTCTGGGGTCGGCAGGTCGCCGGAGGCGGTCCATCTCGGACCTCGCTTCCGTGGGGAGGGACGAAGGGGAGGGTGGTGCGTCAGCTCTCGATGTTGGCCATGACGTGCTTGACCCGGGTGTAGTCCTCGAAGCCATACATCGACAGGTCCTTGCCGTAGCCGGACTTCTTGAAGCCGCCGTGCGGCATCTCGGCGACGAGCGGGATGTGCGTGTTGATCCAGACGCAGCCGAAGTCGAGGCGCTTGCTCATGCGCATGGCGCGCCCGAAGTCCTTGGTCCACACCGACGACGCGAGGCCGTACTCGACGCCGTTGGCCCAGGCAACGGCCTGGTCCTCGTCGGTGAAGCGCTGGACGGTGATGACCGGGCCGAAGATCTCGTCCTGGATCGCCTCGTCGTCCTGCAGCAGGCCGGAGACGACCGTCGGCGCGTAGAAGAAGCCGTCGCCCATCGCGGTGAGCCGCTCGCCACCCTGCGCGAGGTTGGCGTGGTCGGGCAGCCGGTCGATGAAGCCGGCGACCTTGGCCAGCTGGTTGCTGTTGTTGACCGGGCCGAGGAGCGCGTCCTCGTCGTCAGGCATGCCGACCTTGGCGTTGTCGCGGGCGTACTCGGCGAGTGCGGCGACGAAGTCGTCGTGGATGCCGGGGGCGGCGAGCACGCGGGTCGCGGCGGTGCAGTCCTGGCCGGCGTTGAAGTAGCCGGCCGTGGCGATGCCCTCGACCGCGGCCTCGATGTCGGCGTCGTCGAAGACGACGACCGGCGCCTTGCCGCCGAGCTCGAGGTGGGCCCGCTTGAGGTTGCGCGCCGCGGAGGCGGCGACCTCGATACCGGCACGCACCGAGCCGGTGATCGCGACGAGGCCGGGGGTGTCGTGCTCGACGACCATGCGGCCGGTGTCGCGGTCACCGGTGATGACGTTGAAGGTGCCGGCGGGCAGGAACTCGCTGGCGATCTCCGCCATGAGCAGGGTCGTCTCGGGAGTGGTGTCGCTCGGCTTGAGGACGATCGAGTTGCCGGCAGCCAGGGCCGGACCGATCTTCCACGTGGCCATCATCATCGGGTAGTTCCACGGGGTCACCTGACCGACGACGCCGATGGGCTCGCGGCGGATCCAGCTCGTGTGGCCCTTCATGTACTCGGCGGAGGCGCGTCCCTCGAGCACACGGGCGGCACCGGCGAAGAAACGCAGCTGGTCGCACATGACCGGCACCTCCTCGGTGGCGGTCAGGGCGTGCGGCTTGCCGGTGTTTTCCCCTTCGAGCCTGATGAGGTCGTCGGCGCGGGCCTCGAGGGCATCGGCGAACTTGAGCAGCGCGCTCTGCCGCTCGCCCGGCGTCGCCTCGGACCACTCGGCGAAGCCCGCCTCGGCGCTGGCGTAGGCCGCGTCGACATCGGCCTGCGTGGAGACAGGAGCGTGGGCGACGACCTGCCCGGTCGCGGGGTTGACCAGATCGATGCTCGCATCGCCGGTGGCGTCGACGTACTCGCCACCGATGAAGTTGCGCAGGGTCCGGGGCTGGGTCACGACTGGGGTCCTTCCGATCGGGAATGTGACCCAGACGATAGTGCGCCGTCAACGAAATCGACAGGCTCTCGCACTCACATTTGTGAAAACATCAGCGATCGCCGGTGTTTCGTGCGGATTTCGTCGCTCTGGGCTTGCCATGCGACCGGGATCACGCCACGATGGCGCCATGACCACCCCTGCTCCGCTCGACGAGATGAGCAAGCGGATCATCGAGCACCTCCAGGAGGACGGCCGCCAGTCCTACGCGACGATCGGCCGGGCCGTCGGCCTCTCCGAAGCCGCGGTGCGCCAGCGGGTCGGCCGGCTCATCGACGGCGGTCTCATGCAGATCGTCGCGGTCACCGACCCGCTCCAGGTGGGCTTTCGCCGCCAGGCCATGATCGGCCTGACCGTCGACGGCGACATGGGGCCGGTCGGCGATGCTCTCGCCGAGATCCCCGAGGTCGACTACGTCGTGACCACCGCCGGCAGCTTCGACCTGCTCGTCGAGGTCGTCTGCGAGGACGACGCGCACCTGCTCAGCCTGCTCACCGAGCGCATCCGCACCCTGCCGGGCGTGCGCTCGACCGAGACCTTCGTCTATCTCAAGCTCAACAAGCAGCACTACAACTGGGGGACCAGATGACCCAACCGACCACCACTGCTCTCGGCACCGACATGCAGCAGGCCGCCCGAGACCACCTGTGGATGCACTTCACCCGCCACTCCGTCTACGAGGAGGGCGGCCGCGTCCCGACGATCGTGCGCGGCGAGGGCCACAAGATCTGGGACGACCAGGGGCGCGAGTACATCGACGGCCTCGCCGGTCTCTTCGTCGTCCAGGTCGGTCACGGGCGCACCGAGCTCGCCGAGACGGCGCTCAAGCAGGCCGAGAAGCTCGCCTTCTTCCCCATCTGGTCCTACGCCCACCCGGCGGCGATCGAGCTCGCCGAGCGTCTCGCCCAGGGCGCCCCCGGCGACCTCAACCGGGTCTTCTTCACCACCGGCGGCGGCGAGGCCGTCGAGTCGGCGTGGAAGCTGGCGAAGCAGTACTTCAAGCTCACCGGCAAGCCGAAGAAGCACAAGGTCATCTCCCGCTCGATCGCGTATCACGGCACCCCCCACGGCGCTCTGTCGATCACCGGCCTGCCGCCGCTCAAGGAGGACTTCGAGCCGCTCGTGCCGGGCGCGCACAAGGTGCCCAACACCAACATCTACCGGGCGGCCGAGGACCTGCGTGACGACCCCAAGGCCTTCGGCCGCTGGGCCGCCGACCGGATCGCCGAGGCGATCGAGTTCGAGGGCCCCGACACCGTCGCCGCCGTCTTCCTCGAGCCGGTGCAAAATGCCGGCGGCTGCTTTCCGCCGCCCCCCGGCTACTTCGAGCGGGTGCGCGAGATCTGCGACGAGTACGACGTGCTGCTCGTCTCCGACGAGGTCATCTGCGCCTTCGGCCGCATCGGCTCGATGTTCGCCTGCGAGGACTTCGGCTACACGCCCGACATCATCACCTGCGCGAAGGGGATGACCTCCGGCTACTCCCCCATCGGCGCGATGATCGCGAGCGACCGGCTCTTCGAGCCGTACAAGAGCGGGACCAACAGCTTCGCCCACGGCTACACCTTCGGTGGCCACCCGGTGAGCTCGGCGGTCGCTTTGGCCAACCTCGACATCTTCGAGCGCGAGGGGCTCAACGACCACGTGAAGGAAAATGCCCCGGCCTTCCGCCGCACCCTCGAGCGGCTGCTCGACCTGCCGATCGTCGGTGACGTGCGCGGCGAGGGCTACTTCTACGGGATCGAGCTGGTCAAGGACAAGACGACCCGGGAGACCTTCGACGCCGCCGAGTCCGAGTCGATGCTGCGGGGTTACCTGTCCAAGGCGCTCTTCGACGCGGGCCTGTACTGCCGCGCCGACGACCGCGGCGACCCGGTCGTCCAGCTCGCTCCCCCGCTGACGGTCGGCCAGGCCGAGTTCGACGACATCGAGCAGCGGCTGCGCACGGTCCTCACCGAGGCCCCCAACCACCTCTGACCTCCCTTCGCCCGCCCCTCCCTGCGCATTTCCCTAGGGAAATGCACACCCCGGCCGCATTTCCCTAGGGAGATGCCGGGTCCGGCGGTCATTTCCCTAGGGAAATGCGGATCTCCGGCGGCGGGCGAGCAGCGGCGGGCCCGCCCCCTGTCGGTCCCTGAGGAGGTCGCGCAGCGACCGTCTCGAAGGGCTGACGAAGGGAGCGGACCCGCCGCTGTCGTGGGGTCGCCGATCAGCCGGCAGCCACCTGGAGCAGACCCCCGGTCGTGCCGGAGGGGGCATCGCCGATGACGTCGACGGCGCTGTCCTGCAGACCGCTCGTGATGGCGTCGGGCGTCGCACCCGGGTTGGCCTCGAGGTAGAGCGAGGCCGCGCCCGCGACGTGCGGGCTGGCCATCGAGGTGCCGCTGTAGGTCTCGGTACCGCCACCGGGCACGGTCGACTCGATGTCCTGGCCCGGGGCATAGCCCTCGACGACCGACCCGTAGTTGGAGAAGTCAGCGTTGCCGTCCCCGTCGGTCGAGGCGGCGGTCGTGAAGACCCCGTCCGCGCTCGCCGGGGAGACGTTGGCCGCGTCCTGCGACTCGTTGCCCGCCGCCACCGAGGTGAAGACGCCGCTGTCGACGAGGCCGCTGGCCGCGTTGTCCAGCGCCGGGTCCTTGGACCCGCCGAGCGACATGTTGGCGACGGAGGGACCGTCGGCCTGCTGCGCGACCCAGTCCATGGCCTCGATGATCCCGGCCGACGAGCCGCTGCCGCTGTCGTCGAGCACCTTGACCCCCACGAGGTCGACGCCCGGGGCGACACCGTAGCTCTCGCTGCCGATCGTGCCGGCGACGTGCGTGCCGTGGCCCTGACGGTCGAGGCCGTCCCCGCCGGTCACGTCGAAGCCGACGGACGCCCGGCCACCGAACTCGGTGTGGTCGGGTTCGATGCCGGTGTCGAGGATGTAGGCGGTGACGCCGGCACCCGTCCCCGCCGGCTCGTAGCTGCCGTCGAGGGGCAGCGCCGGGTCGTCGATGCGGTCCAGACCCCACGGGGTGTCGGCCGCGGCCTGCCCCTCGGAGGGGTCGACGCGGATGCTCATGTTTTCCGAGACGGCCGCGACGTCCGCGTCGGCGCGCACGTCGTGGAGCTGCTGCGGTGTGAGCCGTGCGGAGAAGCCGTCCATGACCTCGGTGTAGACGTGCGTCGGGGTCACGCCGAGGGAGGAGGCGACAGCCCGCGCGTCCTCGCCCTCGTCGAGCGTGACGACGTAGGTCGTCTCCCCCTGCATCTCCAGCGCTGCGTCACCGTGCGTGGTGAGCGGGGCGAGGTCCTCGCCGTGGGCCTGGGCTGCGAAGGGGGTCACCGCCAGCAGGAGTGCCGCCGAGGAGACGACAACACTGGCGCTCTTCGTCGAGTACTTCATGGGTTCCTTTCGTCTGCCGTCCCGGATCTCGGAGCGGCTGCTGCTGGACACTACGAGTGGCTCACGGGGGTGTCCACGGCTCGAGATCGACCCCTCCCTAGCGTCAACGAACGGTAAGAACCGGTGCGTGAGAGGCGATCTGCCGCGGATCCTGCGGCGGCTGGGCCCAGTCGCCGCAGGCCATCACCCACCCTCCGGAGCCCGATTTCCGGAGAGAATCCATACCGATCCCCGACGCCCCCGACACCCGCGGCTAGGTTGGGCGGCATGACGAGGGAGACCCGCCACCACCCCCTGGGGGACGTGCTCGGACGCCGTCCGGGCGACCCCGCCTTCCGCGAGGTCCACGACGAAGGGGGTCTGCGTCGCCTCATCGGAGCGGGCACCCCGCTCGCGGGCTGGCGCCTGCAGGGCCTGGACCTCGAGCCCCACGCGGAGCACCTCTCCCGGGCCGACGTGCGCGGTCTCGTCGTGCTCGGCGGTCAGGTCCCCGACGCGCTGGCCCGCGACCTCGTCGCGCGCGGCGCGGTCATCATCCCGCCCGACCCCACCTGCCCGGTCGAGGCCTTCCGCTCGCGGCTGTACACCCCCTTCGACCTCTACGACGGCATCGCCGAGCACGGCTACGCCAGCACCGTCGACGCTCGCGCCTACGCGTGGAGCCGTGAGGCGCGGACCCAGCACGATGCGTGGGCGACGCTGCTGCGGGCGGTGCACGACGACGCGGTGCAGGACGCCCTCGTCGAGGCGCTCCACGGTCGCGACGTCGTCGGCGTCATGGGCGGGCACGCGCTGGAGCGTGGGAGCAGCGACTACGCCGACGCCGCCCGGCTGGGCCACGCACTCGCCGCGAGCGGGCGCGTCGTGCTGACCGGCGGCGGGCCGGGAGCCATGGAGGCGGCCAACCTCGGCGCGCTCGCCCCGACCCCCGACGCGGTCGACGCGGCGTTGGGCCGGCTGGCCGCGGTGTCGAGCTTCCGCCCGTCGGTCGAGGCCTGGGCAGAGCTCGCGCTGCGGGTGCGCGACGACCTCGGGGCCGCGCCGGGTCGGGCCCGCAGCTACGGCATCCCGACGTGGTTCTACGGCCACGAGCCGCCCAATGTCTTCTGCGACGGCATCGCCAAGTACTTCTCCAACGCGCTGCGCGAGGACGTGCTGCTCGCCCAGAGCAGCGGCGGGCTCGTCGTGCTGCCCGGCGCAGCCGGGACCGTGCAGGAGATCTTCCAGGCCTGCACGCCGCTGTACTACGCGCCCGAGGGCGAGACGCTGCCGCCGCTCGTGCTGGTCGGCCTCGAGCACTGGACCGAGACCGTCCCCGTCTGGCCCGCCCTGCGCGCGCTGGGGACCGGACGGCCCCTCGGCGAGGTGCTGCACCTCGCCGAGACCCCCGAGGAGGCCGCCGCGCTGCTCGCCGCCTGAGGAGCCACCGCCCCAGTGCAGATTTCCCTAGGGAAATACGGAACCCGTGCGCATTTCCCTAGGGAAATACGGCCCCCGTGCGTATTTCCCTAGGGAAATGCGCACGGGGGTGCGGTCAGTCGAAGACGATGGTGCGCCGGCCGCGCAGGACGACCCGGCGCTCGACGTGCCAGCGCAGGGCGCGGGCAAAGGCCATCGCCTCGAGCTCGGCGCCGGTGGCGGCGAGCTGGGCGGGGCTCATCCGGTGGTCGACCCGCCGGAAGTCCTGCTCGATGATCGGGCCCTCGTCGAGGTCGGAGGTCACGTAGTGGGCGGTGGCGCCGATGACCTTGACCCCGCGCTCGTGTGCCTGCGAGTAGGGCCGCGCCCCCTTGAAGGAGGGCAGCAGCGAGTGGTGGATGTTGATGACCCGGCCCGGGAAGTCGGCGCACATGTCCTCGGAGAGCACCTGCATGTAGCGCGCGAGCGCGACCGTCTCGATCCGCTCGGCCGCGATGATCTCGCGCAGCCGTGCCTCGGCCTGGGGCTTGGTCTCCCGGGTCACCGGGACGTGGTGGAAGGGGATGCCGTGCCACTCGACCTCGGCCCGGAAGTCCTCATGGTTGGACACGACGGCCGGCACGACGACATTGAGCTGGCCGGTGCGCACCCGGAAGAGCAGGTCGTTGAGCACGTGGCCCTGCCGGCTGACCATGATGAGCAGCCGGTGCGGCTCCTGCGGGTCGTGCACGTCGACGTCGGCGCCGAGCTCGGTGACGAGCCGCTGGCGCTCGGCCTCGAGCCGGTCGGCGTCGATCGGGGTGTCGGCCTGCAGGTGCATCCGCAGGTGGAACTCCCCTGTCGACGGGTCACCGAACTGCTGGCTGTCGAGGATGTTGAGGTCCAGCCCGACCATGGCGCCGGTCACGGCGTGGACGATGCCGCGCCGGTCGGGCCCGTTGAGGGTCAGGACGATCTCGCGGCCGAGGCCGCGTTCAATGGGCGTGCTCATTCGGCACCCGAGGTGGCCGCCGCGAGCTGCCCGCAGGCACCGTCGATGTCGCTGCCGCGGGTGTCGCGCACCGTCGTCGGGATGCCGTGTGCCCGCAGCCGCTCGACGAACTGCTGCTCGACGCCGCGCCGCGACGCGGTCCACTTCGAGCCCGGGGTCGGGTTGAGCGGGATCGGGTTGACGTGCACCCAGCCCTTGCCGCGCTCCGTGAGCTTCTTGCCGAGCAGGTCGGCGCGCCAGGCCTGGTCGTTGATGTCGCGGATCAGGGCGTACTCGATGCTCACCCGGCGGCCGGTCCGCAGGTAGTAGCGGTGGGCGGCGTCGATCGCCTCGTCGACCTTGAATCGGGTGTTGATCGGCACGAGCTCGTCGCGCAGCTCGTCGTCGGGAGCGTGCAGCGACAGGGCGAGCGTCACGGGGATGCCCTCCTCGGTGAGCCGGTCGATACCGGTCACGAGCCCGACCGACGACATCGTGATGCCGCGGGCGCTCATGCCCAGCCCCTCCGGCGAGGGGTCGACCATGCGCCGGATCGCGCCGATCGCCGCCTTGTAGTTGGCCAGGGCCTCCCCCATGCCCATGAAGACGACATTGGTGACCCGACGCCCCCCGGACGAAGGGAGCGACTCCCCCTCGTCATCGGCCTCGGCCCCCAGCCCGGCCCCGGCGTCGTCGCCGAGCGACAGGTCGCCCGCCTCGGCGAGCATCCGGTTGGCCGCGACGACCTGGTCAACGATCTCGGCGGTCGACA
Source organism: Janibacter sp. RAF52 (assembly GCF_052114035.1). NCBI lineage: Bacteria > Bacillati > Actinomycetota > Actinomycetes > Micrococcales > Intrasporangiaceae > Janibacter > Janibacter sp. RAF52. Next base: position 140,508 of record NZ_JBFRDY010000001.1, on the reverse strand, counting down.
TGTTGCGGGTCAGACCCTCCTGACCAGTGGCACAGAAGGGGCAGTTCATGCCGCAGCCGGCCTGGCTGGAGATGCAGATCGTCGCCCGGCGCGGGTAGCGCATGAGCACCGACTCGACGAGCGCGCCGTCGTGCAGGCGCCACACCGACTTCAGGGTCGCGCCCCGGTCGGCGGTGATGGTGCGCACCGGCGTCAGCAGACGCGGGAGCATCGCCGTGACGAGCTCCTCGCGCGCCGCCTTGGGCAGGTCGCTCATCTGCCCGGGGTCGTCGGTGTGGTGGGTGAAGTAGTGCGTCGACAACTGCTTGGCGCGGAAGCCGGGTAGGCCGAGTTCCTTGGCCCACTCGACGCGACCGGCGAGGTCGAGGTCGGCGAGATGGCGCGGCGGCTTGCCGCGCCGGGGCGCGGTCATGGTCAGCTGGCCGGGCGCCGGTCGGGCGGTCGAGGGTGTGGGCAGATCGGTCATCGCCCCCAGTCTCTCAGGTCAGGAGCGTGCCCCGCCAAAGCTGCCCGCCGCGGGATCGGCGGCGTCCCGCCCTTCGCCCTCGCTGTGGGCCGCCTCGTCGGGCGCCGGGGACTCGTCCGGCCCGGAGAGGGCGCCGACGAGGGCGACGTGCACGGCCTCGGCACTACCGATGCTCGGCTCGTCGACGAGGTGGTACCACTCCTGAGCACCCTCGTAGCGGATGCGGTTCGCGACCCGGCCGTCGCGCTCGGTCGTCTCGAGCTCGACGCGACCGGTGATCGTGCCGACCTCACGGGTGGCGACGCCGGCGCGGGTGGTGAAGGTGCTCGTGGGCACGGTGGTCTCCTCAGCAGCTCTCGAGTCGGGTGCTCAGCGCCGTCTTCTCCGCGGACTGCAGGGCTGGGCCCCAGCGGTACTTCGTCGCCACCCACATCTTCGCGTAGGTGCACTGGTAGGCGGTGCGAGTGGGCCACCACGACGAGGGGTCCTGGTCCCCCTTCGACCGGTTGGACGAGGCCGAGACCGCGATGAGCTGCGGACATCGAGGTCGTTGGCGAAGTCCTCGCGCTCCTGGGCCGACCACGAGTCCGCGCCCGAGCGCCAGGCCTCGGCGAGCGGGACGACGTGGTCGATGTCGAGGTCGCTGCCGTCGGTGAAGGACGCGCCGTCGTACTCGCTGTACCAGTCCCCCGACGGCACCCGACCGCCAAGGACCCGCCATGCGCCTGCGCGCCACCTGCTCCCTCCTCGCCGCCACCGCAGCCACCTCGCTCGTGCTGGCCGGCGGCGTCGGCCACCGCCGCACCTCCCGGCATCCCGTCCACGGCCACCGCGATCAGCCAGCTCGACGCCCTCGGGGCCCGAGCGACGCTAGGGCGACCTGTGGGACCGCGGGTGAACACGCGGTCAGGCCCGGCCGGGGGCCTCGTCAGGGATCTACCAGATCAGTGGGGCGCGATGACCCGCAGCGCCACCCACACGAGCGGCACGACGAGCACGAGCGAGTCGAGCCGGTCCATCAGGCCGCCGTGGCCCGGGATGATGTTGGACATGTCCTTGATCCCGAGGTTGCGCTTGAGGCTGGACTCGATGAGGTCACCGATCGTCGCGACCGGGGCGACGAGGGCGCCGAGCACGGCACCCTGCCACCAGGGACCGTCGAGGGTGAGCGGGATCGCGATCGCCCCGACGAGCGCGCACGAGATGACCGACCCGGCGAAACCCTCCCAGGACTTCTTCGGGGACAGCTTCGGCGCCATCGGGTGCTTGCCGAGCAGGACCCCGAAGGCATAGCCGCCGATGTCGGAGGCGATGGTGATGATGATGAAGACGAAGATCCGCCACTGCCCCTGCGGCTCGGCGAGCATCATCGCGGCGAAGCCGGCCAGGAGGCACGGGTAGAGCAGGATCAGCGCGCCGGCGCCGACGTCACGCACGGCCCCGGAGAGCCCGTCGGCCACCCGCCACACGAGCGTGGCCACGAGCGTGAGCGCCGCCGCGAAGACGAGCGCCTCGGCCCCACGGACGTAGGCGGCGACGATCATGCTCACCGCACCGATGGCCACCGGGGCGAAGGGGGCGAAGAGCCCCCCTTCGCTCAGGGCCTGCCGCATCTCCCAGACCGCGATGACCATGGCGACGCAGATGACGACGACGAAGGCCACCGGGTGCGCCACCAGGGCGCCGGCCGCGCCGGCGCCGAGGACGACGCCAGAGGCGATGGCGACGGGCAGGTTACGACCCGCCCGGCTCGACGGACCTGCGGCGGCGGGCGCAGCCGCCCTGATGGCGCGCCGGGTGGCGGGCTGGGGTTCGGTCACATCAGACCTCGGAGAGCTCGGCTTCCTTGGCCTTGAGGAGGGTGTCGACGGTCTCGACGTACTTCTTCGTCAGGGCGTCGAGGTCCTTTTCACCGCGGGTGCCCTCGTCCTCGCCGACCTCGCCGTCCTTGACGAGCTTGTCGATCGTGTCCTTGGCGGCGCGACGGACGTGGCGGATCGAGACCTTGGCGTCCTCGCCCTGCGAGTGGGCCAGCTTGATGTACTCCTTGCGACGCTCGGCGGTCAGCTCGGGCATCGTCACCCGGATGACGGTGCCGTCGTTGCTCGGGTTGGCGCCGAGGTCGGAGTCGCGCAGGGCACTCTCGATCGCGCCCATCGAGGACTTGTCGAAGGGGGTGATGAGCAGGGTGCGGGCCTCGGGGGTCTGGAAGGAGGCCAGCTGCTGCAGCGGCGTCGGGGACCCGTAGTAGTCGACCATGACCCCGCTGAAGAGGCCCGGGTTGACGCGACCGGTGCGGATGCCGGCGAAGTTGTCCTTGGCCACCTCGATGGCCTTGCCCATCTTGTCCTCGGCCTCGAGCAGTGCGTCCTCGATCATGTGCGTCCGTCTCCTTCTCCGGCCCCGGGGGCCTCGCGTGCGGCTGGGCCGCGGTGGTCTGGGGTCAGTCTCTCACTCAGGCCGTGACGACGGTGCCGATGGGCTCGCCGAGCAGGGCGCGGGTGACATTGCCCGGACCCTCCATGCCGAAGACGACCATCGGGAGGCGGTTTTCGCGGCAGAGGCTGAAGGCCGCGGCGTCGACGACCTTGAGGTTCTGCTGGATGGCCTCCTCGTAGGTCACCCGGTCGAGCTTGCGGGCGTCCGGGTTGGTCCGCGGGTCGGAGTCGTAGACCCCGTCGACGCCGTTCTTGGACATGAGCACCGCGTCGCACTTGATCTCCAGGGCGCGCTGGGCGCTCACCGTGTCGGTGGAGAAGAAGGGCATGCCGGCCCCCGCACCGAAGATGACGACTCGGCCCTTTTCGAGGTGGCGGATCGCCCGGCGCGGGATGTAGGCCTCGGCGACCTGACCCATGGTGATCGCCGTCTGCACGCGGGTGTCGACGCCGGCGTGCTCGAGGAAGTCCTGCAGCGCCAGGCAGTTCATCACCGTGCCGAGCATGCCCATGTAGTCGGCGCGGCTGCGGTCCATGCCCTGCTCCTGCAGCTCGGCGCCGCGGAAGAAGTTGCCACCCCCGACGACGATCGCGACCTGGATGCCCTCACGGACGGCCACGGCGATCTGTTCGGCGATCCCCCGCACGACGTCGGGGCTCAGCCCGACCTTGCCGCCACCGAAGGCTTCGCCGGAGAGCTTGAGGAGGACCCTGCGGTCGGCCTGGGGGGTGGTCTGCTCGGTCACGTGGTGCTCCCTGGGTCGCGTGCGGGTTCGCCCGATCCTTCCACAGGTCCGGCCCCACCGAGGAACTCGCCCGAGTCGCACCGACTGCTTGACAGTTGCTCTCCACTTGTCAAGTGACCGCGGGGTCACTGGCGTCGTCCGCACCTTGGCCGGCGCCACCGCCGACCACCCCCTGCGGGTCGTGCTCGAGGCGCTCCGCCCGCCCGCCTGAGCACCTATCCTTGCCCGTCGTGAGCACCGCACCCGCCGACCGGTCGGCCCCCGTCACCGTCTCGATCACCCGTACCGTCCGCCCCGAGGACGACGCCCTCATGCAGGTCTGGGCCGACGCGGGCACCAACCTCGCCCGGCGCTTCCCCGGCTTCCTCGGCTCGGGCTGGGTGCGCCCTTCGCCCGGGTCCGAGCAGTGGCACATGCTCTACCGCTTCGCCGATGCCGACGCCCTCGAGCACTGGCAGCAGTCCCACGAGCGGGCCCGCTGGCTCGGCGCCGCCACCCGCCTCGTCGAGACGACCCGGATGGAGTCGCGCACGGGCATCGAAGGGTGGTTCGACGAGCCGCACGAGGTGACCGGCGGCGACATCGCCCCGCCCGCCCCGCCGCGGTGGAAGCAGATGGTCGTCATCTTCTGCGCCTTCTTCCCCACGAGCCTGGTGCTCACCTACGTGCTCGCCGTGGTGACCGAGGGGTGGCCGGCCTGGGGCCGCGTGCTGCTCACCTGCGCCATCGCCATCCCGTGGATGACGTACGTCTTCCTCCCCTTCGTCACACGGCTCTTCCTGCCGTGGACCCAGCCGCGGCGCTCGCCGTGATCTGGCGACGAGCATGACGAAGGGCGCCGCCCCCGGATGGGGTGCGGCGCCCTTCGGCGTGGTGCGGGGTTCGTCAGGAACCGACGCGGAAGCGCGCGAACTGCGTGGCGCTCGCACCGGCCTCCTCGAGGACCTTGCCGACGGACTTCTTGGAGTCCTTGGCGAAGGGCTGGTCGAGCAGGACGTTTTCCTTGAAGAAGCCGTTGACCCGGCCCTCGACGATCTTGGGCAGGGCAGCCTCGGGCTTGCCCTCCTCCTTGGCCGTCTCCTCGGCGATGCGACGCTCGTTGGCGACGACGTCGGCGTCGATCTCGTCGCGGGTGAGGACGTTGGGGCTGAACGCGGCGATGTGCATCGCGACGTCACGGGCCACCTGGTCGTCGCCACCCTCGGTGCCCAGGAGGACACCGATCTGGGCCGGCAGGTCAGGGCTGGTCTTGTGCAGGTACGCCGAGACGTTGGGGGCCTCGACGCGGGCGACCCGCTTGACCTCGATCTTCTCGCCGATGGTGGCGTTGGCGTCGTCGAGGAGGTCCTTGACGGTCTTGTCCCCGGCGGGGGCAGCCAGCAGGGACTCCGCGTCGGTGGCCTTGGCCGCGACGGCCGCGGCGAGGACCTCGTCCGCGAGGGCGCCGAACTTCTCGCCCTTGGCGACGAAGTCAGTCTCGCAGAGGACCTCGACGAGCGTGCCGACGCCGGCCTCGGCCTTGGCGACGACCAGACCGTTGGAGGTCGTGCGTCCCTCGCGCTTGGTGACGCCCTTGAGGCCCTTGATGCGCAGCAGCTCCTGGGCCTTGGACTTGTCGCCCTCGGCCTCGTCGAGCGCCTTCTTCACGTCGAGCATGCCGGCGCCGGTGCGCTCGCGCAGCTCCTTGATGTCAGCGGCGGTGTAGTTCGCCATGTGTGTCCCGTTCTCCTTCGTGAGGTGTGACGGTGGTCGGTGAGTGGAGGCTCAGGCCTCGGGGGCGGCCTCGGCGGCCGGAGCTTCCGGGGCGGCCTCGGCGGCGGGGGCCTCGGCAGCAGCCGGAGCCTCAGCAGCGGCGGGGGCCTCGGCAGCGGCCGGAGCCTCGGCAGCGGCCTCACCGGCGAGGAGCTCGCGCTCCCACTCGGCCATCGGCTCGGCCTCGGCGGAGGCGTCCGCACCGGACTTGCCGCCACCGCGGGCCATCAGGCCGTCGGCGACCGCATCGGCGACGACGCGGGTCAGCAGCGTGACGGAGCGGATCGCGTCGTCGTTGCCGGGGATCTTGTAGTCGACCTCGTCGGGGTCGCAGTTGGTGTCGAGGATCGCGATGACCGGCAGGCCCAGCTTGCGCGCCTCGTCGACCGCGAGGTGCTCCTTCTTGGTGTCGACGATCCACACGGCGGAGGGGACCTTCGACATGTTGCGGATGCCGCCGAGGGTCTTGTCGAGCTTGTCCTTCTCACGACGGAGGATGAGCAGCTCCTTCTTCGTGTAGCCCGAACCGGCCACGGTGTCGAAGTCGAGCTCCTCGAGCTCCTTGAGCCGGGTGAGGCGCTTGGAGATCGTCTGGAAGTTGGTGAGCATGCCACCGAGCCAGCGGTGGTTGACGTAGGGCATCCCGACGCGCGTCGCCTGCTCGGCGATCGGCTCCTGGGCCTGCTTCTTCGTGCCGACGAAGAGGATCGTGCCGCCGTGCGACACGGTCTGCTTGACGAACTCGTACGCGTCGTTGATGTAGGTCAGCGACTGCTGCAGGTCGATGATGTAGATGCCATTGCGCTCGGTCATGATGAAGCGCTTCATCTTGGGGTTCCAGCGACGGGTCTGGTGCCCGAAGTGGACGCCGCTCTCGAGGAGCTGGCGCATCGTGACGACGGCCATGCCGAAGTCCTCTCTCATAGGTTGTCAGTTGTTGTCCTGGTGCTCCGGCACGACCCCGCCCGACCGAGGTCGGGACTGCCGTGGTGTGCCCCGGATTCAGAGTCGGACTCGTCACCCGGCGAGGAACACGCGAATTCATCCAGACACACTGGATGTGCACCCCATCCTACGGCCGCGGGGCGAAGGGAGGAAATCGTCCGGCGGCGTAGCCTGCCCGACATGAGCGCACCCCTCGTCGCCCGCATGGAGCCGCACGCCGAGACGATCTTCGCGACGATGTCGGCCCTCGCGGTCGAGCACGACGCGATCAACCTCGGGCAGGGCTTCCCCGACACCGACGGCCCCGCCGAGGTGCTCGAGGCCGCGAAGCACGCGATCGACGCGGGCCACAACCAGTACCCGCCGTCGATCGGCATCCCGGCCCTGCGCGAGGCGGTCGCCGAGCACCAGGCCCGCCACCACTCCCTTCGACTCGACCCGGCGGACGAGGTGCTCGTGACCTCGGGCGCGACCGAGGCGATCGCCGCGTCGCTCCTCGGCCTGCTCGAGCCGGGTGACGAGGTCGTCGTGCTCGAGCCCTCGTACGACAGCTACTCGGCCGTCATCGCGCTCGCCGGCGGGGTCAAGCGGACGGTGCCGCTGCGGCTGCCCGACCTGACGATCGACCCCGCGGCCCTCGCCCGCGCCTTCAGCCCCCGGACCAGGGTCGTGCTGCTCAACAGCCCGCACAACCCGACGGGCAAGGTCCTCGACCGGGCCGAGCTCGAGATGGTCGCCGAGCTCGCGCGTCGGCACGACGCGTGGGTCGTGAGCGACGAGGTCTACGAGCACCTGACCTTCGGGGTGCCGCACATCCCGATCGCCACCCTGCCGGGCATGGCCGAGCGGACGCTGACGATCGGCTCCGCCGGCAAGTTCTTCTCCGTCACGGGGTGGAAGGTCGGCTGGGTCAGCGGGCCCGCGCACCTCGTGCGGGCCGCTCGGGTCGTCAAGCAGTACCTGACCTTCACGACGGCCTCTCCCCTCCAGCACGCGGTGGCGCACGCGCTGCGTCTGGGGCCGGCGCCCCTCGACGCGCTGCGCGAGTCGTTGCGGGCCCGACACGACCTGCTCGTCGACGGTCTGCGGTCGGCCGGGCTCGAGGTGCGGCCCTCCCAGGGCACCTACTTCGTCGTCGCCGATGCCGCGCCGCTCGGCGTGACCGACGCTCTCGAGTGGTGCCTGCGGCTGCCCGAGTCCGCGGGGGTGGCCGCCGTGCCGGTCTCCGTCTTCTGCGACGACCCGGCACCGACGGCCTCGCTCGTGCGCTTCGCCTGCTGCAAGCACGAGTCGCTCCTGCGCGAGGCCTGTCAGCGCCTGGCCGCGTGATCCACAGGCGGCCCCGGCCCGCGGTCACCGTCCACCGCTGCGGGCCGGAGCCGGCACCACGGCCCGACAACGGCCACGCTCCCCGTCATGAGCACCGTCCCCGTCGTCGCCCTCCTCGCCGCCGGAGCCCTCGTCGGGCCGGCGCCGCCGCCGCGGGCGATGTGGTCCTGGCCGGTCGGCGACGGTGGACGCCCGGTGGTGGCGGCTCCCTTCGATGCCCCCGAGGAGCGGTGGGGGGCGGGCCATCGCGGCATCGACCTCGCGGCGTCGAAGGGCGACCCCGTCACCTCCGTCGACGACGGCGTCGTCACCCATCGCGGTCGGATCGCCGGCCGCGGGACGGTGAGCATCACGCACGGCGACGGTGTCCGCAGCACGTACGAGCCCGTGGACTCTTCCCTCACCGTGGGTGATCGGGTCCACCGAGGTGAGGAGATCGGCCGGGTCGGTCCCGAGCCCGGGCACTGCGAGCCCGCCACCTGCCTGCACCTGGGCGCCAAGCGCGATGACACCTACCTCGACCCCATGGGCTTCTTCGGGGCCCGGCGGGTCGTGCTGCTGCCGGTGGCGTGACGGCCGCTCAGGCGCGGGGGTGCGCCTGCTCGTAGCTGCGACGCAGCCGGTCGAGGGAGACGTGGGTGTAGATCTGCGTCGTGGCGAGCGAGGAGTGCCCCAGCAGCTCCTGCACCATGCGCAGGTCAGCGCCGCCCTCGAGCAGGTGGGTCGCGGCGGAGTGGCGCAACCCGTGCGGACCGATGTCCGGGGCGTCGGGCACGTGGGCGAGCAGGCCGTGCACGACCTCGCGCACCTGACGAGGGTCGACACGACGACCACGGCGCCCGAGGAAGAGCGCCGGGCCCGAACCGTCGACGACCACCCGGGGGCGTCCCCGCTCGAGCCACTCCCCCAGGGCCGCGTCCGCGGGGGCGCCGTAGGGCACGGTCCGTTCCTTGCGCCCCTTGCCGAGCACCCGGACGACGCGCCGCGAGCGGTCCACGTCGTCGACGTCGAGCCCGGTGAGCTCGCTGACCCGGATCCCGGTGGCGTAGAGCAGCTCGAGCACGGCCCGGTTGCGCAGGTGGATCGGGTCGTCGTCGTCGGCCGCGACCGCCGCGACGTCGAGCACGGCGGTCGCGCTCTCGCGGCTCAGCACGTCGGGCAGGGTGCGCTGCCGTTTCGGCGAGGTGAGCCGCAGCGCGGGGTCGGCCTCCACCCGACCACTGCGTCGCGCCCAGGCGAAGAAGGTGCGCACCGCGGCGGAGCGTCGGGAGAGCGTCGCCCGGGCCGCGCCACCGGCGGACAGCTCACCGAGCCAGGCGCGCAGCTGCTGCAGCGTGACGTCGCCCAGATCGTCGGCACCGTCTGCCGCGCACCATGCGAGACAGGCCCGCACGTCGCCTGCGTAGGCCCGGATCGTGTGCGCGGAGCGGTCCCGCTCACGCTCGAGGTGGCCGACGAAGGCCTCGATGCACTCGAGCGCCCAGTCAGGCGGGGCCGGCGCGGAGTCGATCGGTTGCCTGCTCACCCCACCACCGTGCCACGCAGCGTGCCGACCACGAGGCAGCGACCCTCACCCGGGTCCGGCTCCGCGCACCCAACCGCCGTCGTCGGTCTGTTCGACCCAGCCCTCGAGCGCGAGGACCGACAGCTGTGCGAGGACCTCGTCGACCGGGAGGACGAGCTCGTGGGCCACCGCGCCGACCCCTCGGCCAGACCTGCGGGTGAGGACGTCGTGGATGCGTCGCTGTGGTGGCGTCAGCGCGTCCAGCGGACGCCCCGGCCCGAGCAGCTCGTCGGGCTGGTCGGCGGCCTCTCCGACCCGAGCCGCAATCGCGAGGACGTCGTCGGTGTCCGTGACGAGGGCAGCTCGGCCCTTCTGGATGAGCTCGTGGCAGCCGGCCGACGACATCTGCGTCACCGGCCCGGGCACCGCCCCGACGGGGCGCCCGAGCGCCTCCGCCCACCCCGCCGTGTTGCGCGACCCGGACCGCAGCCCCGCCTCCACGACGACCGTGGCACCCGACAGGGCCGCGATGATCCGATTGCGGGCGAGGAACCGGTGCCGCATCGCCACCGTGCCCGTCGCGAGCTCGGTGATGACGACCCCGCGCTCCGCGACGGCGTCGACGAGCCGGCGGTTGCCCTCGGGGTAGGCGCGCTCCGGGCCGCACGGGAGCACCGCGATCGCGGGCCCGTCGCCCGTGAGTGCCCCCTGGTGGGACGCGGCGTCGATGCCGTAGGCGGCCCCGGACACGACGGTCCACCCTCGACCGGCCAGACCGGCGCCGAGCTCACGGGCGATCGCCTCGCCGTAGCCGGTGCTCGCCCGTGAGCCGACGACGGCCACCGACCGGGTGACGAGGTCCGCGAGGCAGGCATGACCACGCACGTGCAGCAGGTGCGGGGAGACGAGGGGGTGCGAGAGCGACTCCGGCCAGTCCGCGTCGCCGGGGACGACGACCCGGGCCCCGACGCGCTCGACCCGGTCGAGCTCGGCGTCGATGTCGACGCCTGCGACGTGGGCGCGGGCACTCGCGCACTTGGGCAGGTCCCCGTCGACGAGGCGGTGCCAGGCCTCGACGTGGCCCAGGGAGATGACCTCGAAGAGCAGTGCGGGCAACACGTCGCTGGCTCGTTCGCGGCGATTTTCGAGGACCCGGCTCCAGGCGACCCGGGCCCGCCGCTCGTCCGTCCCCACCTGGGCATGGGCGCGAGCTGCCTCGGCCGCCGTGGGCGCGGCACCCCTCGAGCGACTCATGCGGCCACCGCCCCCTGGGTGCGGTACATCAGCGCCAGCCCCACGTCGGTCGGACTCGGCGTCGCTCGTCCGTTGACGTCGGCGCTCGTCCAGGCCAGTCGGAGGACCCGGTCGTAGCCGCGCACGGTCACCTGCCCCAGGTCCAGCGCCCGGTCGAGCATCGCTGTCGTGCTCGACGGCAGCCGCCAGGGCGCCCGCCGCAGGAAGGGGCCGGGCACCTGGCTGTTGAGCGTCCATCCCTGCGGCCCCCAACGACGGGCCTGGGCCTCCCGCGCCGCGAGGACGCGCTCCGCGACCGCGGCGCTCGAGTCCGGCGGCGCCTCGGTGAGGTCCGCCAGGCTCACCTTGGGCACCTGGACCTGGATGTCGACCCGGTCGAGCAGTGGTCCGCTCAGGCGGGCGGCGTAGGCCCGCCGCTCGGTGGGTCGGCACCGGCAGGACAGCCCCTTGCCGTACCCCTCGCCGCAGGGACAGGGGTTCGCCGCGAGCACGAGCTGCACCCGGGCCGGGTAGGTCACCTGCTCGCGAGCGCGGGAGACGACGATCCGGCCGGACTCCAGCGGCTGGCGCAGCGCCTGGAGGACCGCCCCACCGAACTCGGCCGCCTCGTCGAGGAAGAGCACTCCGTGGTGCGCCTGCGAGACCGCCCCGGGCAGGACCGCCCCAGAGCCCCCGCCGACGAGTGCCGCGACGCTCGCCGAGTGGTGCGGTGCGACGAAGGGAGGCACGAGGTCGATCCCCGTCGGCATGGCGCCGACGACCGACCGCACGGCGAGGGACTCGAGGGCCTGCTCCCGGGTGAGCAGGGGCAGGATCGTCACGAGACGCTCGGCGAGCATCGTCTTGCCCGACCCCGGTGGGCCGTTGAGCAGCATGTGGTGACCACCCGCCGCCGCCAGGAGGAGAGCCGCCCGCGCCTCGTGCTGCCCGGACACGTCGGCGAGGTCCAGCCGACGCCGACCCGCCGGTGGCGCGGCCGCCGGCTCCCCATCCGCCTCGGTCAGACGCCCACCGCGCGGCACGCACCGGTAGGCCGCGACGAGCTCCGCGAGGGTCTGCGCCGTCGAGACCCGCACCCCGTCGACGAGGCGGGCCTCCCCCACGTCGTCGGGGGCGACGACGACGTGCTCGCAGCCGGCCCCCTGGGCGGCCAGCACTCCGGGGAGGACTCCCGCGACGTGCCGCAGCCGTCCGTCGAGGCCCAGCTCGGCGAGGTGGACGACCGGCCGGACGGGCTCGGCCGGCAGCTCCCCGCAGGCCGTGAGCGCCGCGACGACGAGGCCCAGGTCGAAGCCGGTGCCGTGCTTGGGCAGGGAGGCGGGTGACAGGTTGAAGGTGAGCTGTCGCGCGTTGAGCGAGACCTCCGCGGAGAGCGCAGCGGCCCGCACCCGCTGCGCAGCCTGGCGCAGCGCCGTGTCGGGCAACCCGCTGATGTCGAAGGCCGGCAGCCCCCGACCGACGTGGCACTCGATGTCGACGAGGTGCCCGCTCACCCCGCGCAGGGCCACGCCCCGCGTCACCCCGACGCTCACAGCCCTGCCCCCGCGACGTGGCGCACCCGGTAGGTCTCGGTCGCGGGGTCGAGGTGGAGCGCGACGACGTCGAGGCGCACCCCACCGCAGGAGACCGCGTGCTCGGCCAGCCAGCGACCGGCGAGTCGACGCAGCCGGGCCAGCTTGGCCCGGGTGATCGCCTCGATCGGCTCGCCGAAGGCCTTGCTGCGCCGCGTCTTGACCTCGCACACGACGACGACGTCGCCGTCGAGCAGCACGAGGTCGATCTCACCTGAGCTGCACCGCCAGTTGCGGTCCAGCACCCGCATGCCTCTGCCCGTGAGATAGCGCTCCGCGAAGGCCTCGCCCTCTGCTCCGATGCGCGCCCTCGTGGGCTGCTCACTCGTCCCCGACCGGGTCATGTCCGACCACCTCCGGCACCCAGTCAAGGTGGGAGCGGGGACCCGTGGCGGACCCGTCGACGGTCTGTGGACACCCCCTTCGCCCGGGGCGGGGCTGTGGACGGGCTAGAAGCCGCCGTCAGGCATCTCGAGCTCGGACTTGGCGAGCTCCTCGACGTTGACGTCCTTGAAGGTGACGACCCGCACCTGCTTGGCAAAGCGCGCCGGACGGTAGATGTCCCACACCCACGCGTCCTGCATGGTCACCTCGAAGTACACCTCGGCCCCCTCGCCGCGGACCTTCACGTCGACGCTGTTGGCGAGGTAGAAGCGCCGCTCGGTCTCGACGACGTGGCTGAAGAGGTGCACGACGTCGCGGTACTCGCGATAGAGCGCCAGCTCCATCTCGGTCTCGTACTTTTCCAGGTCCTCCGAGCTCACCGGGACCTCCCTTCGCTCGTCGTGCCGGCGAGGAGCCCACGGTCCCCGCCCGGTCGTTCCTCATCATCCCCTACGTGTGCGGCGGCCGGCAGCGGGGTCACCCCGGGCAGGGACCACGAGCGTCGGTGCTGCTCGCTCGCCCCGTGCACCGCGAGCGCATCGAGGTGGGCGCTCGCCGAGTAACCCTTGTTGTCCGCCCAGCCGTAGTGCGGGTGCTCATGGTCGAGATCGACCATGTGGGCATCGCGCTCCACCTTGGCCAGCACGCTCGCGGCAGCGACCGAGCTGCAGCGCATGTCGGCCTTGATCATCGTGCGCACCGGCGGTGTCGACGCCCCACCGACGATCTCGGCGAGCAGGCCGACCTCCTGCGGGTCGGTCAGCCAGTCGTGGTTGCCGTCGAGCAGGACGAGGTCGGGGACGACGTCGATCTGCCCGAGCGCCCGCTGCCCCGCGAGGCGCAGCGCAGCGATGATCCCGATCTCGTCGATCTCTGCGGGCGAGGCGTGCCCGACCGCGTGGCCCACGGCCCAGCGCCGCAGGCGCGGCACCATGGCGACGCGGGCCGCCGGGGTGAGCAGCTTGGAGTCGCGCACGCCGGCTGGCGCGCTGCGGCAGGTCTCGTCGATGACGACCACGCCGACGCTGACCGGGCCGGCGAGCGCCCCCCGGCCCACCTCGTCCATGCCGGCGAGCACCCGGTGACCGGCCCGCTGCAGCTCCCGCTCGACGCGCAGGCTGGGCCGACCGGAGCGCGGTGTGCGGCGCCGGGTCGTCACGAGGTGTGCGGCTCGCGCCCGGGCGGTGCCAGCGAGTGGGTGCCCGGTGCCCGCACGTCGGTGAAGACCTCGTCGTGCCCGGACAGGCCGGACATCCGGTCGAAGGGCCACACGGTCACGACCGCCTTGCCGACGACGAGGTCGAGCGGTACCGACCCCTTGGCGCCCGTGCCGCCGGGGTCGTGGAAGCGCGAGTCCGAGGAGTCGCTGCGGTTGTCACCCATGACCCACATGCGCCCCTCGGGGACGGTGATGTCGAACTCGATGTCGCTGGCGCTGACACCGGGCTTGAGATAGGGCGTCTCGTCGATCGGCTCGCCGTTGAGGAGCAGCCGCCCCTCGGCGTCACAGCACTGGACCCGGTCGCCCGGCAGCCCGATGACCCGCTTGATGAGGTGGCCCTCGGAGGTGTCCGGCAGCAGGCCGACGAACATCAGGGCGTCACGGACCCCGTCGAGCACCGGGCCACGGCTGGCCTCGGGGGTCGGGCTGAGCCAGTCGCCGGGGTCCTCGAAGACGACGATGTCCCCTCGCTCGAGGTCGAAGGGCCCGGGGGTGAGCTTGGAGACGACGACCCGGTCCCCGACGAGCAGCGTGTCCTGCATCGACTCGCTCGGGATGAAGAAGGCCTGGACGAGGAAGGACTTGACGATGAAGGACAGCGTCAGGGCCATGGCCAGGACGACGACGAGCTCGCGGACGGCCGCGCCGAGACGGGCGCCCATCCCCCGCTCGTCGCGCGCACGCTCCTCGCGGGCGCGGTCCTTTTCCTCGCCCTCGGCCTCGGCGTGCGCCGAATCGGGATCGTGTGCCACGGGTCTCTTCCTCTTGCGCGCCCAGCAGGTCGGGGCGTCATCCGGTCCAGTATGCGTGCTCCGCGCGGCCGCGGTCGTCAGCGAGCGGGTCGTGTCCGCCCTGGGGGCTCAGTGCCCCAGCCCGCCGATGCGGTCGAGGGGCCAGTAGCGCCACGACACGTGGCCGACGACGTCGTCGACCGGCACCATGCCCCCGCCGGGGTCCCCGAGGTGGCTGCGGGAGTCGGCCGAGTCGCTGCGGTTGTCCCCGAGCACGAAGAGGCGCCCCTGCGGCACCTTGACGTCGAAGGGGGTGTCACAGGCTGTCGTGCCCGGCGCCAGCCACGGCTCGTCGACCGGCGAGCCGTTGACGACCAGTCCCCCCTTCGGCGTGCACGAGACCCGGTCGCCCCCGACCCCGGCGACCCGCTTGAGGAAGTCCTGCTCTCCGAGGTCGATGGACAGGGTCGAGGCGATCGACGACAGGGTGCGGCCGATGAGGCCGTCGGAGGCGAAGGGGGTGCGGTCCCCCGCCGCGAAGGTCGTCGTCCCGTCGAAGACGATGACGTCGCCGCGCTCGACGTGCGAGGCCCCGATCTTCGTCACGACGACCCGGTCACCGGGTTGGATCGTCGGAGCCATCGACCCGCTCGGCACGTGGAAGGACTCCATGACGAAGATGCGCAGGAGCATGACGAGCAGCACCGCCACGCCGATCTCCAGCAGGATGCGGCGGGCGGGACGCACGTCGACCCCCGCCGGGTCTCCGGCGGGGGTCGAGGCGTTGGCGTCCTGGGCGGGCTCGGTCGACATCGGGGTCAGCCTACGGCCCGCTGGGCGGCAGCGGTCAGTTCGCGGGCGTCTCGCGACGCTCGCGGATGCGAGCGGCCTTGCCGCGCAGGTTGCGCAGGTAGTACAGCTTCGCGCGGCGGACGTCACCGCGGGTCGCGACCTCGATCTTCTCGATGACCGGGGTGTGGAGCGGGAAGGTCCGCTCGACGCCGACACCGAAGGAGACCTTGCGGACGGTGAAGGTCTCGCCGATGCCACCGCCGTGGCGGCGGATGACGACGCCCTGGAAGACCTGGACACGGGAGCGGTTGCCCTCGATGACCTTGACGTGGACCTTGACCGTGTCACCGGCGCGGAACTCGGGGATGTCGTCCCGCAGGGACGCCTTGTCGATCTCGTCGAAACGCTGCATGGCGCTTGTCGCTTCCTGCGGACGCCACAGGCCGTCCGCCCTCGTCAGTAGTGTGTGAGGTGTCGCGCCCACCGCCGCGTGCTGTGGGTCGGTCCGCCGTGCTGGCGGGCTCGTCTCGGCACTCCCCCTGTGGCAGGGGCGGTGTCGTTGAGCGCGATGTCCGATTCTGCCAGAGGGGAGCGCGTGACCAGAAATCGTGCCGGGGCCCATCGTCGTCCCCGATCGACCGGCGAGCACCACTGGCACCCGGTCGGCGGCCTGCTCACCCTGCTGCTCGTCGCACCCGCTGCCGCCGTGCTCACCTCCCGGCTGCGGGGGCTGCTCGAGCTCGACCGGCTCGGTGCGGCGTGCACCGGCACCGATCTCCTCGGCCCGCTACTGCTCCAGGGCCTGCCCGTCGTCGTCCTGCTCATCGCGATCCCCGCAGCTCTGCTGTCCCTGGCCCACCGCGCCACGGGGTGGACCTGGCTCCTGCTGGTCCTCGGCGTGACGGCACTGCTGGAGGTCGGGCTGCGCGTGTGGTTGCCCCAGTGCGCGTGAGCCTCAGCGACGGACGGGTCGGCTGAGGTCGACCGTCCCCGGGCCCTCGCCGGGACCGCGCACCCGGTAGCCGGCCTTCTTGAACAGCCGCAGCAGACGCTCCTGGTCGGCGCCGGTGTTGAGCCACAGCGTCGTCACGTCGCTCGGGGCGAGGGCCTCGGCATGGGCGAGCAGCGCGCGACCGAGGCCGCGCCCCTGCAGGTCGGGGGCGATCATCAGCCGCCCGATCTGCCAGGTCGTCGGCTCCTGCGGGTCGCGACGTACCCGGACCGACCCGACGAGCCGGCCTTCGCTCCGGAAGAGGTGGGTCGTCCAGTGCTCGAGGGCGGCCGCGACCGCGGCGGCGTCCTCCGCCGGGGCTCCCCACCAGTGCTGCTCCGGGGTGATCATCTCGATCCAGCAGGCCTTCTGCAGCACGGTCAGCTCGGCGGCGTCGGCCCGGGTGGCGACCGAGTGCTCGAGCCCGGCGAGATCAGAGGTCGTCGCCGCGACGTGGAGCAGGTCGGGGCGGCGGGCCGCGGTGCGGGCCAGACGCTGCTCGTGCCGCCACGCGGCGACGGCCGCGTGGTTGCCACCGAGGAGCACCTCGGGCACGGCCCGCTCCACGCCGTCACCATCGGTCCACACCGACGGCTTGGTGTAGATGGGGTACTCGAGCAGGCCCCCTTCGTGCGACTCCTCGACGAGGGACTCGCCATTGCCGACCACGCCCGGCAGGAGCCGGCCGATGGCCTCGACCATCGCGAGGACGGCGACCTCGCCACCGTTGAGCACGTAGTCGCCGAGCGAGATGACCCGCACGGGCATCCGCTCGGCGGCCCACTCGTAGACCCGCTCGTCGATCCCTTCGTAGCGGCCGCAGGCGAAGGCCAGCCAAGGCGCCTGCGCCAGCTCTCGCGCCGTCGCCTGCGTGAAGCGCTCCCCGCCCGGCCCCGGGACGACGAGGATCGGGGCCGGTCCGCTCGTCTCGTCGGCGGAGGCGAGGACGTGCTCGAGCGCCTCGCTCCACGGTTGCGCCTTCATGACCATGCCCGCTCCCCCGCCGTACGGGGTGTCGTCGACGGTGCGGTGACGGTCGTGCGCGTGGTCGCGCAGGTCGTGCACGCGCAGGTCGATCAGACCCTCGCGGCGGGCCTTGCCGATGAGCGAGATGTCGAGGGCGGCGAGGTAGTCGGGGAAGATCGAGACGGCGTCGATGCGCACGGTCACTCTCCTGCCGCGTCGAGGTCGAGCAGGCCGGGGGGTGCGTCGACGACGAGCCGGCCGGCCTGCGGGTCGACCTCGGGGACGATCGCCTCGACGAAGGGGACGAGCGTCTCGCCGCCGTCCGGTCGCCGCAGCCGCAGCCGGTCCTGGGCGGCGCCGAGCTCGAGGGCGACGACCTCGCCCACCACCGTGCCGGTGGGGTCGACGGCGGTGAGCCCGACGAGATCCTCCTCGTACCACCCTTCGTCGTCCTCGGACGGGTCCGGCTGGTCGGCGGCGAGCACGAGCCGGGTGCCGCGGAGGGACTCGGCGCCGGTGCGGTCGGGGATCTCCTCGAAGCCGAGCAGCCAGATCCCCCGGTGCACGCGGGTCGTCGCGAGCGTCAGCTGACGGGGCACGCCCGACCCGGGCTGCGCGCGGGTGTCGAAGACGGTGCCGGGCACGAGGCGGGACTCCGGGTCGTCCGTGTGCAGCTGGACGGTGACCTCGCCACGCAGCGCGTGGGGCTTGCCGATGCGGGCGACGACGTGACCGTCAGGAGATGCCATGCGGGACAACCTATGTATCCGGGGCCCGGTATGGCGAATGGCCGCCCTCCCCGAGGGGAGGACGGCCATCAGCCGGACGTGGAGCGCCGGGCTCAGCGCTCGCGGTCGGTGTCGACGATGTCGATCCGCACGTTGTCGCCGCCCGAGAGGGCGCCGAGCACTGTGCGGAGGGCAGACGCCGTGCGGCCGGAGCGACCGATGACGCGACCCAGGTCGTCGGGGTGCACGCGCACCTCGAGGATCTGACCGCGACGCAGGTTCTTGCTGCGCACGACGACGTCGTCCTTGTGGTCGACGATGCCGGTGACCAGATGCTCGAGCGCCTCGTCGAGCATCTCAGGCCTCGGTGGTCTCGGCCTCGGCCGGGGTCTCCTCGGCGGGAGCCTCGGCAGCAGCCTCGGCCTCGGCCTTCTCGGCGGCGGCCTTGTCGTCCGCAGCCTTCTTGTCGGCCTTCTTCTTGGCGGTGATGGCCTCGTGCTCAGCGCCCTCCTTGTCGGAGTTGGCGAGCGCGGCCTCGTAGAGGTCCTTCTTGGAGGGCTTGGCCTCCTTGACCTTGAGGGTGCCCTCGGCGCCGGCCTCACCCTTGAACTTCTGCCAGTCACCGGTGACCTTGAGCAGCGCGGCGACGGCCTCGGTGGGCTGGGCGCCCTGGGAGAGCCAGTACTGCGCGCGCTCGCTGTCGATGTCGATGAGCGAGGGCTCCTCGGTGGGGTGGTACTTGCCGATCTCCTCGATGGCCCGGCCATCGCGCTTGGCGCGCGAGTCCATGACGACGACGCGGTAGAACGGAGCGCGGATCTTGCCCATCCGCTTGAGACGAATCTTGACGGCCACGGTCGTGGTCCCTTCAGTCATGAGCACGGCGAGACCGTGCGCGGTTCGCACGGGGTATCGAGCTCGGGGTGTAGGCATCCGGCGCACGCAGGAGAGATCCCCGGCGCGGACGGGTACGGAGGGGATTGTTCCACGCCTCCCCTCCCCGGCCCAAACCGGGACGAAGGGAGGACCTCAGCGGTTTTCCCAGGCGTCGGGGGCCGCGAGGGCCTCCTCGACGGCGGCAGGGAAGTCGCCGCTCAGCACGTCGGCGAGGCTCGTCCCGTCGAGGACGGAGCGCACGCTCGAGCGGACGGCGACCCAGACCGTCCGCAGGTGGGTGGCGGCGCCGTCGTAGGTCATGGCCTGGGGGCGCTCCCCCCGCACCTCGGCGAGCGGACCGTCGACGGCCCGGATGACCGCACCCACGGAGATCTGCGTCGCCGGGCGGGCGAGGAGGTAGCCACCGCTGGCACCCATCCTGCTGACGACGAGCTCGGCCCGGCGCAGGTCGGCGAGGATCGCCTCGAGGAACTTGCGCGGCAGCTCCTGCTCGGCGGCGAGCCGGACGACCGAGACCGGCGTGCCCCCGTCAGTGGCCGCGGCCAGGGTGAGCATGGCGCGCACCGCGTAGTCGGATCGGGCGGAGATATCCATGCCCTCAGTATCGCGGGCGGGGCCGGGGGTGGTGACCACGACCTGAGACATAACGTGACGTTACTTGACCGATAACAGGATGTTCGGTGAAACTCCTGCTCATCACGTGGGACATACCCCACGGAGCGCCGCACACTCCTCACGGAAAGAGTCCTCCGTATGCGCAAGCTCGTCCTCCTGGCCGTCGTCGGCCTGCTCGCCCAGCTCGTCGACGGATCGCTCGGCATGGCATACGGCGTCACGACGACGACGCTGCTGCTCGCGATCGGGACCAACCCCGTCGCCGCCTCGGCCACCGTCCACCTCGCCGAGATCGGCACGACGCTCGTCTCCGGCGCCTCGCACTGGCGCTTCGGCAACGTCGACTGGCCGGTCGTGCTCAAGATCGGCCTCCCCGGGGCGGTCGGCGCCTTCGCCGGCGCGACCTTCCTCGCCAGCCTCGACACCTCGACGGCCAAGCCGATCATGTCGGGCATCCTGCTCGCGCTGGGTCTCTACGTCCTGCTGCGTTTCACCTTCAAGGGGCTGCGCAAGGACCGTATCGGCACCCCGCTGCGCAAGCGCTTCCTCGCTCCCCTCGGGCTCTTCGGCGGCTTCGTCGACGCGACCGGCGGCGGCGGCTGGGGGCCGGTCGGCACCCCGGCGATCCTCGCCAGCGGCCGGATGGAGCCGCGCAAGGTCATCGGCTCGATCGACACCAGCGAGTTCCTCATCTCGGTCGCCGCGAGCATCGGCTTCCTCGCCGCCCTCGGCTCCCAGGGCATCAACTTCTCCTGGGTCGCGATGCTCTTCATCGGCGGGGCGGTCGCCGCGCCGATCGCCGCCTGGCTCGTGCGCACGATCCCCCCGCGGATCCTCGGCTCGCTCGTCGGTGGCCTCATCGTCCTGACCAACTCCAAGACCATCATGGGCAAGGGCGGTCTCGCCCTCGACGACGCCGCGAAGTGGGTCGTCTACGGCCTCGTGTGGGCCGTGTGGATCGCCGCAGTCGCCTACAGCATGCGGGCCCACCGGGCCGAGGTGGCGGCCGAGGCGACCGCAACCCGCGACAGCGACGAGCGAGAGCTCGTGGGCGAGCCCGTCTGAGGGACGGGGCGACGAAGGGGGTCAGCGCCCCCCGACGCGGGCCCCCCGCAGGATGACGTGCGTCGGCGTGCCGCAGGCGCGCACGTCCTCACGGGGGTCGTCGGCGAGGACGACGAGGTCGGCGTCCTCCCCTTCAGCGATGGCAGGGTGACCGAGCCAGTCACGTGAGCGCCAGGTGCCCGCGGCCAGTGCCTCACGGGTGCTGAAGCCCGCTCGGGTGAGCAGCTCCATCTCCTGGGCGACGAGCCCGTGCGGCAGGGAGCCGCCGGCATCGGTACCGACGTAGACGTCGATCCCCGCGTCGTGGGCGGCGGCGACCGTCTCGAAGCGCCGCTCGTGCAGCTCGAGCATGTGCCGGTGGTAGTCGGGGAACTTCTCCGCGGCGGGTGCCGCGATCTTGGGGAAGGTCTCGATGTTGACGAGGGTCGGCACGATCGCGATGCCCTGATCGGCGAAGGCGGAGATCGTCTCCGGCATCAGGCCGGTCGCGTGCTCGATGCAGTCGGTGCCGGCCGCCGCGAAGTCCGCGAGCGACTCCTCGCCGAAGCAGTGCGCGGTGACCCGGGCACCCTCCTCGTGGGCGGCCGCGATGGCCTCGACGAGCACCTCCCGCGGCCAGCAGGGGGCCAGGTCACCGACCCCGCGGTCGATCCAGTCCCCGACGAGCTTGACCCAGCCGTCACCCGCGCGAGCCTCGGCGCGCACCCGGGAGACGAGCTGCTCGGGCTCGACCTCGTGCGCGTAGTTGCGGATGTAGCGCTTGGTCCGCGCGATGTGACGGCCGGCCCGGATGATCTTGGGCAGGTCGTCGCGCTCGTCGATCCAGCGGGTGTCGGCCGGCGAGCCGGCGTCACGGATGAGCAGGGTGCCGGCGTCGCGGTCGGTCACGGCCTGGGTCTCGCTCGTCGCGGCGTCGACCGCCCCGTGCGCATCGAGCCCGACGTGGCAGTGCGCGTCGACGAAGCCGGGCAGGACGTAGCCCGTGATCGTCTCGACGTCGCCGCTCGTCGGCGGTGAGAAGGAGATCTTGCCGTCGATGATCCACAGCTCGGGCACGCTCTCCTGCTCGGAGACCAGCACCTCGCCCTTGACGTGCAGCACTTCAGCCATGACCCGAGGCTAGCCCGAGATCGCCTCGTCGATCGGGGTCTCCCCGTCGTGGAACTCGATGGTCCGCCCGACAGTCGCGTTGGCGGCGAGCGTCGCCGCGATGACCCGGGCGACATTGGCTCGCGAGACCTGGCCGCTCCCCTCCCGGCCGATCTGGATCTTGCCGGTCGGCGGGTCAAGGGTCAGGCTGCTCGGCCCGAGGACGGTCCAGTCGAGGTCGGTGCCGCGCAGGTGCTCGTCTGCCGCGGCCTTGGCCTCGGCATATGCGTGGAAGGGGTTGCTCGGGTCGACGCCGTGGTCGGGCCCGGCACCGCAATAGCTCAGCATGACGTAGCGCCGCACGCCGGCCTGTCGCGCGGCCTCCATCGAGCGGATCGCCGCGTCCTGGTCCACGGCCCGGGTGCGCTCGGGGTCTCCCCCGCCGGCGCCGGCGGACCACACGACCGCGTCGTGGCCCGCGAGGACCTCGGCGATGCCGTCGGTGTCGAGCATCTCGACATCGGCGACGTGCGGGGCCGCCCCTGCCGCCTCGACGTCGGCGGCGTGATCGGGGTTGCGGATGACGGAGGTCACCGAGTGCCCGAGTTCGGCGAGGATCGGGGTGAGCAGCAGGGCCACCTTGCCGTGGCCACCGATGACGACGATGCGGGACATGATCAGGTCCTCTCGGTCGGGGTGCCCGGCAGCTCCGCCGGGCCCCTCTACTCCATCACACTCCGGCGTCAGCGTGACGAGGTGATGAGCGCCCGCAGCGACTGGAGCGTCACCTCGGGCGCCTCGGAGTGCACCCAGTGCCCGACACCCTTGACGGTCACGAGCCGCACCCGGGGGAAGAGCCGTCGCATCTCGGCGAGGTCGTCGTCGGTGACGTACAGCGATCGCTCGCCGGCGAGCCACAGCACCGTCTTGTCGAAGGGGGCGAGACCCGCCACTTCGTCGGTGGGCCAGCCGCCGATGGTGGCGATGTCGCGGCCGATCACCTCGAGGTTGGGCTGCCAGCGCCAGCCGTCGCCCTCCCGGCGCAGGTTCTGCAGGAGGAAGGCCCGCACCCCCGGATCGGGTGCGGCCTCGCGCATCGCCGCGTCGGCCTGCTCACGGGTGGTGATGCTGCCGAGGTCCATCGCCTGCATCGCGGCGATGTAGGTCTCGAACTCGCTGAAGCTCGTCGTCGCGGCCGGCGAGATGTCGACGACGCACAGCCGGTCGACGAGCTCGGGGTGGCGCAGGGCCACGAGCATCGCGATCTTGCCGCCCATCGAGTGCCCGACGACGACCCACGGCTCGTCCGAGTCGATCGCTCGCAGGTTGTCGGCGACGATGTCGGCGGCCGTCGGGTAGTCGAAACGCTCGGTCCACGGCGACCGTCCGTGGTCGGGCATGTCGAGCAGGGTCGGCCGGCTGATGTCGGCCAGACCCTTGGCGATCTGGGTCCAGTTGCGCCCCTGGCCGAAGAGCCCGTGGCAGAAGGCGACCCGGGGGCCGGAGGTCCCCGAGGTCACCGCGTGGAGCGTCGGCGAATCCATCGGTCGATCAGCTGCCGCCGCCCAGGAACTTCTCGAAGCCCTTGGGCAGCTGGCCCGGGTCGAGGTCGGCGGGGTCGAGGCCCGCGCCCCCGCCCGCGGGGCCGCCACCGAAGGCCGAGCCCGCCGGCCCGGAGCGCCCCCCGCCGGCCGCGCGCTCGGCTGCCTCGCGCTCCTGCTGGGCGCGCTTGGCGGGGTTGCCCGACTTGCCCTTCTTCTTCTGCTGCTGCTTGCCCTTCTTGCGGCCCGCACCGCCACCCATGCCGGGGACGCCGGGCATGCCCGGCATGCCACCGCCCCGGGCGAGCTGCTTCATCATCTTCTGCGCCTCGGTGAAGCGCTCGAGGAGCTGGTTGACCTCGGAGACGGTCACGCCCGAGCCCTTGGCGATCCGCGAGCGGCGGGAGCCGTTGATCTGCTTGGGGTGCGTCCGCTCGAAGGGGGTCATCGAGCGGACCATGGCTTCGACCCGGTCGAACTCGCGCTCGTCGAGGTTGTCGAGCTGCGCCGACATCTGCCCCATGCCGGGCATCATCTTGAGCATCGACTTCAGCGAGCCCATCCGCTTGATCGCGGACATCTGCTGCAGGAAGTCGTCGAAGGTGAAGTCCTCCTCCGCGAGGAACTTGCGCTGCATCTCCTCGGCCTGGCCGCGCTCGAAGGCGCGCTCGGCCTGCTCGATGAGCGTGAGGACGTCTCCCATGTCGAGGATGCGCCCGGCCATCCGGTCGGGGTGGAAGACCTCGATGTCCTTGGTCTGCTCGCCCGTGGAGGCGAACATGATCGGCCGCCCCGTCGTGCCGGCGACGGACAGGGCCGCACCACCGCGGGCGTCACCGTCGAGCTTCGAGAGCACGACACCCGTGAAGTCGACCCCTTCGGCGAAGGCCCGTGCGGTCTCGACGGCGGCCTGACCGATCATCGAGTCGATGACGAAGAGGACCTCGTCGGGCTGCACGGCGGCCCGGATGTCCGCGGCCTGCTGCATGAGCTCGGCGTCGACCGCGAGACGGCCGGCGGTGTCGACGATGACGACGTCGTGCATCTGCGACTGGGCGTGCGCGATGCCCGCGCGGCTCACGGCGACGGGGTCACCGAAGGAGCGGGTGCCCTCCCCCGACTCCAGGACGGCGTCGTGCCCACCGGTGTTGCCCCGCTCGGGAGCGAAGACCGGGACGCCGGCTCGCTGACCGGTCACCTCGAGCTGGGTGACGGCATTGGGGCGCTGGAGGTCTGCCGCGACGAGGATCGGGGTGTGGCCCTGGTCCTTGAGCCAGGCGCCGAGCTTGCCGGCGAAGGTCGTCTTGCCCGAGCCCTGGAGACCGGCGAGCATGATGACCGTCGGCGGGCGCTTGGCGAACTGGATCGTTCGGGTGTTGCCGCCGAGGATCGTCACGAGCTCCTCGTTGACGATCTTGATGACCTGCTGGGCCGGGTTGAGGGCCCCACTCACCTCGGCGCCGGTGGCGCGCTCGCGCACGGCGGAGGTGAACTCCTTGACGACGGGCAGGGCGACGTCGGCGTCGATGAGGGCCATCCGGATGTCGCGGACGGTCTTGTTGACGTCGGACTCGGACAGGCGCCCCTTGCCGCGGAGGTTCTTGAAGGTCGCGGTCAGGCGGTCGGACAGGCTGGTGAACACCCGGCCAAGGGTACTTGCCCGCGGCTCCTCCCTTCGCCTCGTGGTGGCACGGGCGCCTCAGGCGCCGTCACAGGCGTCGATGACGGCCGCCAGCGCCCGCGCCACCGCCGCCGGCCCGAGCTCGCTGCCCCGACGATCGGTGACGTAGAAGGTGTCGAGGGTCTGCCCGGCAAAGGTCGAGATGTGTGCCGACCGCACGCTCAGCCCCTCCTCCGCGAGGACCTGCCCGAGGTCGTGCAGCAGTCCCGGCCGGTCCTGCGAGCGCACCTCGAGGACCGTGGCGCCGCTGCCGGCGCTCGGCAGGACGAAGGCCCGCGCTCCCCCGGCCGCACCGGCCGGGGCGTCCCCGCGCCGGCGTCGGGCGAGCGCCCCGAGCGCGGCGCGGTCCCCGGCCTCGAGCCGGGAGAGCCCCGAGGCCACCCGCACGGCCTCGGGTGGGTCCCCTCCCGGCGACTCGACGAACCACTCGTCGACGGCGATCCCGTCCACGGTGGCCAGTCGGGCCCGCCGGACCGTCATGCCGTGCGCCGCCAGCAGACCGGCCGTGTCGGCGAAGAGCCCGAGCCGGTCCCGGCAGTGGATCGTCAGGGCCCACCCGCCGGGCGCCCGCTCGACACGCACGTGCGGGCGTCCGGCGACGACGTCACCAAGCGCCTCGTCGTCGACCTCCGGCGCCGGCGCGAGCGGCGGGACCGGAGGCGTCTGGCCCGTGAGCCGCTCGCGCACGCGGCCGGTGAGCGTGTCGACGAGCCCCGCCCGCCAGTCGGTCCAGGCAGCCGGCCCGGCGGCCCGGGCGTCGGCGATGGTCAGCGCCCGCAGCAGCTCGAAGGTCTCCGCATCACCCTCGACGAGGTCGCACACGGCGCTCGCCGTGGCCGGGTCGGCCAGGTCGCGCCGGGTCGCGGTCTCGACGAGCGTCAGGTGCTCCCGCACGAGCAGCACGACCCGCTCGCGGTCGTCGTCGGGCACGCCCCACCGACGCAGCACGCGGTCGCTGATGTCGGCTCCCGTGCGCGAGTGGTCGCGGGCACCGGCGACCTTGCCGATGTCGTGGAGCAGGGCCGCGAGGAGCAGCAGGTCGGGGCGGGCGACGTCGCGCGCGAGGCTCGAGGCGCGGGCGACCGTCTCGAGCAGGTGCCGATCGACGGTGTGCCGGTGCACGGGGTTGTGCTGGGGCCGGCAGCGCACGTCGGCCCACTCCGGCAGCCAGCGCTCGATGATGCCGACCTGGTCGAGCCCCTCCCACACGGGCGGCAGCCCGGGGCCGGCAGCGAGGAGGTCGCCGAGCAGGTCGCGGACGTGCTGGTCCCACGGCAGGGAGGGCTCGGGGCAGGCAGCGAGGTTTGTCAGGGTCTGCGGCGCCAGCGGCAGACCGTGGCGAGCCGCCACGACCGCAGCACGAAGGGGGAGGCTCGGGTCGACCCCGACGAGCCGGGTCGACCCGAGCACCGCCTCGCCGTCGTGCTCGAAGAGGCCGTGGCCGAGGGGCTTCATGAGCGGGCGGCGCGGCCCGACGCGCAGGGTCCGCGCACGCTGGCTCTGGCCGGCCCGCCTCATCGTGGACTCCAGGGCCCACGCGATGGTGCGGGCCGAGGTCGAGACGCTCGTGAGCAGCTCGTCGGCGTCGGCGAGGCCGAGCAGTGCGGCCACGGCGTCGTGCTCCTCGCGCAGCAGCCGGTCACGGCCGCGACCGGTGACGACGTGCAGGGCATCACGCACGTCGAGCAGGTGGTGCAGGGCCGGCTCGACGGCCCCGTGGGGGCGGTCGGTGAGCCAGGCTCGAGTGAGGGCGTCGAGCACGGTGACGTCGCGCAGACCCCCGAAGGCCTCCTTGAGGTCGGGCTCGACCTGCTGACTCAGGTCACCGTGCCGGTGGTGACGGGCCCGCACCGACTCGACGAACTGCGGCAGCCGGGTGCGGGCCCCCGAGCGCCAGTCGTGGGAGACGGTGGAGCGGACCCCCGCGACGAGCTCCTCGTCGCCGGCGACAAGGGAGAGGTCGAGCAGGCCGACCGCCGCTGAGAGGTCCTCCCGGGCGACGCTGCGGCACTCGGCCGCGGAGCGGACCGAGTGGTCGAGCGCGAGCCCGGAGTCCCAGATCGGGTACCAGAGCCGGTCGGCCATGGCCGTGAGGTCGTCGGCGCGGATGCTGCGGCCGTCGTGGACGAGGACGAGGTCGAGGTCGCTGAGCGGGCCGGACCAGCCACGCCCCAGGGAGCCCACCGCGGCGAGCGCGATGCCGGGGCGCTCCCCCACGGCGTCGAGGTGGAGATCGGTCAGCCAGCTGCGGGTCGCCTCGCTGATCGCGGCGCGGCGGGTCTCGCCGGCACCCGGGAGCGTGAACTCCCGGGTGCCGGCGAGATCGAGCCGCGCGGATCGCATGTCGCTTCCGGTGCGGGTCATGGTGTCCGAGGCTCAGATCGCCTCGACTCCCTTCTCCCCGGTGCGCACGCGCACGACGTCGTCGATGGGGGTGACCCAGACCTTGCCGTCACCGATCCGACCGGTGCGGGCCGCCGAGACGACGACGCCGACGACGGACTCGGCGTCGATGTCCTCGACGAGGACCTCGAGGCGGATCTTCGGGACGAAGTCGACGGTGTACTCGGCCCCGCGGTAGACCTCGCTGTGGCCGCGCTGGCGGCCGTAGCCGCTCGCCTCGCTCACGGTCATGCCGGTGATGCCGAAGGACTCGAGGGCCTCCTTGACGTCGTCGATCTGGTGGGGCTTGATGATGGCGGTGACGAGCTTCATGCTCGGGCTCCTTCGATGGTCTCGTCCTGCTGGCGGGCGTGCGCGGCTGCGGTGGCGACACCGGCCCCGGCCGACCCGAGGCGACCACCGCGGGAGGCGAGGTCGTAGCCGGACTCGGCGTGCTCGGCGGAGTCGATACCGGACACCTCGTCCTCCTCGCTGATGCGCCAGCCCATCGTGCGCTTGAGGACGATGGCGATGACGTAGGTGAGGACCGCGGAGATCACGAGGCTCACGAGGGCGATGACGACCTGGACGACGGTCTGCTGGACGCCGCCGCCGTAGAGCAGCCCGCCGTCGGTGGCGAGCAGCCCGGCACCCACGGTGCCCCAGAGGCCGGCGACGAGGTGGACGCCGACGACGTCGAGCGAGTCGTCGTAGCCGAAGCGGTACTTCAGGCCGACGGCCAGGGCGGCGAGCGCACCGGCGACGGCGCCCAAGCCGAGCGACCCGACGGGTGAGAGGCTGCCGCAGGCGGGGGTGATGGCGACGAGGCCGGCGACGACACCGGAGGCGGCGCCGATCGAGGTGGCGTGCCCGTCACGCAGCTTTTCGACGAGCAGCCAGCCGAGGATCGCGGCGGCGGTGGCGGCCGTGGTGTTGACCCACACGAGGCTGGCCACACCGTCGGCGGCGAGCTCGGAGCCGGCGTTGAAGCCGAACCAGCCGAACCACAGCAGACCGGCGCCGATCATGACGAGCGGGACGTTGTGGGGGCGCATGGCGGTCTTGCCGAAGCCGAGTCGCTTGCCGACGACGAGGGCGAGGACGAGGCCGGCCATGCCCGCGTTGATGTGCACGACGGTGCCTCCGGCGAAGTCGATCGGAGCGACGGTCGCCGCGCCGTCGGCCGTGCCGAAGAGCCAGGCGGCGAAGCCGCGCTCTGCACCGGACAGCAGCCCGCCGCCCCACACCATGTGGGCGATCGGGAAGTAGACCAGCGTGAGCCACACCGGGACGAAGACCATCCAGGTGGAAAACTTCACGCGGTCTGCGATGGCCCCGCTGATGAGCGCGACGGTGATGATCGCGAAGGTCAGCTGGAAGCCGGCGAAGAGGACCTCGGGGATCCACACGTCGGCGCCGAAGACGTCGATGACGGGCATGCCGTCGGCGCCGACGGTCCCGGTCACCCCGTCGACGGTGCTCGCGACGCCGCGCAGACCGAACTTCTCGAATGGGTTGGCCAGGATGCCGCCGATGTCGGACCCGCCGAAGGACATCGAGTAGCCCCACAGGACGTAGACGACGCCCGCGGCGCCCATGGCACCGAAGCTCATCATCATCATGTTGAGGACGGACTTGGCGCGGGTCATGCCGCCGTAGAAGAGGGCCAGGCCGGGCGTCATCAGGAGCACGAGGGCTGCGCAGATGATCATGAAGGCGGTGGCCGACGTGTCGATCGCTGGTGGTGTCGCCGCGAGGGGCGCGATGGTTGGGCTCATGACGGCAAGAGTCCGCCGGTGCCGTTTCGTCAGCGGATGCCCCGTGTTACGTCGGTGTTTCCCTTGCGGCGCAGGCGTTACGACCCGGTGACACCACGCCCTCCGTCCCACGTGATGAGACGCCGGCCATGGCATACGGTGGGCGGGCACGCACTTCATGCCGGGGGGTCAGCTGCCTGCGTGCCTCTCGGTCACGACGAGCAGGAGCCTCGATGACCGCGCCGCCCCCGGGACCGGGACAGCACCCTCCGTACGGCCAGCAGCCCTACGGTCAGCAGCCGTACACCCCACCGCCGTCGAAGGGGGTCCCGGCCTGGGTCTGGGTCGTCTCGATCCCCGTCGTCATCGCGCTGCTCATCTGCCTGTGCGGCGGGGTCGGCTACGTCGCCATGCAGGGTGGCGACGAGACGAGCACCGGTGCACCGCCCCCCACCTCGGGCGAGTCGACCGGAGGCCCGACGAGTGATCCCACGAGCGAGCCGACGAGCACCTCGACGAGTGGCGAGCCGAGCACGAGCACGAGCACGAGCACGTGGACCTCGACGTCCACGTCGACCTCGACGTCGTATGGGTCGACGACCACGACACCGACGAGCGTGCCCAGCGCGAGCGTCCCGCCGCCGCCGGCGGGGACGCCCAACACCGACGCGTCCCTGACGATCTCGTCGGACGAGGTCGAGCGGCAGATCGCCCGGGGCATGAAGCAGGTGGGGCACAAGGTCTCCGACATCTCCTGCCCGTCGCGCCTCGTGCTCATCAAGGGCCGCACGACGACGTGCACGGCGCCCGTGCCCGGGACGAGCCGGCGCTCGGACGTCAAGGTCAAGGTGGCGTGGGCGGTCATGACCTCCTCGACGGACAGCCGGTACTACCTGACCTTCGAGCAGTCGCTGCGCTGACGCCCGACGCATGCACGAGGCCCCCGACCACCGTGGTGGTCGGGGGCCTCATCGCTCGGTCCGGAGTCAGCCGACGATCGCGTCGACGAAGGCCTCCGGCACGAAGGGGGCCAGGTCGTCCGGCCCCTCGCCGAGGCCGACGAGCTTGACCGGCACCCCGAGGGTGCGCTGGACGGCGACGACGATGCCGCCTTTGGCCGTGCCGTCGAGCTTGGTGAGCACGACACCGGTGATGTCGACCGCCTCGGCGAAGACCTTGGCCTGGGCCAGGCCGTTCTGCCCCGTCGTCGCGTCGAGGACGAGCAGCACCTCGTCGATGGGGGTCTGCTTCTCGATGACCCGCTTGACCTTGGACAGCTCGTCCATGAGGCCGACCTTGTTGTGCAGGCGCCCCGCGGTGTCGATGATCACGGCATCGACCTCGGCGTCCGCCGCGGCCTTGACCGCGTCGAAGGCGACGGCGGCCGGGTCGGCACCCTCGCGGTCGCTGCGGACCGTCGGGACACCGACGCGGGCCCCCCACGTCTCGAGCTGGTCGGCGGCCGCGGCGCGGAAGGTGTCGGCAGCACCGAGCAGGACGTCCCGGTCGTTGGCCACGAGCACTCGGGCGAGCTTGCCGACGGTCGTCGTCTTGCCCGTGCCGTTGACCCCGACGACGAGGATGCAGGCCGGGCGGTCGTCGACCCTGGAGGCGGCCAGGCCGCGGTCCATGCTCGGGTCGACGAGCTGGAGCAGGTCGTTGTAGAGCCAGTCCTTGGCGACCTCGGGGTCGGTCGTGCCGTCGACGGAGACGTGCTCGCGCAGCGAGTCGACGAGCTCGGTCGTGGGCTCCATGCCGAGGTCGGCGACGAGGAGGGTGTCCTCGACCTCCTCCCAGTCCTCCTCGGAGAGCTTGCCCTGGGAGAGCAGGGCGAGCAGCCCCTTGCCGATCGCGCCGTTGGAGCGCGCCAGGCGCGAGCGCAGGGCCCGCATCCGGTCGCGGGTGGGAGCGGGGGTGTCGACCGGCGCCTCGGCGGGCACCTCCGGCTCGACCGGGGACTCAGGCTCAGCCGGGGCGTCGGGCTGGGTCGGGGCCTCGGGCTCGGCGGGCGACTGCGGCTCGGTGGCGAGCGGCGGCACGGTGCGACCCCGGTCGGCCTCCTCGTCCGAGGGGACGGGGGTGAACTCGTCGTCCGCGGCCGGGGTCTTCGTCTCGGGGGCGGCAGTCTCCGGGGCGGCCGCCTCGGGGGCGGCGGGCTCCTCTGCCGGCGGGCTGGCTGGCTCGGGGTCCTCCCCCTTCGTCTCCTCCGGCGGGGCCTGCGGCTTGGCGTGGTCGCTCGGACGGTCGAGGACGATCGTGCCGCTGCGGTGGTCGGTGCTGCCCTTGGGGCGCTCCGGGGGGCGCCGCTCCGGCGGCAGCTCCTTGGTCCCACCGCGCCCGCCGCGCAGGAGTCCGATCGCCAGGCCCCCGAGCAGGAGCAGCAGGCCGACCGCGACGGCGATGTACTCAGTCAGTGTGTCGATACCCATCACCCGGCCATCTTCGCAGGCTACGCGGACCGCGCCGAACCCGTGGCGGCGTCACCGCTCTCGACCGCCGCCCGGAGGCACCCGCACCGAAGTTACCCGGAAGTCACGAGCGAAGGGAGGGCACGGCCACCTCGGCCGCCGGGTCCGCGGCGAGCTCCGCGGCCCACGCCACGAGCCCGGCGACGTCGATGCCGTGGGGCGCGATCGCCACGTAGCGCTCGATGGCCGCGGCGCCCCGCCTCGTCACGCTCGCCGCCCCACGCGCATTGCCGCGCCGCTGGTGGGTCAGGCCGACGGCGAGCTGCGCCAGACCCTGCCAGAGCGCACGCTCAGGGTCGGGCGCCGCCTTCCACTGCTCCTCGAGCACCTCGTGGGCGTGGAAGGGCATCTCGCGGTCGAGGTAGTCCTGGGCCAACGCGAGCGCCTCATCGGCGGTGCGCTCGCCGGGCGCGACCCGCTCGACCCCGGCGCTGCCGTAGGGCAGGGGCCGGCCGAGCCCGTCACGGGGCCGGGCGTTTTCGGCCCGACCCCGGGCGTCGCGGTCTCGGGGCATCAGAAGAGCGAGACCCGCTCTTGCGGGTCGAGCCACATCTCGTCACCCTCCTGCGTGCCGAAGGCGGTGTGGAAGGCGTCGATGTTGCGCACCGCATTGGCCCGCACGTCCTGGGGGCTGTGCGGGTCGATGGACAGCAGCCGCACCGCCTCCTCCCGCCGGGCGTCGCCGCACCAGACGCGAGCCCAGTTGCTGAAGAAGCGCTGCTCCCCCGTCAGTCCGTCGGCGTCGCTCTCGTACGCGGCGTCGCCCGCGGCGATGAGGTAGGCCGCGTGACCGATGGCCAGGCCACCGATGTCGCCGATGTTCTCGCCGACCGTCAGGGCGCCGTTGACCGTATGGCCCGGGGCATTGCGCGTCGAGTAGGAGTCAAACTGGCGCACGAGGGCGTCGCGCCGCTCCTCGAAGGCCGCGCGGTCCGCCTCGGTCCACCAGTCGCGCAGGTTGCCCTGACCGTCGAAGGTGGAGCCGGCGTCGTCGAAGCCGTGGCCGATCTCGTGGCCGATGACCGCACCGATGCCGCCGTAGTTGTCGGCGTCGTCACCCTCGGCGTCGAAGAAGGGCGGCTGGAGGATCGCGGCGGGGAAGACGATCTCGTTGAGCCCCGGGTTGTAGTAGGCATTGACCGTCTGCGGGGTGAGGAACCACTCGTCACGGTCAACCGGCCCGCCGAGCTTGGCGAGCGCCCGGTCGACCTCGAAGGCCGCGACCCGGCGCACATTGCCCACGAGGTCGTCCTCGCGGATCTCGAGGCTGGAGTAGTCACGCCAAGTGCTCGGGTGGCCCACCTTGGGGGTGAAGGCCTCGAGCTTGGCGACGGCCTCCGCCTTGGTCTCCTCGCTCATCCAGTCGGATGCGGCGAAGGACCGGCGGAAGGCCTCGACGAGGTTGTCGACGAGCTCGCCCATCCGCTCACGGGCAGCGGGCGGGAAGTGGCGGGCGACGTAGAGCTCGCCGACGGCCTCGCCGAGCGAGTCGTCGACGAGGGAGACGCCACGCTTCCAGCGGGCCCGCTGCTCGGGGATGCCCGAGAGGGTCCGCCCGACGAAGTCGAACTCCGCGGCGACGACGTCGGACCCGAGGTAGGCGGCGTGGGCCTGGACGATGCGCAGCCGCAGCCAGTCCTTCCACGTCTCGAGGTCAGTGGTGTCGAGCGTGAGCGAGAGCCCGCGCAGGAAGTCGGGCTGGCGCACGACGACCTCGGCGAAGGGGGACGACGCCCCGAGCCCGGAGGCCCAGGCACCCCAGTCGATGGCCGGGGCCAGCTCGGTGAGGGCAGCCGAGTCGAGGAGCGTGTACGTCCGGACGGGGTCGCGGTTGGCGACGCGGTCCCAGTGGTCACGGGCCAGCTCGGTCTCGAGGGCCACCACGCGCTCGGCGGTCTCGGCCGCCGCCTCGTCGCGACCGAGGACGAGACGCAGCAGGCGGGCGACGTGGGCCCGGTAGGCGCCGAGCGTCTCGGCGTGCTGCTCGTCGCGGTAGTACGACTCGTCGGGCAGGCCGAGCCCGCCCTGCTCGAGGTAGAGCACGTAGCGCGAGGAGTCCTTGTCGTCGGTGTTGACGAAGGGGAGGACGAAGCCGCTCACGCCGTCGCGCGCCAGACGCCCGGTGAGCGCCACGAAGTCGGGCGTGCTCGTCACGCCGTCCACAGCGTCGAGCAGGTCGGCGATCGGTGCGCTGCCCAGCTCGTCAGCCCGCTGCTCGTCGACGAAGGAGCGGTAGAGCGCCCCGACCTTGCCGGCGACGTCGTCCGGGGCCAGCTCACCGGCCTCGACCCGGTCGCTTACCTCCTCGATGAGGTCGCGCACGTCCTGCTCGGCACGCTCGCGCAGGACGTCGAAGGCCCCGTAGCGACCGCGGTCCGCCGGGATCTCCACCGTCTGCAGCCAGTGGTTGTTGACATGTCCGAAGAGGTCGTCCTGGGGTCGGACCGCAGGGTCGACGGGGCCGCGGAGGCCGGGGATGGTCTCGGAGGTGGAGCTCATGAGGCCTTTCGCTTGGAGGACGACGCGCTGGAGACCAGGCCGGAGGTGCGGGTCGCGGCACCGTCGGCGCTCTCGCGGACCTTGACGACGACCCGCTCGCCCCGGGCGGTGAGGATCTCGCGACCCTCGCGCCTCGCGGGGATGGCCACCAGGCCCATCACGGCGAAGGACAGGACAAGGCAGAGGATCAGCCCCACGATCATGGCGGTCATACCCCCATCGTCCCCCGTGACGACGGGCCGCTCAACTCGACCCGCCGCCCGGCACGGGCGTCATCGAGCGCCTGCGGGGCCTCAGGCCGGCTGGGCCTCGCCCGCCGGTGCGACGTCACGCAGGCGCTGGCTGACCACGGTCGTGATGCCGTCACCACGCATCGAGACGCCGTAGAGCGCGTCGGCGACCTCCATCGTCTTCTTCTGGTGGGTGATGACGATGAGCTGGCTGGAGTCGCGCAGCTCCTCGAAGAGCATGATGAGGCGGCCGAGGTTGGTGTCGTCGAGCGCCGCCTCGACCTCGTCCATGATGTAGAAGGGCGAGGGCCTGGCCTTGAAGATCGACACGAGCAGCGCGACAGCGACGAGCGAACGCTCACCACCGGAGAGCAGCGACAGGCGCTTGACCTTCTTGCCCGGAGGACGGGCCTCGACCTCGATGCCGGTGGTCAGCATGTTGCTCGGGTCGGTGAGGACCAGTCGCCCCTCGCCGCCGGGGAAGAGGCGGGAGAAGACCCCTTCGAACTGCTCGGCGGTGTCGGCGAAGGCCTCGGAGAAGACCTGCTCGACCCGCTCGTCGATCTCGGCGACGATCTCGAGCAGGTCCTTCTTGGACTGCCGCAGGTCCTCGAGCTGCGTCGTGAGGAAGGTGTGGCGCTCCTCGAGCGCCGCGAACTCCTCGAGCGCCAGCGGGTTGACCTTGCCGAGGGCCTTGAGGCCGCGCTCGGCGGTGCGCAGGCGCTTTTCCTGCACCTCGCGCACGTAGGGCTGCGGCTGCGGGAAGTCCTCGGACTCCGGGTCCTCGTCGGGACCGGCGACGTGGGGCACGAGCTGGTGCGGGCCGAACTCCTCCATGAGGACGTCGGGGTCGACTCCCAGCTCCTCGATGGCCTTGGCCTGCAGCTGCTCGATGCGGGCGATCTGCTGGGCGCGCGCGACCTCGTCGCGGTGCACCTCGTCGGTCAGCTCGCGCAGCGCGTCCTGCTGCTCGGTCAGCTCGGTGCGCAGCCCGCGCAGCGCCGCGTCGCGCTCGGCCCGGGCGGCCTCCCCCGCGTCGCGCTGCTGGCCGGCCACCGCCGCGGCGGCAGCGATCCGCTCCCCCGACCAGGTGGCGGCACTCTGCACGGCTGCCGCGACCTCGGCCTCGCGTCGGCGACGCTCGCGGCGGGCCCGCAGTCGCTCCCGGGCGGCGATCTCGTTGCGGGCGGCCCCCTCGAGCGACTCGGCCCGGCCGTGCAAGGAGCGGGCCCGCTCCTCCTTGGTGCGCAGAGCCAGACGCACCTCGGTCTCCGCGGTGCGCGCCGCGCTCGCCTCGAGCTCCAGACGCTCGCGGTCGTCGGTGTCGTCATCCGTCTCGTCGTCGGCCGGGGCCGCGGAGGCCTCCTCGAGGCGCTGCTCGAGCTCGGCGAGCTCGGCACGCTCGGACTCGAGCGCGGTCGTGACCTCGGTGATCTTGGCGCGGGTGCGCTCGGCCTCGCTGCGGGCGGTCCGGGTCGTCGTGCCCAGGCTGCCGAGCTGCTCGGCGACGGCCGCCATCCGGGCGTCGGACTCGTGCAGGGCCTCCATCGCGGCATCGCGCGCCTCGACGCACTCAGCGAGGGTGGCGCGGGCGCGGGTCAGGGCAAAGGCCGACTCCTCGCTGCGCCGGGTCGCGTCGTCGAGGCGGGTGCGGGTCTCGTCGACGGCGGCCTGCAGCTCGAGCAGGCTCGGTGCGGCGCTGGACCCGCCCCGCACGAAGCCCGGTCCGTAGACGTCACCCTCCTCGGTGACGGCGGTGACCTCGCCGACCCGCTCGAGGAGGACCAGCGCGGCGGGCGTGTCCGAGACGACGGCGACCCGCTCGAGGACCTGCTCGACTGCGGGGCGGATGTCGTCGGGGGCCTCGAGCACGTCGAGCGCCCAGACGGCGCCGTCCGGCAGGGTGGGCCAGCTGCTCCGGTCCGAAGGGCGTGCCGTTGCGCCGACGACGAGCGTCGCCCGACCGGCGTCATCGGTGCGCAGCTGCTCGACGGCGCGGGCCGCCGCCGCGACGCTGCCGACCGCGAGCGCATTGCCGGCCTGGTCCAGCGCCGCGGCGATGGCCGCCTCGTGCCCCCCACGGACCGTGACGAGCTCGGCGACCGAGCCGATGATCTCGTGCTCCCCGGACGCGGCCTCGCGCAGCGCCTCGACCCCGTCCTTGCGGCGCAGGCTGAGCTCGAGGGCCTCGAGGCGGGCCTGGGCGGACTGGCGGTCGCGGTCGGCCGTGCGCCCGGCCTCGACGATCTGCTCGACCTCCTGGGCAGCGGAGTCGTGGGCGGCGGCGGTGCGTTCGTAGGCCTCGTCGAGGCCCTCCTCGCTCCCCTCCTCGTCGGCGATGGTCCCCTCGAGCCGGGTGAACTCCCGCTCGGCCTCGTCCGCGCGGGCGAGTGCCGTCGAGACGATCTCCTCGAGGCGCCCGACCTCGGCCTCACGGGCCTCGATGCGCGACCGGCGAGCGCCGACCTGCCCGGCGAGGCGGGCCAGGCCCTCGCGCCGGTCCGCGGCCCGCTGGGCGAGGGCCGCGACGCGCTGCTGCTCGGCGGCGTGCGCCTGCTCCGCAGACTCGCGGGCGGCGACGGCTGCGGCGAGCTCCTCCCCCACGCGGGCGATGTCAGCGCGCAGCGTCTCCTCGTCGGCACGTGCCCTGGCCGCCTGCTCACGCAGAGCGTCCGGGTCGCGGCCGCTCGTCGTCTCGACCTCCTCGTCCTGGCCGAGCAGGCGCACCCGCTCGGCGGCGAGGGATGCGGTCGCGGCGAGGCGGTCGGTGAGCGTCGCCAGCCGGGTGGCGCGCTGCTGCGCGGCGACGAGCTCGGCAGCGGCGGCGGCCCCGGCCTCCTCGTGCTCGGTGATGCGGGTGCGGGCGGCGAGCACGGCCTGCTCGAGGGTCTTGCGCCGCTCGAGCATGGCCTCTTCGTCGGCGACCTCCTGCTGGAGGGCCGAGGTCATCCGCACGAGGTCGTCGGCGAGCAGGCGGTGACGAGCATCGCGGGCGTCGGCCTGGATGACCGCTGCCTTGCGGGCGGTCTCGGCCTGGCGGCCCAGCGGCCCGAGCTGGCGACGGATCTCGGTGGTCAGGTCCGCGACGCGCGAGAGGTTGGCCTCCATCCCCTCGAGTTTGCGGATCGCCTTTTCCTTGCGCTTGCGGTGCTTGAGGACGCCGGCGGCCTCCTCGATGAAGCCGCGGCGCTCCTCGGGGGTCGCCCGCAGGACGGCATCGAGCTGACCCTGCCCGACGATGACGTGCATCTCCCGGCCGATGCCGGAGTCGGAGAGCAGCTCCTGGATGTCGAGCAGCCGGCACGAGGTGCCGTTGATCGCGTACTCCGAGCCGCCGTTGCGAAACATCGTGCGGCTGATCGTCACCTCGGTGTAGTCGATCGGCAGCGCACCGTCGGTGTTGTCGATCGTCATCGTCACCTCGGCGCGGCCCAGCGGCGCCCGGCCGGCCGTCCCGGCGAAGATGACATCCTCCATCTTGCCGCCGCGCAGCGACTTGGCCCCCTGCTCGCCCATGACCCAGGCGAGGGCGTCGACGACATTGGACTTGCCCGACCCGTTGGGCCCGACGATGCACGTGATGCCCGGCTCCAGGCGCATGTGGGTCGCCGAGGCGAACGACTTGAAGCCCTTGAGGGTGAGGCTCTTGACGTACACGAGCGAGGCGCTCCTCGGGCCGGCGGCGGGATGAGTTCGGGCCACTCTACTTCCGGGCAGCCGGAGGCCGGGACGCTGCGCCCCCTTCGCTCAGGCGGTGAGGATGATCGGGTCGCCGTCGGTGATGGCGACCGTGTGCTCGCTGTGGGCACCACGCGAGCCGTCGACGCTGCGCAGGGTCCACCCGTCGGGGTCCGTGTAGATCTCGTCGGTCGTTGCGAGGAACCACGGCTCGATGGCGATGACCAGGCCCGGCCGCAGGGGCATGCCCCGGCCCGCCCGACCGTCGTTGGCGACGTGCGGGTCCCCGTGCATCTCGCGGCCGACACCGTGCCCGCCGAAGTCGGTGTTGATCGAGTAGCCCTCGCCGCGGGCGACGGCTGCGATCGCCGCACCGATGTCGCCGATCTTCTTGCCGGGGCGGGCGACCTCGATCGCCGCCGCGAGCGCTCGCTCGGTCGTGTCGATGAGCCGCAGGTCCTCGGGGTCGGGCGTACCGACGACGAAGGACCGGGCCGCGTCGCACACCCAGCCCTCGACCGACACGGCGAAGTCCACGGACAGCAGGTCACCGTCGCGCAGCCGGTAGTCGTGCGGCAGGCCGTGCAGGACGGCGTCGTTGACCGAGGTGCACAGGACCTTGCCGAAGGGGCTGGCCCCGAAGGAGGGGTGGTAGTCGATGTAGCACGAGGTCCCGCCGGCGGCGCGGATCATGTCGTGCGCGATCGCATCGAGCTCGAGGAGGTTGGTGCCGACCTCGGCGACCTCGGTGAGGCGCTGCAGCACGTCTCGCACGAGCCGCCCGGCGGGGCGCATCTGCTCGATCTCGCGGGGGGTCTTCAGCTCGATCATGCGATCAGTCCTCGTCCGGGCCGGCCTGCTGGCTGGCGATCTGCTCGTGGTGGTGGATGACCTCGGCGATGACGAAGTTCAAGAACTTCTCCGCGAAGACCGGGTCGAGGCCGGCCGTGTCGGCGAGGTCGCGCAGTCGCGCGATCTGGCGCTCCTCGCGCGCCGGGTCGGCGGGCGGCAGGTCCATGCGCGCCTTGAGCACCCCGACGCTCTGCGTCGCCTTGAACCGCTCGGCGAGCAGGTGGATCAGCGCCGCGTCGATGTTGTCGATGGACTGACGCAGTCGCAGCAGCTCGGGGGGTGTCTCGCTCACCCGGTCAAGGCTAGGTCACGTGCCCGGCTCGGCTCGAGGGCCTCTCACTTCTCGACG
This sequence comes from Janibacter sp. RAF52, assembly GCF_052114035.1. Taxonomy (NCBI): domain Bacteria; kingdom Bacillati; phylum Actinomycetota; class Actinomycetes; order Micrococcales; family Intrasporangiaceae; genus Janibacter; species Janibacter sp. RAF52. The sequence continues at coordinate 101,586 of NZ_JBFRDY010000001.1, read as the reverse complement.
AAGCCCGCGACTCCTCCCTTCGCGCTGCCGTCCTGACGCACCACCGACGTGACCTGACCGGGCCGGCGCGTCGTCGAGGGCTCCTCCCGCAGGAGCCGGTCCAGCGCGGCCAACGCCGAAGGGGAGCCCTGCGCCACGACCTCGACCCGCCCGTCGTCCATGTTGCGGGCGTGGCCGACCAGACCCAGCTCGAGGGCCCGGGAGCGGGTCCACCAACGGAAGCCGACGCCCTGCACCCGGCCCCGGACGAAGTAGGTCGCGCGCTCCGAGCTGGTCATGGCGGCGAAACTTACCCGCTCCCCGGTGAGCCTCCACCACCCGAGGGCCGCGCGCGCCTAGCGTCGGCTGCGTGGGTCAGCCAACCGCCACCGCCGACGCAGAGGCCACCTCCGCGCCCGAGGCCACCTCCCCGCCAGCCCCGGCCGGCCGTGCCAGCCGCGGCCACCTCGCCGGGCTCGACGGCCTGCGGGCCCTGGCGATCGTCGCGGTCGTCGTCTTCCACCTCGACCCGGCCTGGCTGCCCGGTGGATTCCTCGGCGTCGACGTCTTCTTCGTCATCTCCGGCTTCCTCATCACCACACTGCTCGTCCGCGAGCGGCGGGACACCGGGCGGGTGGACCTGCGGGGCTTCTGGACCCGCCGGGCCCGACGCCTCCTGCCCGCCCTGCTCGTCGTCGTCCCGGTGGCGATCCTCATCGCCCGCACCGTCGAGGCCGACCTGCTCGTCGGCGTGCGCCGCCAGGCGCTCGGAGCCCTGACCTTCTCGACCAACTGGCTCGAGATCGCCCAGGGCAGCAACTACTTCGCCGCCACCTCGCCGCAGCTCTTCATGAACTTCTGGAGCCTGGCGGTCGAGGAGCAGTTCTACCTCGTGTGGCCGCTGGCGATGATCGGCCTGCTGTGGCTGCACCGCCGCTTCGCCGTCACCGAGGGCGCGCTCGCCACCCTCGTGCTCGGGCTGGGGCTCACCTCCGCCGTGCTCATGGCGGTGACCTTCGACCCCGCGGCGCCCACCGTCGCGTACTACGGCACGCACACCCACCTCGTCGGCCTCATGCTCGGTGCCGCCCTGGCGATCGTGTGGACCGGCCCGCTGCGGGCGTACACGACGAGCCGGGTGTGGTGCACCCGTCGACCGTGGATCGTCGGCGCCGCCATCGTGACGATCGCGCTGCTGCTGGCCTTCGCCGCCGAGGGCCACGCGTGGACCTTCCGCCTGGGCATCCCGCTCGTGTCCGTCGCGACCGCCGTGCTCCTGCTCGCGGCCGTGGAGCGCCCCGGGCGGCTGCGCAGCACCCTCGAGCTGCCGCCCCTGACGTGGATCGGGCAGCGCTCCTACGGCATCTACCTGTGGCACTGGCCGGTCATCCTCATCGTCGCCCAGGACATCCCGACGAGCGCCGGCTCCGCCGCCTTCGTCTGGACGCGTGTGTGGGCCGTCGTCGTGACCCTGGCCCTGGCCGACCTGTCCTACCGCTTCATCGAGACCCCCGTGCGCCGGCTCGGCTTCCGCGAGACGGGTCGTCGCATCCTCGGCGCCTTCACGCTCCTGCAGTCGGCGCGGGCCCGCCGCGTTGTGCTCGGCACCGCCGTCGCCGCCGCCCTCGTGCTCGGGCTCGTCCTCGTCACGGCCCCTGACACCACGTCGACCCAGCGCACCATCGAGGCCAACGAGGCCCGCGCGGCCGCCCCCCGCAAGACCGAGCCCGCCCCGACCTTCTCCGGCACCGCGAGCTTCACGATGCCGGAGGGGGACGAGATCGACGTCTTCGGCGACTCGATGGTCGTCGGCTCGGTGCCCGCGCTCGAGTACTACTTCCCCGGCGTCCAGATCGACGCGAAGTCCAACCGCCGCTGGTCCGACGGGCGCTCGGCCATCGAGGCGGCCGGCTCCTCGCTGCGCCGCGCCGTCGTCCTGGCCTTCGGCACCAACGCGGGCACCGAGCCCGAGACGATCCGCGCGATCCTCGACGAGATCGGCGACGACCGCATGGTCGTCATCGTCAACCTCCACGCCGATCGGCTCTCCCGCATCGACGACGACAATGCCGAGCTGCGCAAGATCGCGGCCGAGCGGCCCAACGTCGCCCTGGCCGACTGGGACGCGGCCGTGGCGGCGGAGGACCTGCAGGCCGACGGCATCCACCCTTCGCTCGGCGGGGCGCACACCTACGCGGCGACGATCCGGCAGGCCTTCGCCGACCTCTCCGAGAAGCACACCGGCAAGTCGGTGAAGCTCAAGGAGCTCCCCCGCCCCTGACCCCGCATCTGCCTAGGGAAATCACCCATCCGGACCACATTTCCCTAGGGAAATGCGCACACCCGGCCGCATTTCCCTAGGCAGATGCGCACGCCCGGCCGCATTTCCCTAGGCAGATGCCGACCTCGGGCGCACCTGGCAGCGCGGACACGAGGTGGAGCTGCGGTTCATGAACTGCTCGCGTCGCATCGTGGTGCCACACCGCGGGCAGGGGCGTCCCTCCTGGCCGTAGGCGGCGAGCGACCGGTCGAAGTAGCCCGAGGCGCCGTTGACATTCACATAGAGCTCGTCGAAGCTCGTGCCGCCCTGCTCCAGGGCCTGCGCCATGACGTCGCGCGCATGGTCGAGCAGGCGCGCGATCGCCGGCTTCGTCAGCGACGAGGCGAGCCGCTCCCCGTGGACCCCGGCACGCCACAGCGCCTCGTCGGCGTAGATGTTGCCGATGCCGGAGACGACGGTCTGGTTGAGCAGCACCCGCTTGATCCCGCTGCGCCGCCGCTTGATGTCGCGCACGACGACGTCACGGTCGTAGTCGGGGTCGAAGGGGTCGAGCGCGATGTGCGTGATGCCCTCCGGCACACCGTCGACGAGATCGGCGAGGGCGAAGCCGCCGAAGGTGCGCTGGTCGACGAAGCGCAGCTCGTGGCCGGCGTCGGTGAAACGCACCCGAGCGTGGGTGTGGCGGGCCTCCGCGTCGTCGGGGTCGGTGACGAGCATCTGCCCGCTCATGCCGAGGTGGACGACCAGCCCCTCGTCGGGCACGGCGTCAGGCCCCTCGGCGAGGGCCAGCCACAGGTACTTGCCGCGCCGGTGGGCCCCGGTGACGGTGCGACCGGCGAGGCGGTCCTCGAGATCACGCGGACCGGGCACGTGGCGTCGAGCCACCCGCTCGCCGCGCAGCGACACGGTCTCGATGGTCCGTCCGGTGACGTGGGCGGCCAGTCCGCGTCGGACGACCTCGACCTCGGGCAGCTCGGGCACGTCAGGCCGAGGTCTGGGGCGCGTCCGCGGTCAGCGCCGCGTACGCGTTGGCCGCAGCCTGCTGCTCGGCGTCCTTCTTCGACCGCCCGACACCGGTGCCCCGCACCTCGTCGCCGACGTGGGCGTGGGCGGTGAAGGTCTTGTCGTGGTCGGGACCCTCGTCGCTCGTGCGGTACTGCACGCCGCCGAGACCTTGGGCGGCCGCGACCTCCTGCAGGGAGGTCTTCCAGTCGAGGCCGGCGCCGAGGTTGGCCGAGCTCTTCATCACCGGGCCGAGCAGGGAGTGCACGAGCAGCCCCGCGGCGTCGAGGCCGCGGGGCTTGGGCGTCGAGAGGTAGACCGCGCCGATGACCGCCTCGACGGTGTCGGCGAGGATCGAGTTCTTGTCCCGCCCGCCGGTCGTCTCCTCGCCGCGCCCGAGGCTGACGAAGTCACCGAGACCGATGGTCCGGGCGACCTCCGCCAGGGCACGCATGTTGACCACGGCGGCCCGCAGCTTCGCCAGCTCCCCCTCGCTGAGGTCAGGGTGCGTCGAGTGCAGGTGGTCGGTGACGACGAGCCCGAGCACCGAGTCCCCGAGGAACTCGAGGCGCTCGTTGTGGGGCAGGCCGCCGTTCTCGTAAGAGTACGAGCGGTGTGTGAGCGCACGCGTGAGCAGCGGCTCGTCGACGGGCTCCCCGGTCACCTCGGTGAGGTATCGGGAGAGCTCCTCGACGGGCCGCTGCTGCGGTGAGGTCCTGTCGCTCATTGCGACAGGAGGCTCAGGCCTGGTGCTCGGTACGGTCCGCGGTCGCGTAGTAGCGACCCTTGTAGGTACCGCAGGAGGGGCAGGCCTGGTGGGCCGGCGCCGGCGACTTGCACTGGGGGCAGGTCGACAGCGCGGTCGGCGTCGCCTTCCAGTTCGCGCGGCGGCTACGGGTGTTGGAGCGCGACATCTTCCGCTTCGGGACGGCCACGTCAGTTCCTCTTCTCTTCGTTGTCCTCATCCCCCGCCTGGGCGGCCAGAGGCGCAAGCGCCTCGAGTGCCGCCCACCGGGGGTCGATCAGCTCATGGTGGTGCTCCGGGTCGTCCTCGAGCCTGGCTCCGCACTCGGAGCACAGTCCCGGACAGTCGTCCCGGCACACCGGTTGGAAGGGCAGGCTCGGCAGCACCGCGTCCCGCAGCACCGGCTCGAGGTCGATCTGGTCGTCCTCGATCTGGTGCTCTTCCTGCTCGTCGGCCTCGGCATCCACCTCGCGGTGGTGCTTCGCCCGATCCGGCCAGACGAACAGCTCCTGGAAACGGTTGTCGACCGGCAGGTCGATCTCGTCCAGGCACCGCACGCATGCGCCCGTCGCCGTGGCAGAGACCGTCCCCGTCACCAGCACGCCCTCGTGCACGGACTCCATCCGCACCGTCAGGTCCATCGGGTGGCCCTCGGGGACGGACAGCACGTCCGTGCCGAAATCGGCAGGTGCTCCGGCCTGGACGTCCACTTCATGCATCGACCCGGGTCGTCGGCCCACGTTCTTGGCATCAAGCACCAAGGGCGAGGAGGGGGCGTTGCGTTCCATGGCTCCAGTCTCCGGAAGAACGGCCCACGACACGACGACGTAGACCGACGCACCAGACTACCGGGGATCCCCCCTTCGTCCCAAACCGGCGAAGGGGGCGGCGCTCAGGGCCGCGGCAGCCGCTCGACGAGGGCGTCGCGCACCTCGTCGGAGACCAGTCCGGTGACGTCGCCGCCGAAGCGGGCGACCTCCTTGACGAGCGAGGAGGAGACGTGCTCGTGGCGGGGGTCGCCGGGGATGAAGAGGGTCTCGACACCCGTGAGGTGCCGGTTCATCAGGCCCATCGGCCACTCGTAGGAGAAGTCGGTCTCCCCGCGCAGCCCCTTGAGCAGGACCTGCGCGTCGAGCTCCGCGCACACGTCCACGACGAGCTGGTTGGCGAAGGGAGCGACCCGCACGTTGCCGAGATCCCCGACCTGAGCCTCGATGAAGGCGACCCGCTCGTCGACGGTGAAGGTGCCCTGCTTGGCCGGGTTGTGCAGGATCGCGACGACGACCTCGTCGAAGAGCGTGGCGGACCGGCGAAAGACGTCGACGTGGCCGACCGTCACCGGGTCGTAGGAGCCGGGGCAGACGGCGCGGGTCACGACGGCTGGTCGTCGTTGGGGAGCAGACCGTCGTCGTAGGCCTGCTTGACAATGGACTCCACCTGCTCGATGCTGCCGGCGCCGGCCTCGAGGAGCGCGTTGCGCCTGGCGGACCAGCTCTTGCCGAGCTGCTCGCGCAGCTCCTCGCTCGCGTCCTCCCGGGCCGGGTTGAGGATCGTCAGCTCCTCCTCGCCGATGTGGTGGTTGAGCACCTCCGCGACGGCCTCGAGGGCGTCCTGAAACTTCTGCGTGTCGGTGCCCTTGGCCCGGAGCAGGTGGAGCAGCGCCTCGTTGGTCGCCGCGTGCTCCTTCTCGCCGTGCTCCTCCTCCTCGCCGGCGATGACCTTGCGCGACTTCAGCTTCGGGTAGGCGATCTCCTCCTCGGCCTCGCTGTGGGCGATGAGCAGTGCGGCGAAGGCGGCGCGGGCCGCCTCGCGATCAGCCGTGGCGTCGCGCATGTCGCGCATGAGGCTCTCGAAGAGCCGGTGGTCGTCGGCGATGAGGTCCGTGATGTCGCCTGCTGCCGGCCGCGGGATCGTGTAGTCGCTCATGTCCCCATTCCTACCGGATGATCGGGGACGGTGCGGGAGGCCGGCCGCTCAGATCTGGTAGTCGGGGGCGACGCGGGTGGCAAACCACAGCGTCGTCTCGCCGTAGGCCTTCGAGCCCTCGGCGACGATGCCGTCGGGCCAGGTCGGCTCAGGCGAGCGGGACGAGCGCTCGATGACGATGACCGGCTCCTGGGCCAGCCACTGGTGGGCGAGGAGCATCTCGAGGACGGCGGTGAGCGAGTCCTCGGTGACGTCGTAGGGCGGGTCGGCGAGGACGAGGTCGTAGCGCAGCGAGGCCGGACGGTCGAGGGCCTGCTCGACGGTGCTCGACTGCAGCCGCGCGCCGGCGACGCCGAGGTCGGAGATGTTGGCGCGGATCGTCGCGGACGCCCCGCGGTCGGACTCGACGAGCAGCACGCTGGCCGCGCCGCGGCTGGCCGCCTCGAGGCCGAGGGCCCCGGAGCCGGCGTAGAGGTCCATGACGTGCGCCCCGTCGATGACATCGCGCGCCTCGAGCGAGCTGAAGAGCGCCTCGCGCACCCGGTCGGTCGTGGGCCGCGTGCCGTCGCCGGAGGGGGTGCGCAGTCGTCGGCCGCCGGCCTCGCCGCTGATGATCCGAGTCACCGCTCCATGATGCGTCATCGGGTCGGCGAGGGACCACCCGGGCGCGGGTCCGCCCCTCGCCCGAGGTCACCGCGACGAAGGGAGCGACTCAGCCCTTCTCGAGGTAGGCCGCCTGCTCAGCGTCGAGCCAGTCGGTGATCGTCTCGCGCAGCTGCGGGTGGTCGCTGAGCTCCGGGTCGGCGTCGAGCAGGCCCTGCGCGTCCTCGCGGGCGGCGACGATGAGCGGCTCGTGCTCGAGCACCGACAGGTGCTGCAGCTGGCTGCGCACGCCGTGCTGGGCGGTGCCGAGCACGTCGCCCTCGCGGCGCTGGGTCAGGTCCAGGCGCGCGAGCTCGAAGCCGTCCGTGGTCGCGCTCACGGCCTGCAGCCGCTCGAGCGCCGACTCGCTGTCGGTGTCCGTCATGAGCAGGCACAGGCCGGGGTGGCCGCCACGGCCCACGCGTCCACGCAGCTGGTGCAGCTGCGAGACGCCGAAGCGGTCGGCGTCGCGGATGACCATCATCGAGGCATTGGGCACGTCGACCCCGACCTCGATGACGGTCGTCGACACGAGCACGTCGATCTCGCCGGCGTGGAAGCGCGCCATGACGCGCTCCTTGTCCTCCGGGGCCATCCGCCCGTGGAGCATCTCGAGGGTGACGCCCTGGAGGACCGGGTGCTCGGCGAGCGCCGCGATCGTCTCCTCGACCGCGGCGAGGGGTCGCTCCGTGCGCTCCTGCTCGACACGCTCACCGTCGTCGTGCTCGTCGTCGACGACGGCGTCCTCGGCGACGAGGTCGACCCCGTCGAGGTCGTGCGGGTCGTCGCCGCCGATGCGGGGGCAGACGACGTAGACCTGACGTCCGGCCGAGACCTCCTCGGCCACGCGGGCCCAGGTGCGGTCGACCCACCCCGGCTTGCGGGCCTCGACGACGTGGGTGGTGATCGGCTGGCGGCCCCGCGGCAGCTCCCGCAGGGTCGACGTCTCCATGTCGCCGAAGACGGTCATCGCCACGGTCCGCGGGATCGGGGTCGCCGTCATGACGAGCAGGTGGGGTGGAGTGACGCCCTTGGCGCGCAGGGCATCTCGCTGCTCCACGCCGAAGCGGTGCTGCTCGTCGACGACGACGAGCGCGAGGTCGGCGAAGGAGACCTTGTCCTCGAGCAGGGCGTGGGTGCCGATGACGATGCCGGCCTGCCCGGAGGCGATCTCGAGCAGCGTCCCGCGGCGGCGGGCTGCCGACATCGACCCGGTGAGCAGGGCGACGCGGGTGGCGTGCTCGTCGCCGCCGAGCATCCCCCCTTCGGCCAGGTCACCGAGCATGGCGGTGATCGACGCGGCGTGCTGGGCGGCGAGCACCTCGGTCGGCGCGAGGAGCGCCGCCTGTCCCCCGCTGTCGACCGCGGCGAGCATCGCGCGCAGGGCGACGATCGTCTTGCCCGAGCCGACCTCGCCCTGCAGGAGGCGGTGCATGGGGGTCGGGCGGGCCATCTCGTCGAGGATCTCGCGACCGACCTGCTGCTGCCCCGGCGTCAGCTCGAAGGGCAGCCGCTCGTCGAAGGCTGCGAGCAGGCCACCCTCGCGGGGGGCGCGTCCCTGCGTGACGACCGCCGCTGCCGCGCGCCGCCGCTGCCCGAGGATGCACTGGAGGACCAGCGCCTCCTCGTAGCGCAGCCGCTCCCTGCCGGCCTCGACGTCGGCGTGGTCGCGGGGTGCGTGGATGGCACGCAGGGCGGACCTCCGGTCGAGCAGGCCACGCCGGGTCCGCACGGCCTCGGGCACGGCGTCGACGACGCCGTCGAGCTGCCCGAGCACGAGCCGCACGCAGCGGGTGATCGTCCACGGGTGCACGCCGGGCACGTGGCGGTAGATCGGGATGAGGCCGGTGTGGTCGGCGTCGCCGAGCTCACCGAGGGCCGCGGCCTCCTCGAGCGAGGCGTAGCCCGGGTGTGCGAGCTGGGTGACGTTGCGGTACTCCGAGACGGTGCCGGCGAAGAGGAACTCGCGCCCGGCGACGAGCTTGTGCTCATGGCCGCGCGCGTCGAAGAAGGTCACGCGCATCCGCGAGCGCCCGTCGGTGATCGTGGCCTCGAGCATGCGGCCGCGGCGGGACTTCATCGTGCGGGTCTCCGCGTGCTCGACCCTGGCCACCGCGACGAGGAAGTCCCCGGGGCGGGGGCGGCCGAGGTCGGGGGCGGCGGTGCGGTAGCGCCGGGGCCAGAAGTCGAGCAGCTCCCCGACGGTCTCGATCTGCCGGTGCTTGGCGAGCTTGCCGGCTGCCTGGCCGCCGAGCAGCCCCTTGAGCCGGGTCTCCTCGGTCGCCACTACTCGGCCCCGAGGAGGAGCAGGTAGTGCGGCTGGCCGCCGTCGACGACCTGCACCTCGATGCCGGCGCGCCGGGACTCGATCCACCCGGTGACGGCCTCGGCGAGCCCGTCGGGTGCGTCCTCGCCGACGACGAGCGTCACGAGCTCGGTGCCCGCGGAGACGATGCCCTCCAGCACCTCGCGGGCGACCTGCTCGGCGTCGGAGCCGACGATGGTGATGTCGCCGCTCACGACCCCGAGGACGTCACCGACCTCGCAGAGCCCACCGCTCGTCAGCCCGGCCTTGACGGCGACCGTCACGGCGCCGTGGCGGGTGGCGGCGGCCGAGCGGGTCATCGCGAGGACGTTGTGCTGCGTCGTCGCGCCCGGGTCGAAGACGGCGAGCGCCGCCAGTCCCTGGACCGCGGTCACGGAGGTGATGACGTGGACGGTCTGCCCCTCCTGGGCTGCGGCGTGGGCTGCCGCGTCGGCGGCCATCCGGGTGTCACGGTCGTTGGGCAGGAGGATGACCTCCTCGGTCCCGGCCTGGCGCACCGCCGCGACGAGCTCGCCCGCCGAGGCGCGGTGACCGGGGCCCGAGGCGACGGTCGTCGCCCCGGCCTCCTCGAGCAGGGCGGCGATGCCGGGCCCGGCCGCGCAGGCGACGATCGACAGGCCGCCCTTCGGGGCCGGTGCGATGGTCTCCAGGAGGGTCACGGCGACCCGGCGGGGCACCCCGTGCTCGATGCCGGCCTCGAGGGCCGCCCCGATGTCGTCGGTGTGCACGTGCACGTGGCACACGTCCTCCGCGGTCGACACGACGACGCTGTCGCCGATCTCGTCGAGCCGCTGACGCAGCCGGGCCACGCCCCCTTCGTCCACGTCGTGGAGCAGGTACATGACCTCGTGGGCCGGGCCGTCGTGGGGAGCCGTCACGGCGGCCCCGTCGACCGGGCGGGTCCAGCCCGGGCGCCGCTCGAGCGTGGGGTTGAGGGTGAACTCGTCGACGGCATAGCTCGTCGGCGCGCCCTCCTCGTGCACGACCTGGTCCAGGGCCTCGACGAAGAGGAGGTACCCGGCGCCGCCGGCATCGACGACCCCGGCATCGGCGAGCACCTGCAGCTGGTCCGGGGTGCGCGCCAGCGCCGCGCGCGCTGCGTCGACGGCTGCTCGGGTGAGCTCCCCCAGGCTGCCCCCGTCACGACAGACCTGCTCGGCCCGCTCGGCGGTTGCGTCGGCGACGCTGAGGATCGTCCCCTCCTGCGGGCGCACGACGCTCTCGCGGGCCCGGTCGGCACCGCGGCGCACCGCTTGGGCCACGGCCTCGGTGTCGATCGACACGAGGTCGCCGGCGCTCACGACCTCGCTGACCCCGCGGATCATCTGGCTGAGGATGACGCCGGAGTTGCCCCGGGCGGACATCAGGGCCGCGCGGGAGATGGCGGCGGCCTCGCTGGGCAGCGGGAGGCTGCCGAAGGTCCCGGCACGCTCCTGCTCCGAGCGGGCGGCGTCGAGGGCCTGGTCGAGGGTGAGGTACATGTTGGTGCCCGTGTCACCATCGGGGACCGGGTAGACGTTGAGCGCGTCGATCTCGGCACGCCTCGCGGCGAGTGCGGCGCGGGTCACCACGACCCACCGGCGCACGGAGTCAGCGTCGAGGACCTCCAGCACGCCGTCAGGGTAGTGGAGAAGGACCGCCCCCACGCCGTTTTGGTGGTGTCGTGCTCACTCGGCTACTCTGTACCGGTTGCCCGGTGACAGGTCCGCCTCTTCGGTGGAGTGCCCGAGCACGACACTCACGTAACTGACGAACACAGGAGATACCCGTGGCTGCCAACTGCGACGTCTGCGGCAAGGGACCGTCCTTCGGACACTCCATCTCGCACTCGCACCGCCGCACCAAGCGTCGCTGGAACCCGAACATCCAGCGCGTTCGGGCCAAGGTGGGCGACGCCGGGGTGACCCCGAAGCGTCTCAATGTCTGCACCTCGTGCCTCAAGGCCGGCAAGGTCAAGCGCTGACCCGAGCCTGACGACATCGCCGCCGCTCCCCTCACGGGGACGGCGGCTTTTTCGTGCGTCCACGGGCGCCACCGCCACGGCCGAAGGGGGTCACCCCCGGAAGTGGTCCCAGCCGATCACCTCGGGTGCTGTGCCGTCGACGAGCACCGCGGGCTCCCCGGCCGCACAGCTGCCGAGGACCTGCCAGCCAGCGGGGACGTCAGCCGGCGCGAAGGTCGCCACGAGCGAGTGCTCCTCGCCCCCGCTGAGCACCTGGACGAGTGCCTCGTCGGCCCCCAGGGCCCGGGTGAGCGGGCCGTCGGCCTGCACGCGCAGTGCCTGCCCGTCGAGCTCGACCCGCACGCCGCTCGCACGGGCGACCCGGCCGAGGTCGCGCACGAGCCCGTCGGAGACGTCGATCATCGACGTCGCCCCGGCACGCGCCGCCGCGGGCCCCTCGCGCCAGGGCGGCGACCCGGCGGTCCGGTGGACGAGGCAGAGGTCGTGGGCCGCCTGCTCGGACCCGCCCGGCTCGCCGTCGAGGTGGGTGCGTCCGCGACCCGCGAGCAGGAGCTGCAGCCCTCCCCCGGACCGGCCGAGCCCGCCCCGGACGGCGACGACGTCGCCGGGCCGGGCACCGTCGCGACGCACGGGTGGACGCCCTTCGAGGTCACCGGTCGCCGTGATCGCGACGACGACCGTGCCGGAGGCCGCCGACGAGAGGTCGCCGCCGAGCACGGGGGCACCGGCCTCCCCCGCGGCCTGCGCGATGCCCTCGGCGAGCTCGAGCGCCCAGGCCACCTCGGTCTCCGGGTCGGCCGCGAGCGCGACGAGCAGCCCGGTGGGCACCGCCCCCATCGCCGCGATGTCCGCGATGTTTTGCGCGACGACCTTGAGCCCCACCTCGCGCGCTGACGACCAGTCGTCGCGCCAATCACGCCCGCGGACCATGGAGTCGGTCGTGAGCACGACACTCCCCGAGGGGGCGGCGAGCACCGCGGCGTCGTCGCCGGGGCCGAGCGGCACGGCCGCGGGCCCGGTGATCCCGCCGAAACGCGGGAAGAGCTGCTCGAGCAGCTCGCCCTCGGTGAGGTCACGCAGGCGCGTGCGGGGCATCCGGGCTCTCCGTCCGACGAAGGGGGGTCAGGACCGCACGGTAGCCTCCCGGCCGTGCCCACCACTCCCCGACCTCGCGTCGCGCTCGCCTGTGCCCTCGCCCTGCCCCTGCTGCTCGCCGGCTGCGCCGGGGCCGTCGAGGTGGGCGTGCCCGGGGCGGCGGGTAGTCCGGCGTGCACCGCCGCGAGCGAGCACTGGCCGCAGGAGCTGTCGGGTCAGGCCCCCGTGGAGACGGACCCGAGCGACCCGGCTGTCCGGGCGTGGGGCGACCCGGCGATCGTCGCGCGCTGCGGTGTGCCGGCGATGCCGCCCACCGAGGAGCAGTGCGTCGTCGTCGACGAGATCGGGTGGGTCGCCGAGGACCTGGGTGACGGCACGCGACTGACGAGCTTCGGTCACGACCCGGCGATCGAGGTCATCGTGCCGCAGGAGCAGGGTCCGGGCCCGCTCCTCCTGCCGGCCTTCAGCGAGGCTGTCGAGGAGCTGCCGACCAACGGCCGGGAGTGCTCCTGAGTCCGGGGCACTCCCCCTTCGCTGCGTATCTCCCTAGGGAAATACGGCCCTCCTGCGCATTTCCCTAGGGAGATGCGCACCCCTCGGCACATTTCCCTAGGCAAATGACAGCGAAGGAGGGTCAGCGCAGGCCGACGGGGCGCTCGAGGGCGAGCTGGATGAGCTCGTCGACGAGCTCGGGGTAGGTCACGCCGCTCGCCTCCCACATGCGCGGGTACATCGAGTGGGGCGTGAAGCCGGGCATGGTGTTGATCTCGTTGATGACCACGGCACCGCCGTCGGTGACGAAGCAGTCGACCCGCGCCAGGCCTTCGCAGGCCAGGGACTCGAAGGCGGCCGCTGCCAGGCGACGCACCTCGTCTGTGACGGCCTCGGACAGGTCCGCCGGGCAGGAGAGGACGACCGAGGCCTCGTCGAGGTACTTGGCCTCGAAGTCGTAGAAGTCGTGCCCGTGGCCCTCCTCGACGACGATCTCGCCCGGCATGGACGTGCGCGGCGCGTCGAGACCGCGGCCCTGCAGCACGGCGCACTCGATCTCGCGGCCCACGATGCCGGACTCGACGATGACCTTGAGGTCGTGCTCGCGGGCGGCCTCGATGGCGGCCTCCAGCCCGTCGGGGGTGTCGACCTTGGACACTCCCATGGACGAGCCGGCCCGGCAGGGCTTGACGAAGATCGGGTAGGTCAGGGCGGCCACAGCGTCCATCGCCGCGGCCTTGTCCCGGCGCCACTGGGCGTCGGTGATGACGGTGTAGGGCCCGACGGGCAGACCGGCGCCGGCGAAGACGACCTTCATGTAGTGCTTGTCCATCCCCGCCGCCGAGGCGAGCACCCCCGAGCCGACATAGCGGATGTCGGTGAGCTCGAGCATGCCCTGGAGGGTGCCGTCCTCGCCGTAAGGGCCGTGGAGCAACGGGAAGACGACGTCGACGTCGCCCAGCGCCTCGAGCGCCTGACCGGGGCGGTGGACGGTGAGCGCCGTCTCCCCCACGCGCGTCGGCAGGATCACCTCGGTGCCGGTGTGGGCGACCTCGGGGGTGTGCCCCGGCGTGAGCGCCAGCGCGTCGGGGTCGTCGGCGGCCAGGACCCAGGCGCCGTCGCGGGTGATGCCCACGGGCACGACGTCGTAGGCGTCGCGGTCGATCGCCCGCAGCACACCGGCCGCGGTGGCGCACGAGACGGCGTGCTCGGAGGAGCGTCCGCCGAAGACGACGGCGACGCGCGGCTTGCTGCTGGGATGGCTGCTCATCGGGGGAAGACTAACGTCTAGCCTCTCGCCCATGGAGCACCGAGACGACGACGCGCACGCAGCCCTCTCCCCCCGCACCCGCGTGGTGGCGCTCGGTCGGCCCGAGCGGGCGCCGGGCGCGCCGCTCAACGCTCCGGTCACCTTCACCTCCACCTACGTCCAGGACGGACCGGTCAACTACGCCCGCGTCGACAACCCGACGTGGACCCCCTTCGAGCTGGCCGTGGGTGACCTCGAAGGGGGCCGGGCCCTCCTCTACTCCTCCGGCATGGCGGCCGTGCACGCGGCGCTCTCCCTCGTGCCCCAGGGCGGGACCGTCGTCGCGCCGGCCGCGGCCTACAACGGCGTCGTCGTCTCCCTCACCGAGGCCGCCGAGGCTGGCCGGCTCACCGTGCGCTGGGTCGACATCACGGACGATGCCGCCGTCGGGGCCGCCCTGCCGGGCGCCGACCTGCTGTGGCTCGAGTCGCCGTCCAACCCGCTGCTCGAGGTCGCCGACATCGCAGGTCTGGCGGCCGCGGCGCACGAGGCGGGGGCGCTCGTCGTCGTCGACAACACCTTCGCCACCCCGCTGCTGCAGCGACCCCTCGAGGACGGCGTCGACGTCGTCGTGCACTCGGCGACGAAGTACCTCGCGGGCCACTCGGACATCATCCTCGGGCTGACCGTCACGCCCGACACGGCGACGGGACGGGACCTGCACACCCGACTGGCCCGGCAGCGAACCCTCGGCGGGGCGATCGCCGGCCCGATGGAGGCGTGGCTGGCCCTGCGCGGGCTGCGGACCCTCTCCCTCCGCGTCGAGCGGGCCTGTGCCAATGCTGCCGATCTCGCGGGACGGCTGGCCACCCACCCGCGGATCTCGCGGGTCCGCTACCCCGGCTGGGGCGCCATCGTCTCCGTGGAGGTCGCTGGCGAGGGTGACGGCGTCGTCGAGGCGGAGGCCCTGACCACCGGCACGCGGATCTGGTCGCCGTCGACGAGCCTCGGCGGGGTGGAGTCGCAGCTCGAGCGGCGGCGTCGCCAGCCGGGCGAGCCCGAGGCCGTGCCCGTCAACCTCGTGCGGCTGTCCGTCGGAGTCGAGGACGTCGAAGACCTCTGGGCCGACCTCGAGCAGGCCCTCGACCGCATCTGACGGCGCAAGCGCAGGACGAAGGGGGGTGACCGCGCACATCAAGCCGAAGTCAGGCACGACGACGTGACCTGCGGGGAGACGAAGGACTTCGGCGGGCGCGGTCGTCCCCCTTCATCCGGAGCCGCAGCGGCCCTTCGAGACGGTCGCGGGCGGCCTCCTCAGGGAAGAGGGCGCTACTCGGTCTCGTGCTTGCGGGCACGCGAGAGGAGCACGCCCACCATGTCGCGCGGCGAGACGCCCTCGTGGACGACCCGGGTGACCTGCTCGGTGATCGGGACCTCGACGCCGTGGGCGCGGGCGAGGTCGAGGATCGAGGCGCAAGACTTCACACCCTCCGCGGTCTGGCGCGTCTGCTCGGTCACCTCGGCGACCGACAGACCCTCGCCGAGCTTGACGCCGAAGGAGTGGTTGCGCGAGAGCGGCGACATGCACGTGGCGATGAGGTCGCCCACGCCGGCGAGCCCGGCCATCGTGCGGGGGTCGGCGCCCAGCGCCATGGCCAGGCGCGTGGTCTCCGCGAGACCGCGGGTGATGATCGACGCCTTGGTGTTGTCGCCGAAGCCCAGGCCGGCGGCCATGCCGACGGCGAGCGCGATGACGTTCTTGACCGCACCACCGAGCTCGACGCCCACGACGTCGGTCGAGGTGTAGGGGCGGAAGAAGCTCGTCGAGCAGGCGGCGGCCACGCTCGTCGCCGCGTCGACGTCCGGGCAGGCGACGACCGTCGCGGCAGGCTGCTGCTGCACGATCTCGCGTGCGAGATTGGGCCCGCTGACGACCGCGATCCGCTCGGCTGGGATGCCCGCGACCTCGTGGATGACCTGGCTCATCCGCTTCGTCGTGCCGAGCTCGATCCCCTTCATCAGCGAGACGACGATCTTGTCCTGTCCGAGCAGGGGGGCCCAGCCGGTGAGGTTGTCGCGCAGCGACTGCGACGGCACGGAGAGGACGACGATGTCGGCCCCGTCGGTCACCTCGGCGGGGTCGGTCGAGGCCGAGATGCGCGAAGGGAGCGCCACCCCCGGCAGGTAGTCGTCGTTGACGCCGGCGTTGAGCTGGTCGACGAGCCCCTGACGGCGGCCCCACACCCGCACGTCGTTGTCGCCGGCGGCGAGGATGGAGGCAAAGGCGGTGCCCCAGCTGCCGGCACCGAAGACGGCGATCTGTGTCATTGGTCGACTCCTTGTCGGTAGTTGCCCGTGACCCTCAGGCCGTGGGACTTGGGGTCGAATCGCTCGGCGGGTGCTCTTTCGCCCCGCAGCTGCTCGAGCTCGTGCGTGATCGCCGCCATGATGCGCTCCGTGGCGGCGGTGACCGTCGGGGCATTCAGCGGCTGGTCACGCAGGTCGTCCAGGTCGACCGGCGGCCCGAAGCGCACCCGCATGAGCCGGCGGTGCCGGGAGAGCCGAGGCCGCTTGGCGTAGCGGGGCAGCAGCTCCTGCGGGCCCCACTGCGCGACGGGGATCACCGGCGCACCGGACTGCAGCGCCAGACGTGCGGCACCCGTCTTGCCACGCATGGGCCACAGGTCGGGGTCGCGGGTGAGCGACCCCTCGGGGTAGACGACGACGCACTCCCCCTCGCCGAGAGCCCGGACGGCAGGGACGAGAGCCTCTCCGGCAGACGAGGTCTCGCGGTCGACGCGCACCTGCTTGGCGTGGCGCAGGACCCACCCGACGACCGGGGTGTCGAAGAGCGTGCTCTTGGCGAGGTAGACCGGGCTGTAGCCGCGGTTGTAGAGCACGTGCGCCCACGGGAAGGGGTCGACGTGCGAGATGTGGTTGGGCGTGATGAGGAAGCCGCCCTCCTCGGGCACGTGCTCGAGGCCCGACACCTCGTAGCGCGCGACGACGCGCATCGCGCCGCGCAGCAGCCGGGCGGCCACCCGGTACATCACGGGCGTGTGCGTGCGGTGGACGACCATGTCACCTCTTCTGCTGTCGGGTCCGGGGTGGGACCCGCGGCCGGCGTCGGCTTGTTCACCCTAGGACACGGATACGCTCGCTCACGTGCAAGCCACGGTCTTCTCCCACTCCCCGGATGCGACGACGGTCGTCACCGACGCGGGCCGCCGCCTCGAGGTGGCCGCGGAGGTCGTGGCCGCCAGTGGGCTGCGCTTCGTGCGGCCCGGTCAGCGGGTGAGCATCACCCTGCGCGGCGACGTCGTCGAGCGGCTGTGGATCACCGGCATCGGCGAGGGCGAGACGATCACCTGACGGGACGACGTGGGGGCCGGCGACCTCGGTCACCGGCCCCACGCGTACCGCAGGTCAGTCGCTGCTCGCGGCGGTCTTCTTCGCGGGCGTGGCCTTCTTGGCGGGCGTCGACTTCTTCGCCGGCGTCGCCTTCTTCGTCGAGGTGGCCTTGGTCGCCGTGGCCTTCTTGGCGGGCGTCGACTTCTTCGCCGGCGTCGCCTTCTTGGCCGAGGCGGCCTTGGTCGCCGTGGCCTTCTTCGCGGGCGTCGACTTCTTCGCGGGCGTCGACTTCCTCGCCGGCGTCGCCTTCTTCGCCGAGGCGGCCTTGGTCGCCGTGGCCTTCTTCGCGGGCGTCGACTTCTTCGCCGGCGTCGCCTTCTTCGCCGAGGTCTTCGTGGCGGTCGACGTCTTCTTGGCGGGTGCGGCCTTCTTCGACTTGCGACCGGGAACGGCGCTCTCGGCGATGCCGAGAGCCGTCCCCGCGACGCTCGTCACGGTGCCGGCCGCAGCCCGCGCCGCGGCAGGGGCCGCCTTGGGCAGGGAACGGGGGTCGGCCACGTAGCCCTTGAAGCTCGTCCCGGCCTTGAAGCGCGGCACCGACGTCTTCTTGATCTTGACGACCTCACCCGTGCGGGGGTTGCGGCCGGTGCGGGCTGCGCGGGCCGCCTTCTCGAAGGTGCCGAATCCGGTGATGGCGACGCGGCCACCCTTCGCCACCTCGCGGACGATCGTGTCGAGCACGACCTCGAGCGCTTCCTGGGCGGCCTTCCGGCTGCCGAGCCTCTCCTCGAGAGCCTTGACGAGTTCTGCCTTGTTCACGGTCACTCCCGTAGCGGTACGGCGCCGGTCGTCCCCCGGCAGGGAAGGCCGAGTCGTGCACCCGACCTGTTCCGACGGTAGGGGTGGGGAGAGCCACGGTGTGTGATTTGGACCCCGTCAGTTTGTTGTCGCGCAAGCCGGTTCACGAAGGGGGCGGCGCGCCGCCCCCTTCGCTGTGAACCAATACGCCTGTGCGGCAAGGAGTTACGCCGGGTTGGTGACCGGCTTCCAGCTCGGGCGGGCGGCCTCGAAGTCGGTGACGTCCTGCTCGTGACGCAACGTCAGTCCGATGTCGTCGAGCCCCTCGAGCAGACGCCAGCGGGTGTAGTCGTCGACGTGGAAGGCGCAGACGATGTCGCCCGCGGTGATCGTCTTGGCCGTGAGGTCGACGGTGATCTCCGCACCCGGGGTGTTGTCGAGGTACTTCCACAGCAGCTCGACGTCGTCCTGCGAGACCTGCGCGGCGAGCAGCCCCTGCTTGCCGGAGTTGCCGCGGAAGATGTCGGCGAAGCGCGAGGAGATGACGACCCGGAATCCGTAGTCCTTGAGCGCCCACACGGCGTGCTCGCGCGAGGAGCCGGTGCCGAAGTCGGGGCCGACGACGAGCACGGAGCCGTCGCGGTAGGCGGGCTGGTTGAGCACGAAGTTTTCGTCGCCCCGCCAGGCCGCGAAGAGCCCGTCCTCGAAGCCGGTGCGCGAGACCCGCTTGAGGTAGACGGCGGGGATGATCTGGTCGGTGTCGACGTTGCTGCGGCGCAGCGGGACGCCGGTGCCGGTGTGGGTCGTGAACTTTTCCATGGCGTGCTCCTCAGACCGTCTCGAGGCTGGCGGGGGCGTCGGACTCCAGGTCCGCGGGGCTCGACAGAGTGCCGCGCACCGCGGTCGCCGCGGCGACGAGCGGGCTGACGAGGTGGGTCCGGCCACCCTTGCCCTGGCGCCCCTCGAAGTTGCGGTTGCTCGTCGAGGCCGACCGCTCCCCCGGCGCGAGGGTGTCGGGGTTCATGCCGAGGCACATCGAGCAGCCGGGCAGGCGCCACTCGGCACCGGCGTCGGTGAAGACCTGGTCCAGGCCCTCGGCCTCGGCCTGCAGGCGGACGCGGGCGGAGCCGGGCACGACGAGCATGCGCACGGAGTCGGCGACGCGGCGTCCCTTGATGACCTCGGCGGCGGCGCGCAGGTCCTCGATCCGACCGTTGGTGCACGAGCCGACGAAGACGGTGTCGACGGCGACCTCGCGCAGCGGGGTGCCGGCCGTGAGCCCCATGTACTCCAGGGCCTTGGCGGCGGCGACCCGCTCGGTGTCGTCGGCGATCGCGGCGGGGTCCGGCACGGCCTCGCCGAGCGGCGAGCCCTGGCCCGGGTTGGTGCCCCACGTGACGAAGGGGGTGAGCGTCGAGGCGTCGATGTCGACCTCGGCGTCGAAGACGGCGTCGTCGTCGGTGCGCAGGGTGCGCCAGTGCTCGACGGCGGCGTCCCAGTCGGCGCCGGTCGGGGCGTGGTCGCGGCCCTTGAGGTAGTCGAAGGTCACGTCGTCGGGGGCGATCATGCCCGCGCGGGCGCCGGCCTCGATCGACATGTTGCACACGGTCATGCGTGCCTCCATCGACAGGGCCTCAATGGCCTCGCCGCGGTACTCGAGCACATAGCCCTGCCCACCGCCGGTGCCGATCTTGGCGATGACGGCGAGGATGATGTCCTTGGCGGTCACGCCGGGCTGCAGCTTGCCGCGGACGTTGATCGCCATCGTCTTGAAGGGGTTGAGCGAGAGGGTCTGCGTCGCGAGGACGTGCTCGACCTCGCTCGTGCCGATGCCGAAGGCCAGCGCACCGAAGGCGCCGTGGGTGCTCGTGTGGCTGTCGCCGCAGACGACCGTCATGCCGGGCTGGGTCAAGCCGAGCTGCGGCCCGACGACGTGGACGATGCCCTGCTCGGCGTCGCCCATCGGGTACAGCCGCACACCGAACTCCGCGCAGTTGTCGCGCAGGGTGTCGACCTGGACCTTGCTCACCGGGTCGGTGATCGGCCCGGGGGTCGTCGGGACGTTGTGGTCCTCGGTCGCGAGCGTGAGGTCGGGACGGCGCACGGGCCGGCCGGCGATGCGCAGGCCCTCGAAGGCCTGCGGGCTCGTCACCTCGTGGAGGAGGTGCAGGTCGATGTAGAGCAGGTCGGGCTCTCCGTCGACGTGTCGGACGACGTGCTCGCCCCAGACCTTTTCGGCCAGCGTTCCAGCCATGTGCCTCTTCCCTCCAAGCGGTTCCGCGATGTGTGCGCGGGGGTGTGTCGCTGCCGACATTCGCACGTCGCCAGCGACCCGGATCTTGCGTCTCACGACATGAGATGTCAATATCACTCCATGGACAACGGTAGCGGAGTTGGCGTTCTCGACAAGGCCGCCGTCGTGCTGGGCGCTCTCGAAGCGGGTCCCTCGACCCTCGCCCAGCTCGTCGCGGCCACCGGTCTGGCACGCCCCACGGCACATCGCCTCGCGGTCGCCCTCGAGCACCACCGACTCGTCGCGCGCGACATGCAGGGGCGCTTCGTCCTCGGTCCACGCCTCGGCGAGCTGGCCGCCTCGGCCGGCGAGGACAAGCTCCTCGTCGCCGCCAACCCCGTCCTCGGCGCCCTGCGCGACCACACCAACGAGTCGGCGCAGCTCTTCCGCCGCCAGGGCGAGCACCGTGTGTGCGTCTCGGCCGCGGAGCGCCCGGTCGGTCTGCGCGACTCGATCCCCGTCGGCGCGACGCTGTCGATGCAGGCCGGCTCCGCCGCCCAGGTCCTGCTCGCGTGGGAGGAGCCCGACCGGCTGCACCGCGGCCTGCAGGAGGCGGCCTTCACCGCGACGATGCTCTCGGCGGTGCGCCGCCGCGGGTGGGCGCAGAGCGTCGGTGAGCGCGAGGCGGGCGTCGCCTCCGTCTCGGCCCCCGTCCGCTCCCCCAGCGGACGGGTCATCGCCGCCGTGTCGATCTCGGGCCCGATCGAGCGCCTCTCCCGCCAGCCCGGTCGCCTGCACGCCGCGACCGTCATCGCCGGCGCCAACAAGCTGACCGAGGTCCTGGAGAAGCACGCCAAGGCGGCCGAGGCCGCCGACCGCGACACCGAGTGAAGACGGAGCACAGGGCGAAGGGGGGGCACTCCCCCCCTTCGCCCCGCCTGTCGTCGTTGACGCCACCCGGCGTCGTCAATGCCACCTGGCTGCCCCGAGGAGGGCAACCGGGCGACAACAATGACGCCGGCCACCTGCTCGGACGCGTCCGCCCCCGAGCAGGAGCGGACGGGCAGGAGGCGTGGCGCAGCGTCAAGCCGATGTCGTGAAGGACGAGGTGAGCACACGACCACGAAGGACATCAGCAGCGCGCCATGTCTCCTGATCGGTAGCGGCTGACATGAGACCGGAGCGGATGCGCTCCCGCACACGACGAAGGCCCCCGCTCTTCAGAGCGGGGGCCTTCGACCGATGTAGCCCCGACGGGATTCGAACCCGCGCTACCGCCTTGAGAGGGCGGCGTGCTAGGCCACTACACAACGGGGCCATATGTGCTTCCCAAACCGGCTGACCGGCTGGGCAACGGAGAGAACTTTAACCCGAAGGGGGCTCTTTCCGAAATCGAGCGGCGAACCGCTCTCAGCGCTGGGGTACCAGGACTCGAACCTAGAACAACTGAACCAGAATCAGCCGTGTTGCCAATTACACCATACCCCAAGGGGGTATCACCGACCCTTCGGACCGAAGTCCGCGCGGCCTGTGAACCGAGTGACGATGCTACCCGCGAAAGGGCGTCACCCCAAATCGCCCCGATCAGCCCAGCGAGGAGCGCAGCGCGCGCAGGCGCGCGAGCGTCGAGTGCTGCCCCAGGATCTCCATCGACTCGAAGAGCGGCGGGCTGATCCGCGCCCCCGACACGGCCGTGCGCAGCGGCCCGAAAGCGAAGCGCGGCTTGATGCCCATGCCGTCGACGATCGCCTCGCGCAGCGTCGCCTCGATCTGCTCGGCGTGCCACTCGTTGCCCGCCCGGCTCTCCTCGGAGAGGACCCCGGCCGGCACGTGCAGCGCCTCGAGCGCGCCGATCGCCGCGTCGAGCACCTCCCCGGCGTTGTCCTTCAGGCCTGCACGCGCGTCCTCGTCGATCTGCAGGTCGGCGTCGGCTGTGTAGAAGGGCCGCACCAGGGCGCTCGCCTCGGTGAGCAGCGCGATGCGCGTCTGGATGAGCTCGGCGACCGACTTCAGCCGGGCCAGCTCACCCAGCGAGGGGTTGTCGCCGAGCACCCCGTCGGCCTGCAGGTAGGGCTGCAGCCGCGCGGTGAAGTCGGTCAGGTCGAGGTCGCGGATCCACGCGCCGTTGAGCCACTCGAGCTTCTTGAGGTCGAAGATCGGGCCGACGGTGTTGACCTTGCTCCACGCGAAGTCGCGGCTGAACTCCTCGAAGGTGAACTTCTCGACGTCCTGGCCGTCCTCCCCCTTCGCCGGTGGGTAGGCCAGCAGGCCGAGGAAGTTGACGACGGCCTCGGGCAGGTAGCCCTGCTCCTGGAACCACGTGAGGCGGGCCTCGGGGTTCTTGCGCTTGGAGATCTTCGACTTGTTGGTGTTGCGCAGCAGCGGCATGTGGGCAAACTTCGGCGGCTCGAGGCCGAGCCACTGGTAGAGCAGCACGTGCTTGGGCGTCGAGGAGATCCACTCCTCGCCGCGCACGACGTGGGTGATGCCCATCTCGTGGTCGTCGACGACGACGGCCATGTGGTAGGTCGGGAAGCCGTCGGCCTTGAGGATCACCTGGTCGTCGGGGCGCGGCGCGGAGACGGTGCCGCGGATGACGTCCTCGAAGGTCGTCGGCGCGTCGTCGGGCACGAGCATGCGCACGACCGGGGTCTCGTTGAAGCCCTCGAGCTCGGCGCGCTCCTCACGCGTCTTGCCGACGCACAGGCGGTCGTAGCCGGTGGGCAGCTTGAGCTTCTGCTGCTTCTCACGCATGGCCGTGAGGCGCTCGGTGGAGCACCAGCAGTAGTAGGCGTGGCCGTCCTCGATGAGCTTGTCGACGTACGGCCGGTAGGTCTCCAGACGCTCGCTCTGCCGGTAGGGCGCGTAGGGGCCGCCGACGTCGGGGCCCTCGTCCCAGCGCAGGCCGAGCCACCCGAGCGTGTCGTAGAGCTGCTGCTCGCTCGTCTCGTTGAAACGGGACCGGTCGGTGTCCTCGATGCGCAGGACGAACTGGCCACCCTGCTGCCGCGCGAAGGCGAGGTTGAAGAGGGCCATGTAGGCGGTGCCGACATGGGGGTCGCCGGTCGGCGAGGGCGCGACGCGCAGGCGGACGGAGGACGCGGAGGGTGCAGCGTGTGCGGAGGAGTCGCTCATGATGGCCCGATCGTATCGCCGTCACCGGCCGGGTCAGTCGGGGTAGCGCTCCTCGAGTGCCTGCTCCATCGGGTCCCAGTGGTGACCCCACACGCCCGCGCCGAGGTCCGCACCGGTCTGCGCCCCCTCGGCGATGTCACGTGCGGTGTCGAAGGGGTTGAGGTCGAATCCGGAGGTGACGGCGCCGACCATCGTGCCGATGATCGCGCCCGTCCGCACGACGGCGTCGCCCTGGGCGCTCTGCGGGGTCTCGAGGACGATCTGGGTGCCGGGCGCGTCGGGCATGAGCCCCGACAGCGGCCCGCTCTGCTGCTGCTGGGTGAGGATGTCGGTCGACGTGCTGTAGGTGCGGATCTGCCCCTGGTCCGTCGCCGCCAGGACCGAGGCCGCCGTCGCTCCCCCACCGCGCAGCTCGGCCGCCGCCTCCGCGGTGTTGTCGTGCACGCCGGCCGCGTCGAAGGTCACCGCGGGCTGACCCGTGGCCATCGCCGCCGCCGCGGCCAGACCACCACCGAGCGAGTGTCCGGTGAAGGTGACCTCTCCGCCCGTCGCCACGTCGACCTGCTGGGCCAGGGCCATCGCCTGGGTGTACTGCTGGGCGGGCAACCCCACACCCTGCCGGCCGTTGTCCAACCAGTCCGACAGCTCGGAGTCGCTGCCGCGGAAGGCGAGCACGTATCCCCCGTCGGCCGTGCGGTAGAGCGCTGACTGCAGGCCGCTGCCCGCGTCCTCGAAGGTGGCGGTGTCGATGCCCAGGGCGTGCAGGTCGTCGTCCGACACCTCGGAGTACCCCTCGGGCAGGTCGGGCTGGCTGTCGTGCAGCAGCGGGTGGTCGTAGAGCCCGTTGTCGGGACCGTAGACGTGGTGGGCCAGCGCCCACAGGTCACGATCGACCGGCTGCCCCTCCGTGCCGCGCACGTCCTCGTCGAAGCTCGACCCGGTCCGCGGGTCCGGCGTGGGAGGTCCGGTCCGCGGTGCGGCCGGGCCCGGGGTGGACGGTGTGGCGGGTGCGCCACCTGAGCCACCGCTCGCCGCGACCTGCTCGTCCGCCTGCGCCCGCAGTGCGCGGGCCACCGTCGTCAGCCGGGTCGTGCAGTCGCCGAGGGCCCGCTCGGCGAGCCGCCACTCCTGCCGGAAGTCGTCGAGGTCGCTCCCCTGCCAGGCGGCGGTGAGCAGGCCGAGCCGGGTCGTGCCGTCGGCGTGCACCCGGGCCACGCGAGCGGCCTCGTCGTCGAGTCGCGAGGCGACCTCGCGCAGTCGCTCGGCATCGGTGCCGTGGGTCAGGGTCATCGTCGCTCCCGCCGTGGATGAGACGACCGTAGCGGCGGGTGACCGGTGGCGACATGGGGAGGACTCCCCCCTTCGAGGCTCCTCCGTCGCACCTCAGGACGACGCCTTCACCGGGTGGGCCGCAGGGGGTCAGCTTGACCGGGGTGCGTACATGATGACGGCGACGCCGGCCAAGCAGATCAGCGCGCCGGCGACGTCCCAGCGGTCGGGGCGAAAGCCGTCGAGGGCCATGGCCCACAGCAGCGACCCGGCGACGAAGACCCCGCCGTAGGCGGCGAGGATCCGCCCGAAGTTGGCGTCGGGCTGGAGCGTCGCGACGACGCCGTAGAGCCCGAGCGCGAGCACGCCGGCCCCGACCCACACCCAGCCGCGGTGCTCGCGCACGCCCTGCCAGACGAGCCAGGCCCCGCCGATCTCGAGGACCGCCGCGAGGACGAAGAGCGGGACCGAGCGGGCGACGTCCATGTCAGCCGCGCGTCACTCGGACGCGACGAAAGGGTTGGACAGCGTGCCGATGGCGTCGATCTCGACGTCGACCCGCTGACCGGCCGTCACCGGGCCGACCCCCGCCGGGGTGCCGGTGAGGATGACGTCGCCGGGCAGCAGGGTGAAGGACCGGGAGGCGTGGCTGATCAGGGCCGCGACGCCGTGGACCATGTCCGAGCTGTGGCCGTCCTGGACGACCTCGCCGTCGCGCAGGGTCGTGATCGACACGTCCTGCGGGTCGAGGTCGGTCTCGATCCACGGGCCGAGCGGGCAGAAGGTGTCCATGCCCTTGGCCCGCGCCCACTGGCCGTCGCCGCGCTGCAGGTCACGCGCCGAGACGTCGTTGGCGATGGTGTAGCCGAAGATGACCTTCTTGGCCTCCTCGGGCTGGATGTCCTTGCACATCCGGCCGATGATCACCGCGAGCTCACCCTCGTAGTGGACCTCGGAGGTCAGGGCGGTCGGGATGACGACCGGGTCGTCGGGGCCCACGACCGCCGTGTTGGGCACGAGGAACATCATCGGCTCCTCGGGCACGTCGTTGCCCATCTCGGCGGCGTGGTCGGCGTAGTTGCGCCCGATGCCGATGATCTTGCTGCGCGGGATGACGGGTGCGAGCAGCCGCACCTCGTCGACCGTCGTCGTCCTGCCGGTGAGCTCGATCCGCTGGTAGAGCGGGTCGCCGGTCACCTCCGCGATCTTCTTGCCGTCTGCGTCGACGAGCCCGTAGACGGGGTCGTCACCTTGGGTGTATCTCGCGATGCGCACGAGTCCACCCTAGGCGACTGCCTACCCTGTGGTGCGATGCTCCCGACGACCCTGACCCGCGACGAGTGGACGACGCGTGCCCGCGAGCACGCCACCGCCGTCGACGAGCTGACGGCCGGGCACCGCGAGCGCCGCGCCCGGGGCGAGCGGCACCCGGTCGAGGACTTCCTCTTCGAGTACTACGCGCACCGGCCGAGCCAGCTGCGCCGATGGCACCCCGGCCCGGGCGTCGCCCTGCGCGACGCGCCGGAGTACGCCGACCGCTCCGGCTACGTCGTGAGCGGGGGCGTCGCCCGGCTCGACCTCGACGGCCTCGTCGGGCGAAGGGGGCGGACCGTCGCCTTCGTGCGGGACCTGCTCCTCGCGACGCTGTCGCGCCCCGGCACCCACGACTGCTTCGGCCTGCACGAGTGGGCGATGGTCTACCACCTCCAGCCCGGCGAGCAGCGGCACGAGCAGCTCCCCCTTCGTCTGGGGCAGGAGGCGACCGACGCGGTCGTCGACGGCCACCGGATCCGGTGCAGCCACCACGACGCCTACCGCTTCTTCACCCCCGACGCGGTGGAGCTGAACTCCCTTCGCCCCACCCGTGAGGACCAGGTCGAGCACGAGCAGCCGGCCTGCCTGCACGCCGGCATGGACGTCTACAAGTGGTGCTTCAAGCTCGCGCCGGCTGTGCCCTCGGAGCTGACGCTGCGCGCCTTCCGGCATGCGCTGCAGGTGCGCCGGCTCGACATGCAGGCCTCGCCGTACGACGTGTCGGGCTTCGGGCTGGACCCCGTCGCGATCGAGACGCCGCAGGGCAAGGCGGAGTACGTCGCCCGGCAGCGTGAGCTGATGACGACCTCCAACGCGCTGCGGCGAGAGCTCGTCGACGTCTGCGACCGGCTGCTCGCCGCGCCCGAGTCCGCATTTCCCTAGGGAAATGCGGGCTGGAGTGCGCATTTCCCTAGGGACATGCGGGCTCAGGGGCGCAGGACGAGCAGGCCGAGGTGCAGCTCGAGGCGGTCGCGCCCGCGCGAGAGGTCGAGACCGGTGATCGCCTCGATCCGCCGCAGCCGCGCGTAGACGCTCTGCCGGTGCAGGCCGAGATGGGCCGAGGTCGCGGCGACGGAGCAGCCCCCTTCGAGGTGGGCCCAGGCGGTCTCGACGAGATCCGGTGCGGCGGAGAGCAGCTCGGCCACCGCGGGCGTGCGCACCGCGGCGAGCAGCTCGTCACCCGCGGTCGTGCCGAGCAGCCGCTCGATGCCGAGCGCGGCCCACGGGTGGACGCGGGCGGCGGCCGGCGGACGGTCGATGTCGCCGGGGGCCGGCCGCACGACGCGAAGGGCGGCCCGCGCCTCCCGCAGCGAGCTCGCGACCTCGGGCAGCGGCACGAGCTCACCCACACCCGCGACGACGTGCGCCTGGTTGACCCGACCGAGCACCTGCAGCGCCGCCTGTGCCTCCTCGTGCACCTCCGCCTCCCCGGCCGCGGGGACGACGAGCACGAGGTCACCGGATCGCTCGGCGACCCCGACGTGACGCGGCAGCCCGCCCGGGCCGTGCACCTCGTCGGCGCGCAGGCGGGTGCCGGGCGCCGCCCCGAGCACGACGACGGCCGCCCGGACGCTCGGGTCGACGGCCAGCTCGTCCGCGAGCTCGCGGGCCGGGCCGCTCCCCGAGCGCGGACCGGCCGCGACGAGGTCGAGGACGAGCCGCTCGGTCTCGCGGCGACGGGAGACCAGCCGGGCGAAGTGCTCCCCCGCGCGATCGGCCACCACGCCAGCCGCCGTCACGCGCTCCGCCGACAGGCCCCCCGGCGGCTCGACCGCCCACAGGTAGCCCTGGACGACCCCGTGCCAGCGGGCCGGCAGGCACAGCCGGGCACCCGTCCCCCGCTCCGGGTCCGCCGGGATGTGCACCGGGCCGCTCGCCCGCGCGATGCCGAAGGCCTCGAACCACTCCCGAGTACTCGGGTGCGCACCCCTCGACATGACGGTCTCGACCCGCACGCTGTCGGCGTCACCGGCGTGCGCGGCGAAGGCGAGCAGCCGGAAACGACGGTCCTCGAGGGTCACCGGGGCGAGGAGGATCGCGGAGGCCTCGTCGACGAGGTCCTGCAGATCGGCCATCGGACAAATGTAGGCGGAGCGGCCCACTGCACCAGGCCACCCCTAGGGGTGTTGCAGCCCGGGCCCGCCCTTCCTACTGTCGAGAGATGACGATCTACAGCACCACGGTCCGGGCCGCGCACCTTGTCACCAACGCCGCCTGGTTCGGCGGTTCGCTCATGGGCGCCGTCGCTCTCAACCCTGCATCACGAGTGGGCGACAGCGCTCAGGAGCGCTCACGCATCGCCGACGAAGGGTGGACCTCGTGGGGACCTGTGCAGGCCGGCGCGATCGGCGTGCACCTCCTGAGCGGGCTGGCGATCGTCGCCGACAACAAACGGCGCGTCGTGGTCCACCCACCGACCACAACTGCAGTCGTCGTGAAGACGGCTCTCACCGGCGTCGCGCTGGTCGCGAGCGCCGCCGCGTATCGCGAGGGGGCCCGGCTCGGTCGTGCCCAAGAGGCCGGCGACCGGGACCCGGAGGCGGCCCAGCGCGTCCGCGACCTCTCTGCCCGTATGCGCTGGCTCCAGTGGGCCACCCCGATGGCGACGGGCGGCCTGCTCGTCCTGGACGCCGCCCTCGGCGAGCAGCAGCGTGGTCCGGCCGGTCTCCTCGATCGCGCGTCGTCGCTGCGACGTTCATGACGACCAGCACGGCCGCCTCGCGGCCCTTCAGCTTCTTGGCTTGGGCGGACCAAGACCTCGTCCTCGCCGCCCGCGACGTGGCGGCAGACATCCCGGCGGCACTGTCGCTGGCGATCGACCTGAGCCCGCTCTCCTCCCACCTGGGGACGAGCACATGGTCCTACCTGCAATCCCTGGGCTCCCTCGGCGCCGGCGATCTCACCGTCGCCCGGGTCGTCGAGCCGCACCTCGATGCGCTGAGCATCCTGGCGCAGGCGGCCGCCGCACACCCTGGCGCCGACGGTGGCGACGTGACCGTCAGCGCACCGCGGGGCAGCACCTGGGGCGTCTACGCGGCCCACTCCCCGGACACCCATCTGGACGCCACCCGCTCGGATGCGGGCTGGCGTCTGTCGGGGAGCAAACCGTGGTGCTCGCTCGCGGCCCACGTCAGCCACGCAATCATCACCGCGCACGTGTCCGCCGAGCGGCGGCAGGCCTTCGCCGTCGACCTGTCGCACCCCGGCATCCGACGGGACGACGCGTCCTGGGCTTCGCGCGGGCTCGTGGACGTGCGCAGCACCGGCCTGGACCTGCACGACGTCCCAGCGACCCCCGTCGGCCCGGCCGGGTGGTACCTGACCCGACCGGGATTCGCGTGGGGTGGGGTCGCCGTGGCGGCCGTGTGGTTCGGAGCTGCGGCAGCCCTCGCGCAGCGCGTGCTCGACGCTGCATGTCGCCGGGAGCCCGATCAGATCGCGACCTGGCACCTCGGGCGCCTCGACCGGGCTCTGCGGGCCGCCGAGTTGGAGCTGCGGGCGGCAGCCGCCGCGATCGACGCGGGGACGGCCACGGGTGCGGCGGGCGCCTTCATGGCCGCCCGGGCCCGCGACGCGGCAGCGTCCGCCGCCCACGTCTGCCTGACCGAGGTGGCTCGGGCGCTGGGGCCGGCTCCGCTGACCTTCGACGAGGAGCACGCCCGTCGGGTCGCGGACCTCACCGTCTACGTCCGGCAGCACCATGGCGACCGCGACCTGGCGCGCACCGGAGCGCTGCTCGTCGAAGCCGCACGATGACCACCCGGACGCCACGCCTGGACCACCCCGACGGCGAGCTGCGGTGGGTGGGCGACCCTCGATGGTCATCGGTGAGGACACCCACGACGCGTGCCGTCATCGGCGACCACCACCACCTACTCGTCGTGGCAGCCCACCCGGACGACGAGTGCTTGGGCGCCGGGGCCTTCATCGCCGATGCCGCCGCGCTCGGCGTGGACGTGACGCTGCTGATCCTGACCAGCGGGGAGGCGTCGCACCCTCGCTCCTCCACGGTGAGCCGTGAGGACCTGGGCGCTCGTCGGCGCGCCGAGGGCGAGCGAGCCGCCGCTGAACTCGCGCCGGCCGCACACGTCGTGCACGTCGGGCTCCCCGACGGCGGCCTCGCAGAGCGCCAGGAGGAGATCTCGGCTGCCGTCGCCTCCTTCTGCTCCGCGGGCACCCTCGTCCTGGCCCCGTGGACGTCGGACGGACACCCCGATCATGACGCTGCTGGTCGCGCAACCCGCACCGCGGTCCTCTCCCGGACGTCCGCCGGAGAGGCGGGGGTCAACCTGGCCCACTACCTGGTGTGGTTCTGGCACTGGGGCGAACCCGACCTGCTGCCGTGGTCGGACCTCGTCGCCGTCGACGCGACCTTGGACGCCCAGTCCCGTCGCACGCGGGCGGTCCAGCGGCATCACAGCCAGGTCCAGCCGCTCTCGACGGCCGCGGGTGACGAGGCGTTGCTGACGGACGCAGTGCTGGCGCCGACCGTGCGTGGCTTCACCACCCTGGTCCTGCCCGACCGCGGCAACCTGCGCCCCGATGCGCCGAGTTCGCAGCGCCCCGCCACGTTCGACGCGATGTTCGACTGCGGCGAGGACCCCTGGTCGAGCGACACCTGGTACGAGCGGCGCAAACGTGCCCTGACCACGGCCGTCCTGCGACGCGAGCGGTACGAACGGGTGCTCGACCTCGGATGCTCCACGGGTGCGCTCACGCGCGACCTCGCGTCGCGGTCGGGTGACGTCGTGGCGATCGACGTCAGTCAGCGCGCACTCGACATCGCTGCTCGCGACGCACCGAGCGGCCTGACCTGGATCAGGGGCGAGGCCCCCTCCATCATCACCGAGCTGAGCGGACCCTTCGACCTCGTGGTGATGTCCGAGGTCGGCTACTTCCTCACGCCCTTCGAGCTGTGGCTCACCCTCGGCGGTCTCATCGAGCGGCTCGCTCCCGGCGGTGAGCTCGTCCTGGTGAGCTGGCGGCACGCGACCCGCGAGATCCCCTCGGACGGCCCCCGCGTGCACGCTCAGGTCCGCGCCGTGTGTGACCGCTGGTCGGTGGTCACCCTCGTCGAGGAGGACGTCCTCATCGACGTCTACGAGGCGTCCCGATGATCCGCGCCCTGCACGTCGTCGTGCCCGCACGCAACGAGGAGGTGCTGCTCCCCGAGGCACTGGCCAGCATCGACGCCGCTCGGCGCCGGGCGAGCACCGTCCATCCCGAGGTGATGATCGACGTCACGGTCGTGCTCGACCGCTCCGTCGACGGCTCCGCGTCGGTCGTCCGCCGAGCGGGTGTCCGCAGCCTCAGCGTCGACCACGGCAATGTCGGCGCCGCCCGACGCAGTGGGGCCACCGCTGCCCTGAGAACCGCCGCGGCCCTTCAGATCGGTGTCGATGACCTCTGGCTCGCCTCGACCGATGCCGACACCGTCGTCCCCCCGCACTGGCTGGTCGGACACATCGACCTCTCCCGGACCCATGACGCGGTCATCGGCACCGTCGAGCCGCGCGGTCTGACCGACTCGCGCGTGCTGATGGAATGGCGCGCCCGGCACCACCTGGTCGAAGGGCACCCTCACGTGCACGGCGCCAACCTGGGCCTGCGTGCGAGCACCTACCTCGCCATCGGAGGGTTCCGCGCGATGGCGAGCGACGAGGACGTCGACCTCGTGCGGCGCATCCGCGCTCACACGCCGTCATGGGTGGCGACGGACACGGTGCGAGTGTCCTCCTCGGCCCGTCGGAACGGTCGGTGCCGGGGTGGTTTTGCGGAGTACCTCACCGACCTCGCGGACGAGGTGGGCTAGTGCGCATCGCCATGCTCGCCACCTCGCGTCACCCCATCGCCGAGCCCTATGCCGGTGGCCAGGAGTCGCACACTGCGCTGCTGGCGCGCGGACTGCGGGAGCTCGGGCACCACGTGCGGATGTACGCGCCCGCGGGCAGCGACCCCGGTGTCGCCGACGAGCTCGTCCCCTATCGCGGTCTGCCCGACCTCAGTGCCGTGGCCGCGCTCGACCCCCAGTTGCCCGAGCCCGACTTCCTGCGCGACCACGCGGCCTTCACCGCGGCTGTCGTCGACCTCCTCGCCAGGCCCGTCGACGTGGTCCACAACCAGAGCCTGAACTTCCTCCCGCTGGCTTTCAGCCCGGCGGTGGCCGCACCACTGGTGACGACGCTGCACACTCCCCCCTTCCCCTGGATGGAGCTCGGGGTCGCCCTGGCGAGCCCGCGCGTCGAGTACGTCTGCGTCAGCCGCACCAACGCGGCAGACTGGAGCACGCTGCCCACCCGCCCGAGGGTCATCCACAACGGGGTCGCCGACGACGGCGGCGGCTCGGGCGCAGGGGGCGAGGACCTGGTGTGGGTCGGCCGTCTGACGCACACCAAAGGATGCGACCTCGCCATCTCCGCCGCGCGACGAGCCGGGCGGCGCCTGACCATCGTCGGCCCGGTGAGCGAGCAGGCGTGGTTCGACGACGTCATCGCGCCCCAGCTCGACGATCGTGTGAGGTACGCCGGACATCTGCCGCACTCCGAGTTGGCCGCGCTCGTGCGCGCCAGCGCGGCGACCTTGCTCACCCCGCGGTGGGAAGAACCCTTCGGCCTCGTCGCGGCGGAGTCTGCGACCTGGGGAACCCCGGTCATCGCTCTGGATCGGGGTGGTCTCGCAGAGTTCGTCACCCCAGAGATCGGCGTCCTCGTGAGTGCCCGGGGGGACGCCGACAGCATCGTCCGGGGACTGAGCGACGGCGTGGACGCAGCGGCTTCGCTCCCCCGCGAGGGCGTGCGCCACGCCGCCCTGAGGGACCTGGGCTCGGAGCGGATGGTGCACGAGTACGCGAGCCTGTACCGCGAGCTCGTCGGCTCGGGACGAGGCCGAGCGTGAAGGTCGGCTGGTACGTGCACCACCACGGCTCCGGGCACCGCACCCGAGCGATGCTCGTTGGCCGTCGGCTGGCCACGCACGGGGTCGATGTGACCCTCCTCGGCTCAGAGCTGGACCTGGCCGCCACGCGCGCCGCCGGACTCGAGTCCGTGCCGCTGCCCCACGACGCTCCTCTCGCCGACGGCGCATCGGCCAGCGACGCCGACGTGACGATGCGCGGCCTCATGCACTGGGCACCGTTGGGCCACCGGGGATTCAGCGAGCGCATGACGACCATTGCACGGTGGATCCAGGTGCACGAGCCCGACGTCGTCGTCGTGGACGTCTCGTGCGAGGTGACCGTGCTCGTCCGACTCCTCGGTGTCCCGGTCATCGTCGTGGCACAGCCGGGACTGCGGCGCGACGCGCCGCACCAGAGCGCTCTGGCCGCAGCCACCGCCGTTCTCGCCCCATGGCCGGAGTGGGCCCACACGCAGCTGTGGTCGACCGAGACCTTCGCCGCACGCGTCGTGGCCGTGGGAGGACTAGCCCGCGGCCCGCGAGCAGCCATCGCCTCGGCAGGCCGGCACCGGACGAACGCCCGGGACGGCGTGCGTCGCGCCACGGGTCTCATCCTCTCGGGCTCCGAGGGATTCGACCGCGGAGACCTGCCGATGAGCATCGTCCGCTCGGCCCCACACCTCGACTGGCAGGTCGCGGGCGGAGACGTCTGGGTCCCGGACGTGCGCAGCCTGATCGCTCGCGCGGACGTCGTGGTCACCCACGGCGGGCAGAACGCCGTGGCTGACGTCGCCGCTGCCGGTGTGGCGGCATTGGTCGTGCCACAGCGCCGACCCTACGAGGAGCAGGAGCACATGGCCGCGACCCTCGACGCCGCAGGTCTTGCGACCGCGGTCCGGCCCGAGGACCTCGACACGATCGACTGGGCCTGCGCGCTCGACACGGCCTTGGCGCGAGGCGGCCGGGGGTGGGTGCGGTGGGAGTGCGCAGGTGCCGTCGACCGGGCGGCCGCGCTGGTCGAGGCGGTGGCCGGTGGCTGAGCACATCGTGATCGTGACCGTCGTCCACGGCCGGCACGCGCACCTGCGCGAGCAGCGCAGGATCCTGCGCGACGTCTCCCCCGGGACGCCGCACATCATCGTGGCCATGGACGACCACGCCATCGACGACGTCGTCGCTGGCCAGCCGAGCGTGACCGTCATCCATGTCGAGCGCGATCCTCGCGGTCTCCCCCTCGCGCGAGCACGCAACATCGGGGTGCGGGCAGCGCTGCGCTCCGGCGCGGACCTGGTGATCCTGCTCGACGTGGACTGTGTGCCCGGACCACGTCTGGTGAGCTCCTACGAGATCGCTGCCGAGAAAGTTCCTCAGGCCCTGCTCTGCGGACCGGTGACCTACCTCGACGAAGGCGTCCGGGTCCCGGACGACGCCCGCAGGCTCGACGACCTGACCGACCCCCACCCCGCCCGGCCGGCACCAGCGCCCGACACGATCCAGCGCGACGGCTCGCACGAGCTCTTCTGGTCATTGAGCTTCGCGGTCAAAGCGTCCACCTGGGACCTGCTGGGAGGCTTTGCCGAGGAGTACGTCGGCTACGGGGCCGAGGACACCGACCTCGGTCGGGTCGCCCGCGAGCGAGGTGTCGAGCTGGTCTGGGTCGGAGGCGCCCATGCCTACCACCAGCATCACCCGGTGTCACGGCCGCCGGTCGAGCATCTCGTCGACATCGTGCGCAATGCATCGATCTACTGGCGACGTTGGCACGAGTGGCCCATGTCGGGGTGGCTCGACGAGTTCGAGAGGCAGGGCCGCATCATCCGTCGTCCCGGCAAGATCGTGCTCGTCGCGACGGCGGACGGCAACGAGACCCGAGCCTGACCGAGTCGGTGACCGCGGCTATGGTCAGCGCATGAGCGCCCCTGCACGTGGCCCCTTGAGGGTCGCCCTGATCAACGATCACGAGCTGATCATCCAAGGAGTCGCCGCCATGCTCGAGCCCTACGCCGACGTCGTCAGGGTCGTCGAGCTGGATGCAGGGACCACGGTGGCTCAACCGGTCGACATCGCGCTGTACGACACCTACGCCCGCACCGCGTTCGACGGTGACGACCTCGACGTCTTGTGCGCCGCCCCCCACATCGGGCAGGTGGTCCTCTTCACCTGGCATCTGTCCGAGGACCTCATCGAGTCAGCTCGGGCCCGCGGGGTCACCACGGCGATCTCCAAGTCGGTCAGCGCGGAGGATCTCGTCATGGAGCTGACCAAGGCTCACGAAGGGCATCTGCGGGTCATCCCCTTCCAGCCGGACTCCACGCTCCCCACCAACTACTGGCCCGGCCGCGCGGCCGGCCTGACGCCTCGTGAGTCAGAGATCATCGCTCTCGTGACCGCCGGTCTGAGCAACAACGCCATCGCGGAGCGGACGTGCCTGAGCATCAACTCGGTCAAGTCCTACATCCGCTCCGCGTACCGGACGATGGGCGTGGACAGCCGCAGCCAGGCCGTCCTCTGGGGGATCGACAACGGCATGGCCCCGACACGCAAGCGGATCGTCCTCGAGGCGCCGCCCACGCCCGCCGACTACTGACCCGACGCGCTGCCGCGCTGCGACCCCCTTCGACCGGATCGATCGGGTTGAGCCGGCGCGCGGCGCGACACCGTGTACCCGCCTGCCCACCCACGACTGGGGTGTCAGCTCGATCGGCGAGCGACCGGCCAGCACCGCGTCGATCGCGGGCGCAGCGCGTCACGAGTGGCCGAGACCGCGTGGGGCCCCGGCCACTCGTGCTGCGGTCACGGCTTCAGCACGACCTTGATGCAGCCGTCCTGCTTCTTCTGGAACATCGAGTACGCGTCAGGAGCCTGTGTCAGCGGCAGTCGGTGGGTCGCAAACGCCTCGAGACCGAGGGGGTCGCCGTCCTCGAGCACGAGCGGCATGATGTCGTCGATCCACCGCTTGACGTGGCACTGGCCCATGCGCAGAGCCAGACCCTTGTCGAAGATCTCCATCATCGGTAGGGGGTCGGCCATCCCGCCGTAGACGCCGCTCACCGAGACCGTGCCCGAACGTCGGACGGCTCCGATCGCCGTGCGCAGTGCGGCGAGGCGGTCGATGCCGACCGTCTTCATCATCGGCTTGGCCAGGACATCCGGGACCAAGCCGACGGCCTTGATGGCGGTCTCGGCCACGGGTGCGCCGTGGGCCTCCATCCCGACCGCGTCCAGGGAGCCGTCGACCCCGCGGCCGTCGGTGAGCTCGCGGATCGCGCCCGGCACGTCATCGGTCTCGTCGGTGTTGATGACTGCCGCGCCGTACTGGCGCGCTCGTGCCAGCCGCTCCGGCACGTTGTCCACGCCGATGACCTGCAGGCCACGCTGGGTCGCGATGGCGACCGCCATCAGGCCGACCGGTCCCAGCCCGATGACGGCGAGGCTGCCCCCGTCGGGCACGTCGGCGTATTCCACCCCCTGCCAAGCGGTCGGGAGGATGTCGGAGAGGTACAGGAACCGCTCGTCGGCCACGCCCTCGGGGACGAGGATCGGGCCGAACTGTGCCTGCGGGACGCGCAGGTACTCCGCCTGGCCCCCCGGGACGGAGCCGTAGAGCTCGGTGAAACCGAAGAGCGAGGCCCCCATGCCCTGCTCGCGCACCTGCGTGGTCTCGCACTGGGCCATGAATCCGCGCTGGCACATCCAGCAGTGCCCGCACGAGATGTTGAAGGGGACGACGACCCGGTCGCCCACCGAGATGTGGGTGACCTCCGACCCCACCTCCTCGACGATGCCCATGGTCTCGTGGCCGAGGATGTCTCCCTTCGACAGGAAGGGGCCGAGTGGGTCGTAGAGATGGAGGTCGGATCCGCAGATCGCCGTCGATGTGACACGGATGACCGCGTCGGTCGGGTGCTCGATGCGAGGGTCGGGGACGTCGTCGATGCGGACGTCGCTGCGGCCTTGCCAGGTGAGTGCCTTCATGTGGTGCCTCTCCGTCGTGGTGTCTCAGGCGTCGAGGTCGCGGTCCCACTGGCGTGGTCCGGCGATCCTCGACAGGAATGTCGTGTTGTCCTTGGCCGTGTCCAGGCCCAGGCAGGCCGCGTCGAGCTTGTCGCTGAGACCGGCCGCCGCGACGAGAGCATCGGTGGCGCC
The DNA here is from genome assembly GCF_052114035.1 of Janibacter sp. RAF52. Lineage (NCBI taxonomy): Bacteria > Bacillati > Actinomycetota > Actinomycetes > Micrococcales > Intrasporangiaceae > Janibacter > Janibacter sp. RAF52. The sequence goes on along the minus strand of NZ_JBFRDY010000001.1, from coordinate 64,746 downwards.
GCCGAGCCCGATGACCTTGTAGTGGTTGAAGGCGTCGGTGAGGAAGTCACGCGCTGCTGGCTCGTCGGCCAGGACGGCTCCACCGTCGGGCCCCGTCAGGACCGCGATCGCGTCGTACAGCACCGAGGGGGCGCCGGCGACGGCCTGCGTCGCCTCGAGCAGCGAGTCGTCGGACAGCGTGGCGCCCCCGACGGCCTTGGCGACGACCTCGCAGATGCCGCCTGCCTTCGTCATGGCCTTGCGCAGACGCTTGACCGCGGCCGCGTCCGCGCCGTCGCCGACCAGCAGCCCCAGCTTGCGGCCGGCGAAGGTCTCCTTGGCGTTGGCAAGGATGCTCAGAGCGGGGCTCGGCGGCAGATCCCTGATGGGCTCCGCGGCCGGGACGGAGGCCTCCGGGAGGGGCATCCGCAGGCCCGCGGCCACGCCAGCGGCGAGGTCCTCGTCGACATTGCGCAGGTTGGCGATCATCCGTGACCTGATGGCCGGGATCTCGCACTTGCCCAGCTCGAAGGTGTACGCGAGGACGATGTGCTCCTGCTCGACCGGCGTCTGGCTGACGTAGAACTGCCGGGCCTGACTGTAGTGATCGGCAAAGGACGCGCTGCGCACGCGCCGGGTCTGGCCCTCGACCTCGTCGGGGAAGGGTTGCTGTCCCTGCGCACCCACCTCGCGCGGCCCTCGGTCCTCGCCGCTGAAGGAGTTCGGCTCGTAGGCCGCCCGACCAGGCTGCGGTGACATCTGCATGTGACCGTCGCGCTGGAAGTGAGCGACGGGGCACCGGGGCGCGTTGACCGGCAGCTGGCTGAAGTTGGTGCTGCCGAGCCTCTTCAGCTGGGTGTCGAGGTAGGAGAAGTTGCGGCCCTGGAGCAGGGGGTCGTTGCTGAAGTCGATGCCCGGCGGCACGTTCTGCGTCATGAAGGCGACCTGCTCGACCTCGGCGAAGACGTTGTCGACGAGCCGGTCCAGGGTCATCGTGCCAACAGTCCGGACCGGGATGAGCTCCTCGGGGATGAGCTTGGTCGCGTCGAGGACGTCGAAGTCGAACTCGTCGGCGAAGGCGTCGTCGAAGACCTGCACACCCAGCTCCCACTGCGGGAAGTCGCCGACGGTGATGGCGTCGAAGAGGTCGCGGCGGTGGAAGTCGGGGTCGGCGCCGTTGATCTTGACCGCCTCGTTCCAGACCACGGACTGCATGCCCAGCACGGGCTTCCAGTGGAACTTCACGAAGGAGCTGTCGCCGGCGTCGTTGATGAAGCGGAAGGTGTGGACACCGAAGCCCTCCATCATGCGGAAAGAGCGCGGGATGGCTCGGTCCGACATCTGCCACAGCGTCATGTGGGTCGACTCGGGCATGAGCGAGGCGAAGTCCCAGAAGGTGTCGTGGGCGCTCTGCGCCTGCGGGAAACCGCGGTCCGGCTCCTCCTTGACTGCGTGGACCAGGTCGGGGAACTTCACGGCGTCTTGGATGAAGAAGACCGGGATGTTGTTGCCGACGAGGTCCCAGTTGCCCTCGTCGGTGTAGAACTTCGTGGCGAACCCGCGCACGTCCCGCGCGAGGTCGAAGGAGCCGAGGTTGCCGGCCACGGTGGAGAAGCGGACGAAGGTCTCGGTCTTCTTGCCGGCCGAGGCGAAGATGCTGGCACGTGTGATGTCGGCGAGCGACTCGTGGCACTCGAAGACCCCGTGAGCTCCGTAGCCACGCGCGTGGACCACTCGCTCGGGGATGCGCTCGTGGTCGAAGTGGAAGAGCTTCTCGCGGAACGCGTGGTCGGACATGAGGGTCGGACCACGCCCACCCGCTCGCAGTGAGTTGTTGTCGTCCTCGATCGGGACGCCGTGCGCCGACGTCATGACCGGGCTATCGCCGCCTGCTCGCTGGTGGGTCTCGCCGCCGGCACCGACGCCGTCGTCGGCAGGTGGATCGGCGTCGTGGTTGGTGGTGCGCTTCGTCGTGGGCATCGAGATGACCTCCTCAGGCTGGCGACGTTCAGGAACCCGCGGCCGGGTCGACGTCTCCTTCGACGCTAGGCAGGGGATGCCCGAGGCACTACCTCCCAAGGGGTGGAGACAGGACGCGTGTCACACAGACCCCGACCGTGCCGACCAGACAGATGTATGTCGATGAGCGGCTTGGGGCAGACGTCTGGCTGTGGTCATCGCCACGTCGCGCGCCTACCGTCGAGAGCATGACGACGACACCCGTCCAGACCGACCCGGCCACCGCCGCGTTCGCCCCCTTCGTCGAGGAGGCCATCGCCCTCGCCGCCCGCTGGTCCGCCGCGGCCAGCGCCGGGGAGACGAAGCGGGAGGCGCAGTCGACCGGCCAGCTCGCCGCGCTCCTGTCCGACCACGAGGGGCTCGACCTCGCCGTCTTCTTCGTCGACCGGGTCGCCCGGCCCGAGGACGACCGGGTCGCGGCCACCGCCCTCAACCGGATCACCGCCTCGGACGCCGCCTCCTTCCTCGGCCCGCTCGACCGCAGCCTGCTCGGCCTCGGCGCCCGCGCCGCGCGGATCGCGCCCAAGGTCGTCGTGCCCGCCGCCCGCGCGCGGATGAAACAGATGGTCGGCCACCTCATCGTCGACGCCCGCGACCCCAGGCTCGGCCGTCACCTGGCCGCCGCCCGCGAGGACGGCTTCCGCCTCAACATCAACCTCCTCGGCGAGGCCGTGCTCGGCGAGGGCGAGGCCTCCTCGCGCACCGAGCGCACCCGCGAGATCCTCGAGCGCCCCGACGTCGACTACGCGTCGATCAAGGTCTCCTCGCTCGTCAGCCAGATCAGCACGTGGGACACGGCGGGCACCGTCGAGCGCTGCCTGACCCGCCTGCGCCCCCTCTACGAGACGGCCCGGGCCTCGACGCCGCACGCCTTCGTCAACCTCGACATGGAGGAGTACCGCGACCTCGAGATGACGATGGAGGTCTTCACGACCCTCCTGTCCGAGCCGCAGTTCCACGACCTCGAGGCCGGCATCGTCCTGCAGGCCTACCTGCCCGACGCGCTGCCCGCCCTCGAGCGGCTCGTCGACTTCGCCCTCGCCCGCCGCGCGGCCGGTGGCGCCCCGATCAAGGTCCGCCTCGTCAAGGGCGCCAACCTCGCCATGGAGCGGGTCGAGGCCGTCATGCACGGCTGGGAGCAGGCCCCCTACCCGACGAAGGGGGATGTCGACGCCAACTACCTGCGCTGCATCGAGCGGGCCCTGCGCCCCGAGCTCGCGGGCGCGCTGCGCCTCGGCGTCGCCTCGCACAACCTCTACGACGTCGCCGCCGCCCACCTGCTCGCTCAGCACCGCGGCGTCTCGGCCGCGCTCGACGTCGAGATGCTGCAGGGCATGTCCCCCGCCCAGGCCCGCGCCGTGCGCGACGAGGTGGGCACCGTCATCCTCTACACGCCAGTCGTCGCCCCCCAGGACTTCGACGCCGCTGTCTCCTACCTCGTGCGCCGCCTCGAGGAGACCGCGTCGCCGGAAAACTACCTGCACGCCTCCTTCGCCGACGACCCGTCGGCGATGCCCGACCAGGAGGCTCGCTTCCGGACGAGCGTCGAGGCCATCGGCTCCACGCCCGTCGGGCCGCGCCGCTCCGCCGAGCGGGCACCCATCGGCGACCACTTCGACAACACGCCTGACTCCGACCCGGCGCTGCCGGCCACCCGCGAGTGGGCTGCCCGGGCCGTCGCCGCACCCCGGCCCGAGCCGACCTCACCTCACCTGGGCAGCACCGCCGCCGTCGACGAGGTCGTCGCCACCGCCCGCACTGCCCACGAGGGCTGGGCCGCGCGGCCTGCCGCCGAGCGAGCAGACCTGCTGCGCAAGGCCGCTCGCGAGATCGACGACCGCCGCGAGGAACTGCTCGCGATCATGGCCGCCGAGGCGGGCAAGACCGCCGCCGAGGCCGACCCGGAGATCTCCGAGGCCGTCGACTTCGCGCGCTACTACGCCGACCGCGCCCTCGAGCTCGAGGACGGGGCGATGGCCGACGGGGCGCGCTTCACCCCCTTCGCCCTGACGCTCGTGACGCCGCCATGGAACTTCCCCGTCGCCATCCCCATCGGCGGTGTCCTGGCTGCACTCGCCGCGGGCTCCGCCGTCGTCATCAAGCCGGCGCCGCAGACGCCGGTGTGCGTCGAGGCGACCGTCGCGGCGCTGCACGCCGCCGGGATCCCCCGCGAGGTGCTGCACGTCGTGCGCACCGACGAGGACGAGATCGGTCAGCACCTCGTCGCCCACCCCGACGTCGACACCGTCGTGCTCACCGGCGCTAGCGAGACCGCGCGGCTCTTCGCCGGCTGGCGCGCCGGACGCGAGCACGGGGCCGGCGTCCTCGGCGAGACCTCGGGCAAGAACGCGCTCGTCGTCACCCCGTCAGCCGACCTCGACCTGGCCGTCGCCGACCTCGTCTCCTCGGCCTTCGGCCACGCCGGTCAGAAGTGCTCGGCCGCCTCGCTCGGCATCCTCGTCGGGTCGGTCGCCGACTCCGAGCGATTCCGCCGTCAGCTCGTCGACGCGGTCGAGTCGATCGCCGTCGGGTGGCCGGCGGACCTCGACACCCGCATGGGCCCGGTCATCGAGGTGCCGAGCGGCAAGCTGCTCCGCGCGCTGACGACCCTGGAGCCGGGCGAGCGCTGGCTCGTGCAGCCGCGTCGCCTCGACGACACCGGCCGGCTCTGGTCGCCGGGCGTCAAGGACGGCGTGCGCCCCGGCTCCTTCTTCCACCTCACCGAGGTCTTCGGACCGGTGCTCGGGCTCATGCGCGCGGACTCCCTCGACGAGGCGCTCGAGCTGCAGAATGCGACCGCCTTCGGCCTGACCGGTGGCCTGCACAGCCTCGACGAGGAGGAGATCGAGCGCTGGACCGAAGCGGTCGAGGTCGGCAATGCCTATGTCAACCGGCACATCACCGGCGCGATCGTGCGCCGCCAGTCCTTCGGGGGGTGGAAGGCCAGCTCGATCGGTCCCGGCGCCAAGGCGGGCGGCCCCAACTACGTCGCCCAGCTCGGCACGTGGTCCGCCGACGGCGTCCCGACGAAGGGGGCGTCCGTCGCCTCCGCGGTCCGCGCCACCGTCGACGCGCAGCTCGCCGGACTCGGCGACACGGTCACCGACGAGGAGCGCGCCTGGCTCGAGTCGGCGCTCGCGAGCGATGCGGCCGCCTGGGCGGACGAGCTCGGGGTCGAGCACGACGAGAGCGCGCTGGTCGTGGAGACCAACGTCTTCCGCTACCGCCCGCACCCGCGGGTGCTCGTGCGCGCCGGCGCCGGGGCGCGACCGGTCGAGGTGCTGCGCCTCGTCGCAGCCGCCACCCTCACCCGAGCCCGCGTCGTCGTCTCCGCCGACCCATCCCTCGACCTTCCGGCGAGCCTCGGCCACGTGCAGGTCGTCACCGAGGACGAGGCGGCCTGCCTCGTGCGGGCCCGCGCGACCGCCGACGTGCGCGTGCGCGCCATCGGCGAGGTCCCGCCCACCCTCGTCGACGACCTCGTCGCCGGTGGTGTCGACGTCATCACCGGCGAGGTCCTGGCGACCGGACGCCGCGAGCTGCTCCCCTTCGTCCGGGAGCAGGCCGTGAGCACCACCCGGCATCGCTTCGGTCACGTGGCGGGCTGATCGCTGCCAGCGGGTGGAGGTCCTGGCCTGACCCTTGCGCGGGTCAGCGCACGGGCACCCCGGCGCGCATCAGGCCGTAGGTGATGCCGTCGAGTAGTGCCTCCCACGAGGCCTCGACGATGTTGGGCGCCACGCCGACGGTCGTCCACGAGGTGTGCTCGTCGCTGTGCTCGATGAGCACCCGCGTCGTCGCGTCGGTGCCGTGGGCGGCATCGAGGATGCGCACCTTGTAGTCGATGAGCTCGATCCGCTCGATCTCCGGGTAGACCGCGACGAGAGCGTGGCGCAGACCCTGGTCGAGCGCGTTGACCGGGCCGTTGCCCTCCCCCGTCGCGACGAAGCGCTGCCCGCCCGCGGTCGCCTTGACCGTCGACTCCGAGAGTGCGTCGGCCCCACCGCGGGCGTCGATCATGATCCGCCAGGACTCGACCTGCGCGTACTCCAGCGACTCCTCCTGCACCTCACGCCGCAGCAGCAACTCGAAGCTCGCGTCCGCCGCGTCGAAGGTGTAGCCCCGCTGCTCGAGATCCTTGACCTTGGCGAGCACGCGCGCGAGCGCCGCGTCGTCGCCGGCGAGGTCGACGCCGAACTCCCGGCTCTTCAGCTCCACCGTCGCCCGCCCGGCCATGTCGGAGACGAGCATGCGCATGTCGTTGCCCACGTCCTTGGGCTCGATGTGCTGGTAGAGGTCGGGGTCGACCTTGATCGCGCTCGCGTGCAGACCGGCCTTGTGCGCGAAGGCGCCCGAGCCGACGTAGGGCTGCCGGGAGAAGTGCGGGAAGTTGGTCACCTCGCTCACCGCGTGCGCGATGCGTGTCGCGTCCTGCAGGCGGTGCGGCTCGACGAGGTCCATGCCGAGCTTGAGCTGGAGGTTGGCGACGACGGTGATGAGGTCGGCATTGCCGGTGCGCTCGCCGTAGGCGTTGACCGTGCCCTGGACGTGGTCGGCGCCGGCCTCGACCGCGGCCATCGTGTTGGCCACCGCGCAGCCGGTGTCGTTGTGGCAGTGAATGCCCAGCCGCGCCCCGGTCGCCTCGATGACGTCGGCGACGGCCGCGCTCACCTGGCCGGGCAGCATGCCGCCGTTGGTGTCGCACAGGGCGACGACCTCGGCGCCGGCCTCGTGTGCGGCGCGCACGCAGGCGAGTGCGTAGTCGCGGTCGAGGTGGTAGCCGTCGAAGAAGTGCTCGCCGTCGACGATGACGGTCCGGGCCTGACCCACGAGGTGGGTCACGGTGTCGGCGATCATCGCGAGGTTTTCGTCGCGGGTGGTCTTCAGCGCCCGCTCGACGTGCCCCGGGTGCATCTTGGCGACGAGGGTGATGACCTCGGCGCCGGAGTCGAGCAGCGCCTGCACCTGCGGGTCGGTGGCGGCGAAGCCGCCGGCGCGCCGGGTGGCGCCGAAGGCGGCGAGCGTCGCCGTGTGCAGCTGCAGCTCAGTGCGAGCCCGGCGGAAGAACTCGGTGTCGTTGGGGTTGGCCCCCGGCCACCCCCCTTCGATGTGGGTGACACCGAGGTCGTCGAGGTGACGGGCGATCGTCAGCTTGTCCACGACCGAGAGGTTGATGCCCTCCTGCTGGGCACCGTCGCGCATGGTCGTGTCGTAGACGTGGAAGCCGTGCATCGTGGGTTCTTCCGGTTGGGGCGAAGGGAGGCACTCGCCTCCGCGGTGAGTGTGACACCTGCTCGTCGCGCCCGTCCGTGGCGGGGGTGATGCTCCGGACCCGTCCGCTCGTCTCGTCTCCTGCCCGAGAAAAGCGAAAGACCCCCCGGGTGTGGGAGGTCCGCGCGACGAGCAGGTGGCTCGTCGCGCCTAGATAATGAGCTCGGCTGCGGTGGCAGCGCGGGTCGTCATCTGGGGCATCACCTGATCACCATGGCACCGTCCCACGAGCCGGTCACCGACCGTCCGCCCTTCGAGACGCTCGCAGAGCGAGCTCCTCAGGGACCGGTCGGACCTACGCTCCCTGAGGAGGCCGCCCGCGGCCGTCTCGAAGGGACTACAGCAGCCCCTCGAGCACCTGGGCGACGCCGTCGTCGTCGTTGGCAGGGGCGTGGTCGGTCGCGGCCGCCAAGACCTCGGGATGCGCATTGGCCACGGCGAAGGACCGCCCGGCCCAGAGGAGCATCGGCAGGTCGTTGGGCATGTCACCGAAGGCCCACACCTCCCCCGCGTCGATCCCGAGCTCCGCGCACCAGCCGGCGAGCGCGGCAGCCTTGGTGACCCCCTTCGCCGAGACCTCGGCCAGCCCGCCGGCACCGCTGAAGGCCACGACCGCGCGGTCGCCGACGATCTCGGTGACCGCGGTGATGAACTCGTCGTCGGTCAGGTGCGGGTTGCGGGCGAGCAGCTTGCCGACGAGCGCGTCGTCCAGCCGCTCGATGGCCGGGGTCGTCACGAGGTTCTCCGGGTGGTCGTGGATCGCGGCAAACATGCTCTCCGCGGCCAGCCCCGTGTGCCGCTCGGCGGCGAAACCCGTGCCGGGCAGCTGGTCGCGCAGGTCGAGCACGATCTCGGTGACGACCTCGCGCGGGATGGAGCGCACGCCGAAGACCCGCCGCTCGGCGACGTCGTAGCGGAAGGCACCGTTGCCGCAGATCGCAACTCCGCGCGTGCCGACGACGTGCGCCAGCTCGTCGAGCCAGCGCGGGGGGCGGGCGGTGACGAGGACCGTCTCGAGCCCTGCATCGGCGACGGCACGAAGGGCGTCGACCGAGCGGGACGAGACGGTCCCGTCACTGCGCAGCAGGGTGCCGTCGAGATCGGTGGCGATGAGCCGAGGGGTCACGTGGGCTACCTCGGTGCGGTGCTGGCGTGGCTGCTCAGGCGAGCCGGGTCATCCAGCCGCGGGTGTCCTCGGCGACGCCGTACTGGATGTCGAGCAGGCTCTGGCGGATCGTGCGGGTGATCTCGCCTCCGCCCTCACCACCGGTGGACGGGGCGGAGCCGCCGGCCCAGCGCAGCTCGCCGACCGGCGTGACGACGGCGGCGGTGCCGCAGGCGAAGACCTCGGTGATCTCGCCGGAGGCCACGCCCTCCTTCCACCAGTCGATCTCGATGCGCGACTCCTCGGGGGTGAGGCCGAGGTCGGGGGCGAGCGCGAGGATCGAGTCGCGGGTGACGCCCTCGAGGATCGAGCCAGTGAGCGCGGGGGTGCGCAGCTTGCCGTCCTTGGTGACGAAGAAGAGGTTCATGCCGCCGAGCTCTTCGATGTAGGTGTGCGTCGAGGAGTCGAGGAAGACAGCCTGGTCGCAGCCCTGGGCCTGACCCTCGAGCTGGCCGGCGAGCGAGGAGGCGTAGTTGCCGCCGCACTTGGCAGCCCCCGTGCCACCGTCGCCGGCGCGGGCGTAGTCCTGGCTGATCCAGAGGTTGACCGGCGTGAGGCCACCGGAGAAGTAGGCACCGGCCGGGCTGGCGATGACCGAGAAGGTCACCTCGTTGGCCGGTCGCACCCCGAGGAAGGCCTCCGAGGCGAACATGAAGGGCCGCAGGTAGAGGCTCGTCTCGCCCGTGCCGTAGGCGGGCACCCAGGCCTCGTCGGCCTGGACGAGCGCGCGGATCGCCCCGACGAAGTCCTCCTCCGGCAGCACCGGCAGCGCGAGCCGCTCGCAGCTGCGGGCCATGCGGACCGCATTGCGGTCGGGGCGGAAGGTCCACACCGAGCCGTCCTCGTGTCGGTAGGCCTTCATCCCTTCGAAGACCTCCTGCGCGTAGTGCAGGACGGCCGCGGCCGGGCTGATCTGCAGCGGCCCGAAGGCGCGCACCTGCCCGTCGTGCCAGCCCTCCCCCTTCGTCCACGTGGCGAGGGCCATGTGGTCGGTGAAGGTCGACCCGAAGCCGGGGTTGGCCAGGACGGCCTCGCGGTCGGCGTCAGGAAGGGGGGCGTCGCTGCGGGTGGTGGTGAAGGTCAGCTCGGCGGTCATCAGTGGCACGTCTCCTCGGGTCCGATGTGGTGCAGGTTACCCCCCGAGCGAAGGGGGTCGGGTCAGCTGTAGTGGAAGCGGGCTTGGAGGACGACGAGGTCGTCACCGTCGACGAGGTAGACCAGACGGTGCTCCTCGGTGATCCTCCGCGACCACGCACCAGCGAGCATGTGACGCAACGGCTCTGGCTTGCCGATGCCGTCCACCGGGTCCCGCAGGGCGTCGTCGATCAGTCGGTTGATCCGCTTGAGCGTCTGGCGGTCGGCACCGAGCCAGTACGTGTAGTCGGCCCAGCCGTTGGGGGTGAAGACCAGCCTCATCGCTCGAGGTCGTGCTCGTCCCGCCGCCCTTCGCGGGCCTGGGCCAGGCTCTCGAGGAGGTGACGGGCGTTGGCAGGCACCCGCAGGAGGTGGGCCGTCTCTGCCAGGGCGTCGTAGTCGGCACGGGACATGAGCACCGCGTCACCACGGCGCGACGTGATCTCCACCGTCGTGCGATCTTCGTTGACCTGCTCGATGAGGGGGAAGAGGTTCTTGCGGGCTTCGCTCGCGGTGACGGCCATGATGCCTCCAGACACTGGTACGACTTCTTGTACCAGTGTGCGCCTCGGTAGGCGGTCACCGCAAGCGCAGTCCGGGCGTCACAGCCGCCCGGCGATGGCGTCCCCGATCTGGCTCGTGGACCGCTCGCCCGCACGCTCGGCGAGGTCCGCGGCGACGGCGGCCTCGACCCGCTGGGCGTCGTCGGCGAGGCCGAGGTGGTCGAGCAGCATCGCCGCGGAGAGGATCGCGGCGGTCGGGTCGGCCTTGCCCTGACCCGCGATGTCTGGGGCGGAGCCGTGGACCGGCTCGAACATGCTCGGGGCTTCGCGGGTGGGGTTGATGTTGCCGCTCGCGGCCAGCCCGATGCCGCCGGCGACGGCCGCGGCGATGTCGGTGATGATGTCGCCGAAAAGGTTGTCGGTGACGATGACGTCGAAGCGTGCCGGGTCGGTCGCGAGGAAGATCGTCGCGGCGTCGACGTGCTGGTAGGCGGTCTCGACGTCGGGGAACTCCGCGCCGACCTCCTCGACGGTGCGGCGCCACAGGTGACCGGCGTGGGTGAGCACGTTGTGCTTGTGGACGAGCGTCAGGTGCTTGCGCGGGCGCGCCTGGGCGCGGGCGAAGGCGTCACGCACGACCCGCTCGATACCGAATCGGGTGTTGACGCTGACCTCGGTCGCGACCTCGTGCGGGGTGCCGACGCGCAGCGCGCCGCCGTTGCCGACGTAGGGCCCCTCGGTGCCCTCGCGGACGACGACGAAGTCGAGCCCCTTGCTCGTCACGTGCTCGGAGAGCGGGCTGGTGACGCCGGGGAAGAGCTTGGCCGGGCGCAGGTTGACGTAGTGGTCGAGCGCAAAGCGAAGGGGGAGCAGCACGCCCCGCTCGAGGACGCCGGAGGGGACGCTCGGGTCGCCGATGGCGCCGAGGAGGATGCCGTCGTGGCCGCGCAGCTCCTCGACGACGGAGTCGGGCAGGGTCTCGCCGGTGCGGTGCCAGCGGGCCGCGCCGAGGTCGTACTCGGTGGTGCGGAGGTCGACGCCGGAGGCGCCGAGGACCTTCAGGCCCTCCGCGACGACCTCGGGGCCGATGCCGTCGCCGCCGATGACGGCGATGTCGAAGCTGGTCTGCGCTGCGTCCGTGCTCATGTGCTCAGGCTAGGCGCGCGTCCCGACATGTGAACCCCGCGTCCCGACATGTGGGCGCAGGGCCCCTCGCTCCCTGAGTGGGTCCCACGCTCCGCGTGGGCGGTCGCCCCGCGACCGTCTCGAAGGGTCCCTGAGGAGGTCGCCCTGCGACCGTCTCGAAGGGTCCCTGAGGAGGTCGCCCCGCGACCGTCTCGAAGGGTCCCTGAGGAGGTCGCCCCGCGACCGTCTCGGAGGGTGCCTCCGCGCGCAGCAGCCCTACTCGAAGGGGGACGTCCCCGCCCCGAGCTCGGTGACGATGGCGACCCACGGCGTCCCTCCGCATCCGGTGGGGAGGGCATCGGGCTCGAAGCCGCCCATCTCAGAGTCCTCGTCGCCACCACCCATCATGAGGTCACCCTCGGTGAACTCGTCACCGGACTCGCTGACGATCGACCACGACTGCCGGTCGCCCTCGACCGACGTGCCGTCGGGGAAAGCCACCGGACGCCGCGACTCCTCATCGACGATGCACCCGGTCTTGTCGTCCAGCGCGAGGGTGGCACGCGCCTGCATGTCATTGCCGCCGTCCGTGGGTTCGGGCAGGACGAGGATGCGCACCTCCTCGTCACCCTCGAGCCGCACGTCGTCGGAGGACGAGCACCCGCCGACCGTCGCCACCACCACCACTGCACATGTCACCAGCCGTCGCATGACACCTCCCCCGCACGGATCACCAGCACTCTCCAGCATGCGGGGGGGGGCATGGTCGCGTCAATGGCCGGCGCCGGCCTCTCCCTTCGTCCCCAGCACCCTTCGAGACGTCGGCCGCAGGCGGCCTCCTCCTCAGGGATCGGGGGGAGCGACCCCCGGCCTCCTCCTCAGGGACCGGGGGGGGCGACCTCCGGCCTCCTCCTCAGGGACCGGGGGGGCGACCCCCGGCCTCCTCCTCAGGCACCGGGGGGGCGACCCCCGGCCTCCTCCTCAGGGAACGAAGGGAGCGACCCCCGGCCTCCTCAGGGAGCGAAGGGCGGGGTCAGTCGACCTTGCGCGCAGCACCCTTGTCGGCGGACTGGGCGAACTTCGCGAAGATCTTCAGCGCGGGCGTGACGTGGCGCTCGCGGGGGGCGGCGGGGGCCCACCCCTTCGCGTCCTGCTCGGCGCGGCGACGGGCGAGCTCCTCGTCGTCGACGAGCAGGTTGACCCGCCGGCCGGGGATGTCGAACTCGATGACATCGCCGTCCTTGACCAGGCCGATCGCGCCGCCGGAGGCGGCCTCCGGGGAGACGTGCCCGATCGACAGGCCGGACGAGCCGCCGGAGAAGCGGCCGTCGGTGATCAGGGCGCACTTGGGGCCCAGGCCGGTGCCCTTGAGGTAGGAGGTCGGGTAGAGCATCTCCTGCATGCCGGGCCCGCCCTTGGGGCCCTCGTAGCGGATGACGACGACCTCGCCCTCCTGCACCTGCTTGGACAGGATCATCTCGACGGCCGCGTCCTGCGACTCGGCGACGCGGGCCGGGCCGGAGAAGTTCCACTGGTGCTCGGGCACGCCAGCGGTCTTGACGATGCAGCCGTCCGGGGCGAGGTTGCCGTGGAGGACGGCCAGTCCCCCTTCGCTCGTGTAGGCGTGCTCGACGGAGCGGATGCACCCGTCCTGCGCGTCCGTGTCCAGACTCGACCACCGGTTGGTGGAGGAGAAGGCCTGCGTCGTGCGCACGCCACCGGGCGCGGCGTGGAAGAGCTCGATCGCCTTGCTCGTCGCGGCGCCGCTGCGGATGTCCCAGTCGGAGAGCCACGTCTCGAGGTCGGGGCTGTGCACGGACCGGACGCTGGCGTCGAGCATGCCGCCGCGGTGCAGCTCGCCGAGGATCGCGGGGATGCCGCCGGCGCGGTGGACGTCCTCCATGTAGTAGTCGCCGCTGTTGGGCGCGACCTTGACCAGGCACGGCGTGACGCGCGAGAGGGCGTCGATGTCGGTCTGGTCGAAGTCGACGCCGGCCTCCTGGGCCGCGGCGAGCAGGTGGAGGATCGTGTTGGTCGAGCCGCCCATGGCGATGTCGAGGCGCATCGCGTTGGCGAAGGCGGGCTTGGTCGCGATCGAGCGCGGCAGCACCGAGTCGTCGTCGCCGTCGTAGTAGTCGCGGCACAGGTCGACGACGAGCTTGCCGGCGTCGAGGAAGAGGTCGCGCCGGGCCGAGGCGGTCGCAAGTGTCGAGCCGTTGCCCGGCAGGGAGAGGCCGAGGGCCTCGGTGAGGCAGTTCATCGAGTTGGCGGTGAACATGCCCGAGCAGGACCCGCACGTCGGGCAGGCGGACTGCTCGATGGCGGTGATCTCGTCGTCGCTGACGTTGTCGTCGACGGCCTTGACCATCGCGTCGACGAGGTCCAGACGGGTGTAGGTCTCGCCGTCGTCACCGATGATCGCCTTGCCGGCCTCCATCGGACCGCCGGAGACGAAGACCGTCGGGATGTTCAGGCGCAGCGCGGCCAGGAGCATGCCGGGCGTGATCTTGTCGCAGTTGGAGATGCACACGAGGGCGTCGGCGCAGTGGGCGTTGACCATGTACTCGATGGAGTCGGCGATGACCTCGCGGCTGGGCAGCGAGTAGAGCATGCCGTCGTGGCCCATCGCGATGCCGTCGTCGACGGCGATGGTGTTGAACTCCTTGCCCACTCCCCCGGCCTCCTCGACGGCACCGGCGACGAGCTGGCCCATGTCCTTGAGGTGGACGTGCCCGGGGACGAACTGCGTGAAGGAGTTGGCGATCGCGACGATCGGCTTGCCGAAGTCCCCTTCGCCCATGCCGGTGGCGCGCCAAAGTGCGCGGGCACCGGCCATGTTGCGTCCGTGGGTCGTCGTGCGAGATCGAAGCTGCGGCATGCCTCCACGGTATGCCGCCGGTCCGCAGGGTGATACCGCGTCTCACATGCAGACCGCCCCCGCACCGTCGGCGGTGCGGGGGCGGTCGGGATGCTGTGGGCTGCGCTCACTCACCGCTGTCGCGGCGGTCCAGGCTCTCCTGGAGGGCGCGGCGTGCCTCGATGGCCTCGTCGCTCATGACGGCTCCTCGTGATCGTGCGGTGGTGGGGCGGGCACGGCGTGGGTGGGGGTGCCGGTGGTGCGAAGGGGGGGCGGGGCCGGGTGTGGCCGCCGATCGTGCGACGGTACGCCGCTCCCCTCCCGCCACGGAATGCCCCGTCCGCTCCGTGGACGGCCGTCCGCCTGTCGGGCCGAAAAGTCGGAGGCGCGGTGCCGGTGGCTGGACATAACCTTGAGCGGCCATGACGCAGACCCTCGAGCGGACCACCGCGCCGCCCCCACCCACCGAGCCGATGCCCCCGGAGCGCACCGTCGACTGGCGACGGATGCGCTCGCCGGCGGCCGCGGCCGCGCTCGTCTGCTCCGCGACCGCGGCGGTCCTGCTCACGACCGGCACCGTCGTCATCGGCCGCCTGGCGGAGGGACCGAGCACCGGCCTCGTCCAGCTGCTCGCCCTGCTCGTCGTCGGCGGCGCCGTCATCGACAATCTCGGCAAGGTCGTGTGGGTCGGCCTCTCCGACCGCGCCGAGGGCGTGCTGCGCGACGACCTGCTCGACGCCGCGCTCGCCCAGCCGGTCGCGACCCTCTCAGAGCAGGCGGCCGGCGAGATCCTCGACCGCGTCGACGACGACACCCACGAGGTCGGCAACCTCATGCGGTGGCAGGTGTGGATGTTTGCGCGCACCGCCTTTTCGGTCGTCCCCATGTGGGTCGTCGCCGGCATCACGTGGTGGCCGGCCTGGCTGCTCTTCCCCGTCATCGGTCTGCTCACCGCCGTGGCCGTGCGTCCCCTGCTCGGGGAGATCGCCCGCCGCAAGGTCATCGAGGAGGCCGCCTGGACCGACCATGCCAGCGCCCTCGAGGAGGGCATCGCCGGGCGCGACGACCTGCGCACCAGCCTGGGTCAGGCACACATGCTGCAGCGCCTGGCGACGCTCACCGCACGGGTCCACGCCCGCTTCGCCGACGTCGTCACGCTCGAGAGCCGGCTGGCCCGCCGGGCGGGTCTGCTGCTCCACGGTCTGCTCGCCGGCATCGGCCTGGCCGGCATCGCGCTGGCGACCGGCGGTGGCCTGTCGGTGGGCCAGCTCGTCACGCTCTTCATCGTCACGTCGACCTTCGTCGGTCTCGTCACCCAGCTCTCCCACCAGCTGCCGGACCTGCAGGCCGGCCTGGGCGCGGTGATCCGGCTGCGGCAGATGCTCGCCGTCGAGCCCGAGCCGAAGGGAGGCGCCCCCGTCCCCGCGGGCGCCGAGCTGGCGGTCGAGGTGCGCGGCCTCGACTTCAGCTACACCGAGGGCAGCTTCGCCCTGCGGGACGTGACCTTTGCCGTACCCGCGGGCGAGACCGTCGCGCTCGTCGGCCGCACCGGCTCGGGCAAGTCGACCCTGGCCTCCTTCGTCTCGCGGGCCATCGAGCCGCCGCGGGGCACGGTCTTCGTCGGGGGCGTCGACGTGCGCGATCTCGACGTGCAGCTGCTGCGCACCGACGTCGGTGTCGTCACCCAGCGCACCGAGATCATCGCCGGCACCCTCGCCGACAACATCGCCCTCTTCGACGACACCCCGCGCAGCGACATCGAGGCGGCCGTCGTCGAGCTCGGGCTCGTCGACTGGGTCGCCGGGCTGCCCGACGGCCTCGAGACCCTCCTCGGTCCCGGCGGCACGACCCTCTCCGCGGGCGAGGAGCAGCTCGTCGCCTTCGCGCGGCTGCTCGTGCGCGACGTGCGGGTCGTCGTCCTCGACGAGGCGACCGCCCGCATGGACCCGCTCACCGAGCGCCGGGTCGTCTCCGCCGCCGACCGCCTCCTCGTGGGTCGCACCGGCATCCTCATCGCGCACCGCCTCGGGACGATCGAGCGGGCCCCGCACGTCGTCGTCCTCGACCACGGAACGGTGATCCAGCAGGGGCGTCGCACCGAGCTCGCCGAGCAGCCGGGTCCCTTCCGCAGCCTGCTCCTCGACAGCCGCGCCGAGTCCGCGGCCGACCAGCCCTCCCCCGAGGGCGCCGTCGACCACGCCGACCTCGACCCCGTCGGTGGGCGCCGCCGCACGACGACGCCGCCCGAGCGGCCCGCCATCGGCGACGGACCCTCCCTCGCCCGGGGCATCACCCACGCCCTGCTCGTCAAGCCGTCGTGGGGCGTCGCCGGCGCCGTGTGCTTCCTCGCGATGTCGCTGCTCGGCGCTCAGGGTGCGATGACCGGTCTCGTGTGGGGCCAGGTCATCGAGGGCCTGCAGGCCGGGCAGACCCCGACCCTGCTCGCCGCGGCGCTCGTCGCGTGCCTGCTCGTCGTCCCCTTCCTCACGTCGCAGGCCTTCTACCGGTACCCGCGCTGGTGGATCGAGGTCATGCTGCGCACCCGCATGGCGGTCCTCGCCGGGCAGACCCGGGCCGAGCGGCTGCCGCGCACTCCCCCCGGCGAGGTCGTCGCCCGCTCGATGGACGCCGACCGGTACGCCCGGTACGCCGACCGGTGGGTCGACTTCATCAACGGCCTGGTCATCGCCGCCCTCACGGCTCTGCTCGCCGGCACGTGGGTCGCCGGAGCCGTGCTGCTGACCGTCATGGTGGGGTCCGCCCTCGCCGCGACCCTCGGCCGCCCGATCGCCGGCCGGTCCGCAGCTGCTGCCTCGCTGGCGCGGGCCCGCTTCGGTCGGGCCGTCGTCTCCTCGCTCGAGTCGGTGCGCACCGTCAAGCTGGCGGCGGCCACTCCCTTCGTCCGACGGCACCTGCGTCAGGTGGACGCCGGCCGGGTCCAGGCGGCGGTCAAGGAGCACCGGGTGCAGGCCGTGCTCGACGCCGTGCCGCTGGTCATGGTCCAGTGCGGCGTCGTCGTCACGTGGTGGATCCACGTGGCCGGTGGCTGGGGCCTGGGCACCGCGATCCTCGTCTCGGGTGCGGTCGCGGGCTTCGACTGGTTTGGCCGCGTGGCGAGCATGGTCGTCACCGAGGCGCCCGGCACCCGCGCCTGGCAGGTCGAGACGGCGCGCTTCGCCGGTGGCGTCGACCTCATGGACCTGCCCGCGGGGGTCGACCTCGTCGAGGGCACCGCGCCCGCGCCGGTCGAGGGCGAGCGCGAGCGCCTGCGGCGCCTCGAGCTGCGCGACGTCTCGGTCGTCCACGACGACGGGACCGTCGGCGCCAGCGAGATCGACCTCGTCGTCGACGCGGGCGACCTCGTGCTGCTCGTCGGCCAGGTCGGCTCGGGCAAGTCGAGCCTGCTCGCCTCACTCGCCGGTCTCGTCGACCACCGCGGCGAGATCCGGTGGAACGGCACGCCCGTCACCGACCCGCAGTCCACCCTGCGGCCGGGCCGCATCGCCCACGTCGCGCAGGTGCCGAGGGTGCTGTCGGGCAGCTTCACCGACAACGTGCGCCTGGGCCACGACCGCCCCCTCGACGAGCCGGTCGCCCTCGCCCGGCTCACCCAGGACGTCGACGACGCCGGCGGGCCCGACGCCCTCGTCGGCCATCGCGGGGTGCGCCTGTCGGGTGGGCAGGTGCAGCGGCTCGCGCTGGCCCGGGCCCTGGCGACCGAGGCCGAGCTGCTGCTCGCCGACGACGTCTCCTCCGCCCTCGACGCGACGACCGAGATCGACCTGTGGCGGGGCCTGCGCGAGCGCGGCGCAACCGTCATCGGTGCGACCTCGAAGCGGGCGGCACTGGAGCAGGCCGACCACGTCGTCGTCCTCGACGGCGGTCGGGCCGTGGCCACGGGCACGTGGGCACAGCTCGCACCCACGTGGGGTCACCTCGCCGGCTGAACCCGAGCATGACGAAGGGGGCGCCCCGGCCGGTGAGCCGGTGGGCGCCCCCCTTCGGAGCCCGCTGCGGGGGTGACCGCCGCGGGGGTCTGGTGGGTCGGGGTCAGCGGGCGGCAGAGCCCTCGGTGTAGTCGTCGTCCCCGGACTGCCACGCGAAGTGGGCGCGCAGCGCCTTGCCCGTCGCCTCGATCGGGTGACCGGCCTCCTTGTCCCGCAGCTGCTGGAACTCGACAGCGCCGTTGTCCTGGTCCTCGATGAAGCGCTTGGCGAAGGAGCCGTCCTGGATGTCGGAGAGGATGCCCTTCATCGACTCCTTGACCTTCGCGTCGACGACGCGGGGGCCGGAGACGTAGTCGCCGTACTCGGCGGTGTCGGAGATCGACCAGCGCTGCTTGGCGATGCCGCCCTCCCACATGAGGTCGACGATGAGCTTGAGCTCGTGGAGCACCTCGAAGTAGGCGATCTCCGGCTGGTAGCCCGCCTCGGTCAGCGTCTCGAAGCCCGCCTGGACGAGGTGCGACATGCCACCGCAGAGGACGGCCTGCTCGCCGAAGAGGTCGGTCTCGGTCTCCTCGGTGAAGGTCGTCTTGATGACGCCGGCGCGGGTACCACCGATGCCCTTGGCGTAGGAGGCGGCGATGTCCCAAGCCCGGCCCGAGGCGTCCTGCTCGACGGCGATGATGTCGGGGATGCCGCGGCCGTCGACGTACTCGCGGCGCACGGTGTGCCCCGGCGCCTTGGGCGCGACGAGGATGACGTCGACGCCGTCGGGCGCCTGGATGTAGCCGTAGCGGACGTTGAAGCCGTGGCCGAAGACGAGGACGTCGCCCTCCTTGAGCTCCGGCGCGATGTCGTCGGCGTAGAGGTGACGCTGCACCTGGTCGGGGGCGAGGATGACGATGACGTCGGCCTCGGCGGCGGCCTCGCGAGGGGTGAGGACCTTCAGGCCCTCGGCCTCCGCCTTGGCGCGGCTCTTGCTGCCCTCCTTGAGGCCGATGCGCACGTCGACACCGCTGTCGCGCAGGTTGAGCGCGTGGGCGTGACCCTGCGAGCCGTAGCCGATGACGGCAACCTTGCGGCCCTGGATGATGGACAGGTCGGCGTCGTCGTCGTAGATCAGTTCGGCGGCCATGGGGCACTTCTCCTTGTGTGGTGGGTGGTGCGGTCGGGTTGGTCGTCATCGTCTCCCGTCACGACGGACGAGGACGAAGGGGGGTCAGTGTCGGGAGCGGTCGGTGATGGAGCGGGGGCCGCGGCCGATGGCCACGACACCGGACTGGACGAGCTCCTTGATGCCGTAGGGCTCGAGGATCTCGAGCATCGCGGCGATCTTGTCGGTGTTGCCGTAGACCTGCAGGGTCATCGCGTCGCTCGTCGTGTCGACGATCTTCGCCTTGAACATCTGCGCGGTCTCGAGGATCCCGCTGCGGTTGCTCGCCTCGGCGCGCACCTTGACCAGGACGATCTGGCTGGTCACCGACGCGAGCGGGTCGAGCTCGACGACCTTGAGCACCTCGACGAGCTTGTTGAGCTGCTTGGTCACCTGCTCCAGCGGCAGCAGGTCGACGTCGACGACGACGGTCATCCGGGAGATCTCCGGGTGCTCGGTCGGCCCGACGGCGAGGGAGTCGATGTTGAAGCCGCGCCGGGAAAACAGGGCCGAGATCCGGGCGAGGACACCGGGCTTGTTCTCGACGAGGACGGAGAGGGTGTGCTTGGTGCTCATGCTCTTTCCTTCACTGCCCGTCGTGGTCGGCGTCGGTGGACTGCTCGATGGCCTCGGACTCCTCGCGGTCCCACTGCGGGGCCTCGTCGCGGGCGATCTGGATGGCGTCGTTGCTCACGCCGGCGGGCACCATCGGCCACACCATGGCGTCCCGCTCGACGACGAAGTCGATGACGACCGGGCGGTCGTTGATCGCCATCGCCTGCTCGATCGTCGCGTCGAGGTCCTCGGGCCGCTCGCAGCGCAGCCCGACGCAGCCGTAGGCATCGGCGAGCTTGACGAAGTCGGGGATGCGGCTGCCGACCGAGGTGTGCAGGTCGGTGTTGGAGTATCGCTCGTTGTAGAAGAGCGACTGCCACTGGCGCACCATGCCCAGGCTCGAGTTGTTGATGACCGCGACCTTGATCGGGATGTCGTTGATGACGCAGGTCGCGAGCTCCTGGTTGGTCATCTGGAAGCACCCGTCGCCGTCGATGGCCCAGACGACCCGGTCGGGCTCACCGACCTTGGCGCCCATGGCTGCGGGCACGGAGTAGCCCATCGTCCCGGCGCCGCCGGAGTTGAGCCAGGAGTTGGGGCGCTCGTAGCCGATGAACTGCGCGGCCCACATCTGGTGCTGGCCGACGCCCGCGGCGTAGACCGCCTCCGGGCCGGCGATCTGGCCGATCCGCTCGATGACCTGCTGCGGCATGAGGGCGCCCTCGCCGTGCGAGGTGTAGCCGACCGGGTAGTCCTGCGACCACCGGGTCGTCGCTGCCGCCCAGTCGCGGTAGCGGTCCGGGATGACCGCAGCGGCCTCCCCTTCGCCGGCCTCGATCGCGGCGATGAGCTCGCCGAGGATCGCCTTGGCATCACCGACGATCGGCACGTCGGCGACGCGGTTCTTGGAGATCTCGGCCGGGTCGATGTCGGCGTGGATGACCTTGGCCCCCGGCGCGAAGGACGACAGCTGGCCCGTGACCCGGTCGTCGAAGCGCGCCCCGATGGTGATGAGCAGGTCGCTGCGCTGCAGGCCGGTGACCGCCGCGACGGACCCGTGCATGCCTGGCATGCCCAAGTGCAGCGGGTGCCCGTCGGGGAAGGCGCCGCGGGCCATGAGCGTCGTGACGACCGGGATGCCCGTGAGCTCGGCGAGGCGACGCAGCTCCGCGTGGGCTCTGGCCCGGATGACCCCACCACCGACGTAGAGCACCGGCTGGCGGCTCTCGGCCATGAGGCGGACGGCCTCGCGGATCTGCTTGGCGTGCGGACGCGTCACCGGGTGGTAGCCCGGCAGGCTGACCTGCGGCGGCCACTCGAAGGTGGTGGTGGCTTGCAGTGCGTCCTTGGAGATGTCCACGAGCACGGGGCCGGGTCGGCCGGTGCTCGCGATGTGGAAGGCCTCCGCGATGACCCGCGGGATCTCCGCGGCGTCGGTCACGAGGTAGTTGTGCTTGGTGATCGGCATCGTGATGCCCCGGATGTCCGCCTCCTGGAAGGCGTCCGTGCCGATCGAGCTCGAGGCCACCTGGCCGGTGATCGCGACCATCGGCACGGAGTCCATGTGGGCGTCGGCGATCGCGGTGACGAGGTTGGTGGCGCCGGGGCCGGAGGTGGCCATGCAGACGCCGACCTTGCCGGTCGCCGAGGCATAACCCTCGGCGGCGTGGCCGGCGCCCTGCTCGTGGCGCACGAGGATGTGGCGGACCTTCGTCGAGTCCATCAGCGGGTCGTAGGCCGGCAGGATCGCGCCGCCGGGGATGCCGAAGACGACCTCGGCGCCGACGCTCTCGAGGGACAGGACGAGGCTCTTGGCCCCGGTCACCTGCGCGGAGGTCGTCGCTCTGCCCGCCTCGCTCCGGCGCGCCATCGCGGCCGGGCTCGGGGCGCTGCTGGTCGTGTCAGTCACCGTCTGTCCTTCGGTTCGGCGTGCCATCTGTGCTCCTCTTCATCCTCTCCCGGCCATGAAAAAGCCCCTCAGTCCGGGTGCGGACATGAAGGGCGCGCGCTGCGTCGGCGACGAGTCGTCGCTCAGGCAGCGCGCCGGGGAAGTACGAGGAGGAGGGCCATGCCGCTACTCTCCCCCGCCTGCCCGGCGTGTGTCAACGAATGAGACGACCGCGCCCACCATGTGGGACATGGTCGTCTCGTCGTGACGGCCCGGGCCGGTCAGCAGGGCCCGCCGACCATCCCCAGCCCCCTCAGGGCACGCGGAACTCGTCGAGAACCGCGGCGCCGAAGGCCAGGTCCTCCCAGTGCCCCGAGAAGCGCAGCACCGCCGCCGCACCGGGCGGGAAGCCGTGGCTGAGCAGCTCGTGCGCCTCGTCGTCCCCCTCGCCGTCGGCGAGGAGGCTCGCCGCCGCCGGCAGGCCCGGCGCGTGGCCGACGACGAGCAGCACGCTCGCGTCGTCGGTCGACTCCCGCACGACGGCCAGGACCTCCTCGGCGTCGGCGTTGTAGAGCCGGTGCTCGATCTGCACCTCTGCCTCGGGGCAGCCGGCCTCGGCGACCTCGTGCATCGTCTCCCGGGTGCGCGCGGCCGGCGAGCACATCACCTCGTCACAGCCCAGGCCGTGCTCGCGCAGCCACCGCCCGACCTCCTGGGCCTGCGCCCGCCCGGTCTCGGTGAGGGGTCGCTCACGGTCGTCCTGACCGGCACGGCCCGGCTCGGGCTCGGCGTGCCGCAGCAGGATCAGGGTCCGGTCCTCCGCTGACATGGTCATGGACCGAGTGTGGCCCGGACCACACGAGCGCGCCACCCCTCGATCGACTGCGCAGAGGGGTGGCCTCAGCCCTCGTGCACGAGGTTGATCGGCGGCTCGCCTGCGGCGAGCGCGGTGAGTTGACGTCGCAGCATCGACACCGCGCGAGGGCGGAAGGCCTGGGTCACCCCACCGACGTGCGGGCTGATGATGACACCGGGCGCCGACCACAAGGGGTGCCCCGTCGGCAGGGGCTCCGGGTCGGTGACGTCGAGCGCAAACCGCAGGCGGCCCGCGTGCCGCAGGGCGGCCTCGGTGTCGAGCGCGGGGCCGCGGCCGACGTTGACCACGAGCGTGCCGTCCGGCAGCGAGCTCAGCAGCTCCTCCCCGAGGATGTGGTGGGTGGCGTCGGAGCCCGGCAGCACCGAGATGATGACGTCGTGCTCCGGTGCGAGAGCGGCCAGCTCGTCGACCCCGTGCACCGCCTCGACGAGGTCGTCGCCGGCGCGTGCCCGCGAGGCCACCGCCGTGACCGACACCTCGAAGGGCACGAGCCGCTCGACGACCGCCCGGCCCACCGAGCCGTAGCCGAGCAGCAGCACCCGCTTGTCGGCGAGGCCCGGGCGCACGTGACGGGAGGTCCACTCCCCCTGCGCCTGGGCGCGCGCGAAGTCGTCGAGCCCACGCTGCGAGGCGAGGACGAGGGCCAGGGCCAGCTCTGCGGTGGCCGCGTCGTGGACCCCCTTCGCATTGGCGAGGGAGACCCCATCCGGCAGGACCGGCAGCATGTTGTCGAAGCCGGCCGACAGCAGCTGCACGAGCCGCACCGACGGCTGCTGCGCGACGATCGCGACGCCGTCGGGCTTGGTCATGTAGGGCGCGATGTAGACGTCGACCGACTCCGGCGGCGGAGCCGCCTGCGGGTCCCACACGACGGACTCCACGCCGTCGACCGGACCGACGTCGTCGCGCCAGCTGCTGTCAGGGAAGGAGACGGTGACCATGCGCGCCATCGTAGGTGGCGCAGGTCACGTGCACGCCGGCCTCCGACCCGTGGCCGCCGCGGTGCCGACCGGAGCGGTGTCCGAGGGTGACCACGGCGAAGGGGGCGGTGCCGGGTCGACCGGCACCGCCCCCCTTCGTGCTGCCTGTGTCAGGCGCCGAGCTTGGCAAGGATGAGCTCGCGGGCCTTGCCGGCGTCGGCCTGGCCCTTCATCTCCTTCATCACCTGGCCGATGAGCGCGCCGGCGGCCTGGACCTTGCCACCGCGGATCTTGTCGGCGACGTCGGGGTTGGCCTCGATGACCTTGTCGACCGCGGCCTCGAGGGCACCGTCGTCCTGGACGAGCTCGAGCCCGCGGGCGTCGGCGACGGCCGTCGGGGTGCCCTCGCCGTCGAGGACACCCTCGAGGACCTGGCGGGCCATCTTGTCGTTGAGCCGACCGGAGCCGACGAGCGACTCGAGCTCGGCGACGTGCTCGGGCGTGACGCCGGTCTGCTCGGCGTAGGTCGCGAGGTCGACGCCCTCGGTGTTGGCGCGGCGTGAGGGCTCGCCGAGCCACCACTTGCGCGCGGCCTGCGGCTTGGCGCCGGCGGTGACGGTGGCCTCGATGAGCTCGGTCGCGCCGGCGTTGAGCACGTCGCGCATCTCGAGGTCGGAGTAGCCCCACTCCCCCTGCAGCCGCTTGCGGCGCTGGGCCGGCGGCTCGGGCAGGGTGGCCCGCAGCTGCTCGACGTACTCGCGGCTGGGCGCGACCGGCACGAGGTCGGGCTCGGGGAAGTAGCGGTAGTCCTCGGCGTCGGACTTCTCGCGGCCGCTTGTCGTGACGCCGGTGTCCTCGTGCCAGTGGCGGGTCTCCTGCAGGATCGAGCCACCCGCGGTGAGGACCGCGGCGTGGCGGCAGACCTCGTAGCGCACGGCGCGCTCCACCGAGCGCAGGGAGTTGACGTTCTTGGTCTCGGTGCGGGTGCCGAGCGGGACGTCGAGCTGCGCCTGCGCAGCGGGGTCGTCGCCAGCCTTGGGACGAAGGGAGAGGTTGACGTCGCAGCGCATCGAGCCCTGCTCCATCTTCACGTCGGAGACGTCGAGGGCGCGCAGCAGGTCGCGCAGCGCGGCGACGTAGGCCTTGGCGACCTCGGGGGCCCGCTCGCCCGCGCCGACGATCGGGCGCGTGACGATCTCGATGAGGGGGATGCCCGCGCGGTTGAAGTCGACGAGCGAGTACTCGGCGCCCTGGATGCGTCCGGTGGCGCCACCGACGTGCAGGCTTTTGCCGGTGTCCTCCTCCATGTGCGCGCGCTCGATCTCGACTCTGAAGGTCTCTGTGCCCTCACCGGAGGCGGCGGGGATCTCGACGTCGAGGTAGCCGTCGAAGGCGATCGGCTCGTCGTACTGCGAGGTCTGGAAGTTCTTCGGCATGTCCGGGTAGAAGTAGTTCTTCCGGGCGAAGCGGCACCACTGCGCGATCTCGCAGTTGAGTGCCAGGCCGATCCGGATCGTCGACTCGACACCGACCGCGTTGACGACCGGCAGCGCGCCGGGCAGCCCGAGGCAGACCGGGCAGACCTGGGTGTTGGGGTCCGCACCGAAGCCCGTGGCGCAGCCGCAGAACATCTTGGTGTTGGTGCCGAGCTCGACGTGCACCTCGAGGCCCATGACGGGGTCGAAGGTGGTCAGGGCCTCGTCGTACCCGAGGACTGCGTCCGTGGTGGTGCTCGCCATGTCTCAGGCTCCCTTCGTGACGGCCAGCTCGGGGGCCTGCTCGAGCAGGTGCCCACCCCAGGCGGCGACGAGGCGCTGCTCGAGGGCGGCGCCGACGGTGTAGAGGCGGTCGTCGGCCATGGCCGGCGCGAGGATCTGGAAGCCCGCGGGCAGGCCGTCCTCGGCGAGGCCGCTCGGCAGCGACATGCCGGGCACACCGGCGAGGTTGGCCGGGATCGTCGCGATGTCGCCGCGGTACATGGCCATCGGGTCGTCGCTCTTGTCGCCGAAACGGAAGGCGGTCGTCGGGGCGGTCGGCGACACGAGGACGTCAGCGGTCTCGAAGGCCCGCGCGAAGTCGTCGGCGATGAGGCGCCGCACCTTCTGCGCGCTGCCGTAGTAGGCGTCGTAGTAGCCCGAGGAGAGGGCGTACGTGCCGAGGATGATGCGGCGCTTGACCTCGTCGCCGAAGCCCGCCTCACGGCTGGCGGCCATGACCTGCTCCGCGCTGGGGGCGTCGACGCCCTCGGGCCCGATCCGCAGGCCATAGCGCATCGCGTCAAAGCGGGCGAGGTTGCTGCTCGCCTCGCTCGGCATGATCAGGTAGTAGGCGCCGAGCGCGTGGACGAAGTTGGGACACGAGACGTCGACGACCTCGGCACCCGCGTCGACGAGGTGCTGGACCGACTCGTCGAAGCGCGCCTGCACGAGCGGGGAAAATCCCTCGCCGGTGAGCTCTCGGACGATGCCGATCTTCATCCCGGCCACGTCGGCGCGCTCCGCGGCACCGACGACATCGGGCACCGGCTGGTCGATCGAGGTCGAGTCCAGCGGGTCGTGCCCGGCCATGACCTCGTGCAGGAGGGCGGTGTCGAGGACGGTGCGCGCGCACGGTCCGGCCTGGTCGAGCGAGGAGGCCATGGCGATGAGGCCGTAGCGCGAGACGCCGCCGTAGGTCGGCTTGACGCCGACCGAGCCGGTGACGGCCGCGGGCTGACGGATCGAGCCGCCGGTGTCGGTGCCGGTCGCCAGGGGCGCCTGCCACGAGGCGACGACCGCGCTCGAGCCACCGCCGGAGCCTCCGGGGATGCGCTCGAGGTCCCAGGGGTTGCGGGTCAGGCCGTAGGCCGAGTGCTCCGTGGAGGAGCCCATGGCGAACTCGTCCATGTTGGTCTTGCCGAGGATCGGCAGGCCGGCGGCCTTGAGCCGGCTGACGACCGTCGCGTCGTAGGGCGGGATCCAGCCCTCGAGGATCTTCGAGCCGGCGGTCGTCGGGATGCCGGTCGTCGTCATGACGTCCTTGACGGCGATCGGGACGCCGGCGAGGCGGTGGAGGGTCTCCCCCTTCGCTCGGCGCTCGTCGACCGCGCGGGCCTCGGCCAGGGCGGACTCGCCGGCGACGTGGAGGTAAGCGCCGACCTGCTCGTCGACACCCTCGATGCGGTCGAGGTGGGCGCGGGTGACCTGCTCGGAGGAGAGGTCGCCGGAGGCCAGCGCGTCGGCGAGCGCGGCAGCGGTCATGCGGGTGGGGTCGCTCATGGGGTCCTTCTGGCTCAGTCTTCGGTGAGGATGCGCGGCACGGCGAAGCGCCCGACCTCGGAGGCCGGCGCCATCGCGAGGGCCTGCTCGGGGGTGAGCGAGGGGCGCACCTCGTCCGGGCGGGTGACGTTGACGATCGGCATCGGGTGGCTCATCGGCTCGACCCCGTCGATCGGCGCCTGCTGCACCGCCTCGACGGAGGAGATGATCGTGCCCAGCTCCCCGACCATGCGGTCGAGCTCGGCGTCGGAGAGGTCGATGCGGGCCAACGAGGCGAGGTGCGCCACGTCGTCGCGGGAGAGGTCAGCCATGCGGGACAGTCTAGGTTCCGCCGACGGGCACGGTGTGCCCGGCGCTCGGGTGGCGCCCGCCGGCCCGCGCGGAGTGCGCCTCTAGAGGATCGGGATGGTCCGACGGGTACGGGTCACCGTCTCGCGGTCGATGTCGGCGACGAGCACGCCCTCCCCACCACCGAGGCGCGCGCGGACCTCGCCGGTCGGGTCGGCGAGCGCGGAGCGACCGATGCCATAGGGACCGCGCACCGACTCCGGGGTCCAGGCCTGCCCGACGGCGAGCAACCAGGCCTGGGCGTCGTGCGCGCGAGCCCGGGTGAGCAGGTCCCACTGGCTCGCCTTGCCGGGCCCGTCCCCCCACGAGGCGGGCAGCACGACGAGCTCGGCACCACGCCGACCCAGCTCGGTGAAGTGGTCGGCGAAGCGCACGTCGTAGCAGGTGGCCAGGCCGACGGACCAGCCGTCGACCTCGACGGTGCGCACCTCGTCGCCGGGCGCCACCGTGTCGGACTCACGGCTGCCGAAGGCGTCGTAGAGGTGGATCTTGCGATAGGTCGTCTCCTCGACGCCACCGCCGGTGACGAGCAGCGTGTTGTGCACCCGCGAGCGCTCCCTGCCCTCGGCGGTCGTGATCTCGTCGGCGGGGGTGAACATGCCGAAGACGAGGGTCACGCCGTGCCGCGCAGCCACCTCGCGCACCCCGTCGGCAAAGCGCCCGTCGAGGGGCTCGGCGGCGGTGTCGAGCCGACCGGCGAAGGAGGCCATCGCCGCCTCGGGGTGGACGACGAGCCGGGCACCGGCGTCCGCGGCCCGGGCGGTCCACTCCCCGAGCGTGACGAGGTTGGCGGCCGGGTCACCGGTGGCGGACCACTGGCATCCGGCCAGACGCATGACGGACGAAGGGGAGGTCACGCTGCTCCCCCCTTCGAACTGGAGTCGGCCTCGGCACGCCGGGCCATATCCGCCCGGGCCGCGGCGAGCACCACCTCGTCGCGGCACCCCGCGGCGAAGCCTTCGATGCGGCGGGAGATCTCACGACCGAGCAGGCGCTGACCGATGGGGTGGGCGATACGCTGCAGGGCGGCAGGGCGCACGTCGTAGGTGTACTTCCACACGGCGAGGGTCCCGTCGCCGTCGGGCTGGAAGCGCCACCCGGCGCCGAAGCGGGCAAAGAACCACGGGCCACGCACCATCGTCATCCCGACCGACGTCGGCGGACGCCAGGAGACGTACTCGCTGACCATGCTCGGCGAGATCGGCCCCGCGAAGGAGGACCGCGTGAAGGTGCGCACCCCCACGCCGGGCTCGCTCGCCCCGTCCACGAAGTGCTGCTCGCGGATGAAGGGGTCCCACCGGTGGCGGACTTCCCCCGTCGTCTGGGCGACCGCGAAGGCGAGCTCCGGGGGGATCGGCACGTGCACGTCGGCGCTGACCTGGGGCATGGGTCCACTGTAGGAGCCCGGGCTTCGAGGCTCCTCGCTGCGCTCGTCGCACCTCAGCCACCGGACTCATAGGGTGGGCGGCATGGCGACTCTCTTCACGAAGATCATCGCGGGTGAGATCCCCGGCCGGTTCGTGTGGTCCGACCCGACCTGCGTGGCCTTCCTGACGATCGAGCCCCTTACCGACGGGCACACCATGGTCGTGCCGCGCGCCGAGATCGAGCAGTGGACCGACGCCGACGAGGAGACGTGGGCCCACCTGCAGCGGGTCGCCGGCATCATCGGGCGGGCCCAGCAGGCCGAGTGGGAGGCCCCGCGCGTGGGCATGCTCCTCGAGGGCTTCCTCGTGCCCCACCTGCACATCCACACCTGGCCGGCCTTCTCCCCAGAGGACTTCGACCCGCACGCCCCGATGCGTGACGTCGGCGACGAGCGCTTCGAGGCCGCGGCCCAGCGGCTGCGTACCCGCCTGCGCTCCGACGGCCACGGCGAGCACGTCCCCGGCCCGGGGGCGCTGCCCGCATGAGCGGCCGCCGGCGCAAGGTCCTCACCTTCGTCGCGGCGATCCTCGCCTTCAGTGTCGCCCTCTTCGGTGGTCTCTGGATCTGGCTCGCCGACGGGCAGCCCTGGCCCGCGCTCTTCTGGGGCGTCGTCTGGGGCATCGCCGTCGTCGTCACCCTCGTGGCCTTCATCGGCTTCCTCCGCGAGACCGACCCCGATGTCAGCGCAGGTGAGCACGCCGTGGTCGCGCCACCGACCACCCCGCTGCCCCCGGCGACCGACAAGAACGCCCCGTGGCCCTACGAGTGGCTGGCGCCGGCGCTCGCCACCGCCTTCGAGGGCACGCCCTACGTCGTGCGTTCCAACGGCCACACCGTGCTCGTGCACGCCGACCTCGCCGACGCGCGCTGGCAGCACCTGGCGACGCGGCGCCACCTCGAGCACGCCGTCGTCGCCCGCTTCACCCCCACGGACAAGCCCGGGGTCGTCAAGCGCACGGACGAGTCGCGGCAGGTCGAGTCCCACGCCGGGGTGACCGGCCTGGGCGCGCAGGTCGAGGTGCGCTCCGGCCGCGAGTTCACCTACACCAGGCGCAAGGAGTGGGGCCTCGGGCTCGACGGCTTCAAGCAGCAAGTCGACTACGAGTTCTCCAGCGCCGAGATCAACGTGCCGGTCAAGGAGATCCTGCAGCGCGCCGGCTGGCGCGAGGCGCTCGACTCGGAGACCAAGGGGGCGATCATCATGGGCGCCCTGGGCCTGTCCTCGCTCGTCCTCGTCCCCGTCGGACTCGGGATCAAGGCCCTCGTGGGCTGACCGCTCCGCAGACCGCAGGTGGCCCCGACCCCCTTCGGGGTGTAGGCATGGGGCATGGCTACCACCGCATTCAAGGGCAACCCCGTCACCACCGCCGGCGAGCTGCCGGCCACCGGCGCGAGCGCGCCGGCCTTCGAGCTCGTCGGCGAGGGTCTCTCCGCGCTGACCTCCGGCGACCTGTCGGGCCGCGTCGTGCTCAACATCTTCCCGAGCATCGACACCGGCGTCTGCGCGGCGAGCGTGCGCAAGTTCAACGAGCTGGCCGCCTCCCTCGACAACACGACCGTCGTCAACGTCAGCAAGGACCTCCCCTTCGCCCAGGCCCGCTTCTGCGGCGCCGAGGGCATCGACCAGGTCAAGGTCGGCTCCGCCTTCCGCTCCTCCTTCGGCGAGGACTACGGCGTGACGATGACGGACGGCCCGATGGCCGGCCTCCTCGCGCGCTCCGTCGTCGTCGTCGACGCGGACGGCACCGTCCTGCACAGCGAGCTCGTCCCCGAGATCACGCAGGAGCCCGACTACGACGCCGCGGTCGCCGCGCTCGGCTGACCCACCCCACGAGCGAAGGGGGGTGCACCCGGCCGGGTGCACCCCCCCTTCGTCATGCCCGCACGGTGCGGGTGACGAGGTAGCTGCGGTCGCGGGCGAGGATCTCCGTGGGCCCGACCTCGCGCAGCCGCGGCAGGTAGGGCAGGTGCGAGTTGTAGACGAGCACGAGCTCGCCGCCCGGGACGAGGACCCGGCGGGCGTCGCCGATCATCTGCAGCGTGGGTGTGGAGTCCTTGGCGGTGCCGACGTGGAAGGGCGGGTTGCTGACGATCGTCGCGGCCGAGGCCTCGGCGAGCTCGCTCAGTCCGTCGCCGCGGCGCACGTCCACCCGACCGGCCGTCGTCAGGCGGGCGGAGGCGACCGCCGCCGCGGAGACGTCGATCGCGACGACGTCGACGAAGCGGCGGGCCAGCACGGCGGCGAGCACCCCTGTGCCGCACCCGAGGTCGACGACGGTGCCGTCGGTGTCGGCGAGCCGGTCGAGCTGCCCGAGCAGGAGCCGGGTGCCGGCGTCGATGCGCGTGCCGGCGAAGGCGGCCCCGTGGGCGTGCACGGTGAGGTCGAGGTCGTCGTGGTGGCGGCGGCGCGGCCAGACCTGCTCGACCGGGCGTGGATCGGCGGCGTGGAGCACCCTGGACTTCTGCCGGCCGAGGCTCGCCCGCACCTGCTCGAAGCTCACGCCGAGCACGTCGTTCATCGACGGCGTCATGTGCTTGACGCGCTCACCGGCGACGATGCGCACGTCCGGCGTGCCGAGCAGCGCTGCCGTGCGGGCGACCTCGTCGAGCGCGTCGAGTGAGGGCGGCAGCCGGAGCACGACGAGCGCGGCGCCGGTCAGTGCCCCGGCGAGGTCGGGCACGGTGGCGACGCCGGTGGCAGCCACCCGACGCTCGGCGAGCAGGCTGGTGCTGTGGGCGACCACGCGCTCACCCGCGAGGTCGCGCAGTGCGCCGGCGAGCGCACCGGTGTCGTCGTCGACGACGGCGATGCGACCGTCCGGCAGGTCACCGAGCTCGTCGAGCAGCAGACGGTCGACGGGATCGGGCTCCATCAGTCGCGGCGGCCCTTGCGGTGCGGCTTCTTGTCGTAGGGCTTCTTGCCGTACGGCTTCTTGTCGTAGGAGCCGCCGTCACGCCGGCCACCCTCGCGTCGACCGCCACCACGCTCCTGCCACTCCCGCAGCTCGATGAGCTGCCCCGAGATGCGGGTGCGGCTCAGCCGGTCGGTCGTGCCCGGCGGCAGGGTCGCCGGCAGCTCGACGATGGAGAAGTCGCCCCGGATGTCGATGTGCCCGAAGTCCTGGCGGCGCAGGCCCCCTTCGTTGGCGAGGGCACCGACGATCTGGCGGGGCTCGACCTTGTGCCGCCGCCCCACGGCGATCCGGTAGGTGCCCATGGGGCCCGAGGAGCCGCGCGGGCCACGGTCACCGCGGCGGCTCCCTTCGCCATCGCGGTCACGGCGGGGGGCCCGCTCGTCCCGCTCACGCCGTGGCGGGCGCACCGGGTCGGGGTCGAGGAGCATCGGCTCGTCGCCCTGGAGGACGATGGCGAGCGCGGCCGCGACGTCCCCCTCGGGCACGTCGTGCTCGCGGACGTAGTGGCCCACGACGTCGCGGAAGGTCGACAGGTCGGACGAGGCGAGCGCCGCGGTGATCCGGTCGTCGAAGCGCCCCAGCCGGCTGGCGTTGATGTCCTCAGCGCTCGGCATCGACATCTCGGTGAGGGTCGTGCGGGTCGCCTTCTCTATCGACTTGAGCAGGTGGCGCTCACGCGGCGTGACGAAGGAGATCGCGTCACCCGAGCGTCCGGCGCGGCCGGTGCGCCCGATCCGGTGGACGTAGGACTCGGTGTCGGTCGGGATGTCGTAGTTGACGACGTGGCTGATCCGCTCGACGTCGAGGCCGCGGGCGGCGACGTCGGTGGCGACGAGGATGTCGAGCTTGCCCGACTTGAGCTGCGCGACCGTCCGCTCCCGCTGTGCCTGCGCGACATCGCCGTTGATCGCCGCGGCCGAAAATCCACGGGCCCGCAGCTTTTCGGCAAGCGTCTCGGTCTCGTTCTTGGTGCGGACGAAGACGATCATCGCCTCGAAGTTCTCCACCTCGAGGATGCGGGTGAGCGCCTCGACCTTTTGCGGGTAGGAGACGAAGAGGTGTCGCTGGGTGATGTTGGGCGCGGTCGTCGTCTTGCGCTCGACGGTGATCTCGAGTGCGTCGGTGAGGTACTTCTGCGAGATGCGGCGGATCTGCGCGGGCATGGTCGCGCTGAAGAGGGCGACGTGCTTGTCCTCGGGGGTCGCTGCGAGGATCGTCTCGACGTCCTCGGCGAAGCCCATCTTGAGCATCTCGTCGGCCTCGTCGAGGACGAGGAAGCGCAGCTGCGACAGGTCGAGCGTGCCCTTGTCCAGGTGGTCCATGATCCGCCCGGGCGTGCCCACGACGATGTGCACACCGCGACGCAGCGCGCTGAGCTGGACCCCGTAGCCCTGGCCGCCGTAGACCGGTAGGACGCGCACGCCGGTCATCCGGGCCGAGTACTTCTCGATCGCCTCGCAGACCTGCAGCGCGAGCTCGCGGGTCGGCGCGAGGATGAGCGCCTGTGGCGACTTCTGCTTGGGGTCGAGGCGGCTGAGGACCGGCAGCGCGAAGGCCGCGGTCTTGCCGGTGCCGGTCTGCGCCAGGCCCACGACGTGACGCCCGTCGAGCAGGGCCGGGATGGTCGCCGCCTGGATCGGCGAGGGCCGCTCGTAGCCGATGTCCTTGAGCGCGCGCACGACCCGGTCGTCGAGGCCGAGGTCGGCGAAGGTCGGACCCTCGGGCTGCTCGCTCGCGGTGTCGGCCTCGGCCTGGTCAGGGGGCGTGCTGTCAGTGCTCACAGGACGACGGTAGTCGAGAGGCCGGGCTCAGCGACCGAGGACGAGGTCGACCGTGAGGTCGACGTGGCCCAGGTGCTGGTACAGCTCCTCGATGACGTGCAGGACGACGAAGCCCTGCGTCGTCGGATCGGGGTCGCCCTCCTCCCAGCCGTCGGGACCACGCGGCGCTGCGCCGGCGTCGTAGTCGGCGAGGTCGTCGACCCAGCGCCGCCGCTGGGCTGCGACGAGCGCCTCGAGCTGGTCGATCGTGCCCATGGCGTTGAACTCCGCGGCCCGGTCACGTCGGATCTGCCGCCCCGCGATGGTCTCGCCGCCCCAGCGCTCCAAGACGCCGCAGCAGTGGACGACGAGCGCGTAGACGCTGTTGGCGCCCTCGACGTCGGGCCGACCGCAGAGCAGCTCCTCTCCACCGGCATCGACGAGCTCGTCGGCTCGGGCGAGCAGCTTGGCCAGGGCCGTGTCGACGTACCACTGGGCGGTGGCGCGGTCGATGCCGCTCATCCGGCGGCGCCGCCCGTGTCCGCGGGGCCGTCCCCGGCGCCATCACCCTCGCCACCAGCCTCGGCGAAACGCGCCACGGCCCCGGTCTCGAGGAGCTCGGTGAACTCGTCCTCGGTGAGGATCGGGCGTCCGAGCTCGCGGGCCTTGGCCTCCTTGGATCCGGCGTTGTCGCCGACGACGACCCAGTCGGTCTTCTTGCTCACCGAGCCCGAGGCCTTGCCGCCGCGCTCGAGGATGGCCTCCTTGGCGCTGTCGCGGGAGTAGCGCTCGAGCGAGCCGGTGACGACGACGGTCACGCCCTCGAGGGTCTGCCGGATCGACTCGTCGCGCTCGTCCTCCATGCGCACCCCGTCGGCGGCCCACTGGTCGACGATGCCGCGGTGCCAGTCGTTGCCCTCGCCGTCGAACCACTCGCGCACCGAGGCGGCGATCGTCGGCCCGACACCCTCGACGTCGGCCAGGGCCTCCTCGTCCGCCTCGCGGATCGCGGCCATCGAGCCGAAGTGCTGCGCCAGCGCCCGGGCCGCGGTCGGCCCGACGTGCCGGATCGACAGCGCGACGAGCACCCGCCACAGCGGCTGCTGCTTGGCCTGCTGGAGGTTGTCGACGAGCTTGGCGCCGTTGGCCGACAGGACCCGACCGTCGTGGACGGCCTCCTCGGGGTCGGTCTTCTTCGCCGCCCGGGTGAAGAGCGGGACCCGCGCGACGTCCTGCGCCGTCAGGCCGAAGAGCCCGCCCTCGTCGGTGAGCACGCCGGAGTCGAGCAGCCCGACCGCGCCCTCCCAGCCGAGCGCCTCGATGTCGAAGGCACCCCGCCCGGCGAGCGACGACAGCCGCTCGCGCAGCTGGCTGGGGCAGGTACGCGAGTTGGGGCAGCGGATGTCCTTGTCGCCCTCCTTCTGCGGGGCGAGCTTCGTGCCGCAGGCCGGGCAGTGCGTCGGCATGACGAACTCGCGCTCGCTGCCGTCGCGCAGCTCGACCACCGGGCCGAGGATCTCGGGGATGACGTCGCCGGCCTTGCGCAGGACGACGGTGTCACCGATGAGCACGCCCTTGCGCTTGACCTCGTGGCCGTTGTGCAACGTGGCCATCGAGACGGTCGAGCCGGCGACGGTCACCGGCTCCATGACGCCGAAGGGGGTGACCCGCCCCGTGCGCCCGACGTTGACCTGGATGTCGAGGAGCGTGGTGTTGACCTCCTCGGGCGGGTACTTCCACGCGATGGCCCAGCGCGGGGCCCGCGAGGTCGACCCGAGCCGACGCTGCACGACGATCTCGTCGACCTTGACGACCACGCCGTCGATCTCGTGGTCGTAGTCGTGGCGCTGCCGCTCGACGTCGGCGATGAAGTCGCGCACCCGGGTAATCGAGTCGAGCACGCGGTAGTGCGGCGAGGTCGGCAGCCCCCACGCGGCCATGAGCTCGTAGGCGTGGCTCTGGCTGTCGACGTCGAAGCCCTCGCGCCGCCCCATGCCGTGGACGAGCATGTGCAGCGAGCGGCGGGCCGTGACCCGGGGGTCCTTTTGTCGCAACGATCCCGCGGCGGAGTTGCGCGGGTTGGCGAAGGGGGCCTTGCCCGCCTCGACGAGGCCGGCGTTGAGCTCGGCGAAGTCCTCGAGGCGGAAGAAGACCTCCCCGCGGATCTCGACGAGGTCGGGCACGGGGTGCACGCTGTCGTCGAGCTGGGTCGGGATCCCCTCGATGGTGCGCACGTTGAGCGTGACGTCCTCGCCGGTGCGCCCGTCGCCGCGGGTCAGGGCCCGGGTGAGCTTGCCACCCTCGTAGAGCAGGTTGATCGCGACGCCGTCGATCTTCAGCTCGCACAGGTAGTGGAAGCCGCTGACTTCGGTCTCGACGCGCTGCGCCCACGCGAGCAGGTCGTCGCCCTCGAAGGCGTTGTCGAGGCTGAGCATGCGCTCGAGGTGGTCGACCGCGGTGAAGTCAGTGGAGAAGATCGCCCCGCCCACCTGCTGCGTCGGCGACTCGGGAGTGCGCAGGGAGGGGTGCGCCTCCTCGATCTCCTGCAGCCGCCGGATGAGCCGGTCGTACTCGGCATCACTGATCGTCGGCGCATCCTTGACGTGGTAGGCGAACTGGGCCGTCGTCGCCTGCTCAGCGAGGTCGGCCCACTCCTGTCGCAGCTCGTCGGGCACGTCGGCCGGCGTCTCCGGCTGGACCTGCTCCGTGGACTCGTCCTTCTCGGGGATCTCGCTCACCCGACCATCCTGCCGCACACCCCCGACACCCCTTCCCTCCACGCGGCCGACCGTGTTGGATGGGTCCATCCGAACCAGCATTCAGGAGTCGACGATGACGAACCTGGCGACGAACCTCGTCACCACTGCCCAGACCCACCCGGACAAGGTGGCCATCAAACTCGACGACGCGGAGTTGACGTGGTCACAGCTGCACGGCCTCGCGGCCAAGGCGGCTGGCTCCCTTCGCGCAGCCGGTCTCGAGCCCGGTGACCGGGTCTCGCTCATCCTGCCCAACGTCCCGGCCTTCCCCGTGCTCTTCTACGGCACCCTGCTCGCAGGCGGCGTCGTCGTCCCGATGAACCCGCTGCTCAAGGCCAACGAGATCGAGTACTTCTACACCGACTCCGGCGCGAAGTTCTCCTTCGTCTGGGGCGACTTCGCGCCCGAGGCGCAGGCGGGCGCCGAGGGCACGGACACGCAGGTGATCGTCTCCGGGCCGGTCGGCCCGGCCCCCGAGTCCCTCCCCGCGGGCGAGCCGATCACCACCCCCACCGAGCGCGCCGGCGACGACGACGCCGTCATCCTCTACACCTCCGGCACGACGGGACGGCCGAAGGGCGCCCAGCTCACCCACGACAACCTCAACCTCAACGCCCAGCGCTCGGCCGAGGACATCATCGGGATCCAGCCCGACGACGTCATCATGGGCTGCCTGCCGCTCTTCCACGTCTTCGGCCTGACCTGCGGGCTCAACGCCGCGGTCCGCCAGGGCGCGACCCTGACCCTCATCCCCCGCTTCGACCCGGGCAAGGCGCTCGAGGTCATCGCCCGGGACAAGGTGACGATCTTCGAGGGCGTGCCGACGATGTACGGCGCGATGCTCCACCACCCGGCGGTCTCCGAGACCGACACCTCGAGCCTGCGCACCTGCGTCTCCGGTGGTTCCTCCCTGCCGGGCGAGACGCTGCGCGAGTTCGAGGAGACCTTCAAGGTCAGCCTGCTCGAGGGCTACGGCCTGTCCGAGACCTCGCCGGTCGCCTCCTTCAACATGCTCGACCAGCCGACCAAGCCCGGCACGATCGGCCGCGCGATCCCCGGCTGCGAGATGAAGCTCATCGGCGAGGACGGCCAGGCGGTCGGCCCGGGTGAGGGCGTCGGCGAGATCGCGATCCGCGGTGACAACGTCATGAAGGGCTACTGGGGCAAGCCCGAGGCGACCGAGGCCGCGATCCCGGACGGGTGGTTCCGCACCGGTGACATCGCGAGCGTCGACGAGGACGGCTACTACACGATCGTCGACCGCAAGAAGGACCTCATCATCCGCGGCGGCATGAACATCTACCCGCGCGAGATCGAGGAGGTGCTCTACACCCACCCCGACGTCCTCGAGTGCGCGGTCGTCTCGGTGCCGCACCCCGAGCTCGGCGAGGACGTCGGCGCCGCTGTCTCGCTGCGCGAGGGTGCCTCGGGTGACCTCGAGGAGATCAAGCAGTACGTCAAGGACCGCGTCGCGGCCTACAAGTACCCGCGCACCATCTGGGTCCTCGACGAGCTGCCCAAGGGCCCGACGGGCAAGATCCTCAAGCGGGAGATCCACGCCCCGACCGCCTGAGCCCTCCCACCGCTCGACCCGCGGGCCGGGAGAAAACCGGAGATGACCGTGCAATTGCGCGGTCATCTCCGGTTTTCCCGGCCATCCGCGGTCTTCCCGGCCGCGCGCGTGCTTCCCGGCCACCTGCCGAAGGGAGTGACTCAGCCGGCGGCGAGGTCGGTCAGGGCCGAGGCGAGGTCCGTCGTGGTCCGCAGCGCTGCCACGGCGGACGAAGGGGAGGCCCCCGCCAGCCCGCAGGTCGGCGTGACGACGACGTCGGCGAGCGCGGAGACCGGCAGGCCGATTCGCTGCCAGGCGCCGACGAGCCGATCGCGCGCCGTGCGCCAGTCACCGCCGCTCGTCGGCACGGCGCCGGCCCAGAGGGTCACGCCCGCCTCGACGGCCTCCGCGACCTGCTCCCATCGGGCACCGTCGAGCAGCGAGGTGTCGAGCGAGATGCCACGGGCACCGCTCTCCCGCAGCAGCTGGACCGGCACCTCGCCGGCGCAGCAGTGCACGAGCGTCGTCCGCTCCCCTGCCGCGTCGAGCACCTCGCGCAGACCGTCACGGACCTCCGACCGCTCGACCGAGCGCAGCGTGCCGTAGCCCGAGGCGGTCGGCAGCCGCCCCTCGAGCACGGCGGGCAGAGCCGGCTCGTCGACCTGCACGACGACCTCGGCGCCGGGCACGAGGCGCTCGACGTCGGCGATGTGCGCACGCAGGCCCTCCGCGAGCGACCCGACGAGGTCGCGCCGCGCACCGTGGTCGGCGACGGCGCGCTCGCCGCGCGGGAGCTCGATCGTCGCACCGAGCGTCCACGGCCCGGTGACCTGGACCTTGAGCGGGCCGGACCAGCCGTCGTAGGCCTCGGCGAGCTCGTCGAGGTCTTCGCGCAGGAGGGCGCGGGCCCTCCCTTCGTCATGGCCGGGACGGCCCGCGAAGCGCCACCCGTAGGGCTGGGTCTCGACGTGCAGTCCCTCGAGCAGGCCCGCCGCGCGCCCGACCATGTCGGCCCCGACCCCACGACCGGGCAGCTCGGGCAGGTGCGGGATGCCGTCGCCGAGCAGGTCGCGGACGGCGACGACGGCCTCGCGTGATCGCGTGCCGGGCCACGACCCGACACCGGACGCGCGGGTCACGCGCTCGCCCTCGCGGTGCGGCCGGCGCGCGCGATGGTGCCCGAGCCGACGACGCGGGTGCCGTCGTAGAGGACGATCGACTGACCGGGGGCAGCGCCGCGCACGGCCTCGTCGAGGTGGACCACGAGGCGCAGGCCCCCTTCGGCGGTTGCATCGGTGACCACCTCGGCGGTGGCGGCGATCTCCTCGCCGTGGGCCCGGATCTGCGCGCCGAGCCGGTGCCGCCCCTGCGCCGCCGGCCCGCACCAGCGCACGTGGTCGGCCTCGATCTCGTCGGTGCCGAGCAGGTCCGAGGTGCCGATGAAGACCCGGTTGGACGCGGCCTCGACCCGGGTGACATAGCGCGGCTGGCCGTCGAGGTCGGAGCGGTCCAGGCCCAGCCCGCGGCGCTGACCGACGGTGAAGCCGTAGGCGCCGCGGTGCGCGCCGACGACCTCGCCGGAGCCCTCGTCGACGATCTCTCCGGGCTGCTCACCGAGCCGCTGGGTCAGCCAGCCGCGGGTGTCGCCGTCGGAGATGAAGCAGATGTCGTGGCTGTCGGGCTTCTTGGCCACGGCGAAGCCGCGCGCGGCCGCCTCCTCGCGGACCTGCGGCTTCGTCGTGTCGCCGAGGGGGAAGAAGGCACGCGCCAGCTGCTCCTCGTCGAGCACGCCGAGCACGTAGGACTGGTCCTTGGCGGAGTCGACCGCACGGTGCAGCTCGCGCCCGTGGGGGCTGTCGACGATCTGCGCGTAGTGCCCGGTCGCCACGGCGTCGAAGCCGAGCGCCAGCGCCTTGTCGAGGAGCGCGGCGAACTTGATCTTCTCGTTGCACCGCAGGCAGGGGTTGGGGGTGCGGCCTGCCTCGTACTCGGCGACGAAGTCGTCGACGACGTCCCGGGCGAAGGGGGTGGCCATGTCCCAGACGTAGAAGGGGATGCCCAGTCGGTCGGCGACCCGCCGGGCGTCGCCGGCGTCCTCGATGGTGCAGCAGCCGCGGGCGCCCTCGCGCAGCGTCTTGGCGTTCTTGGCCAGGGCGAGGTGGACTCCGACGACGTCGTGGCCGGCCTCGATCATCCGGGAGGCGGCGACCGCCGAGTCGACGCCCCCGCTCATCGCTGCGACGACGCGCATCAGGCTGCCCCGCTCGCCCGCCGGGCTCGCTCGACCGCCTCGGGCAGCGCCGCGAGGACGGCATCGACGTCGGCCTCGGTGGAGGTCCAGCCGAAGGACACCCGCAGCGAGCCGCGCGCCTCTTCCTCGGAGCGGCCCATCGCGAGCACGACGTGGGAGGGCTGCGGGATGCCGGCCTGGCAGGCCGAGCCCGTCGAGACCGCGACGCCCGCGGCGTCGAGCAGGTAGAGCATCGAGTCGCCCTCGCACCCGGGGATGGTGATGTGGGCATTGCCCGGCAGACGGTTGGACACGTCGCCGGGCGTCCAGCAGCCGGTGATCCGGATGTCGAGGTCGAGGGCTTGGGTGCCGGCGAGGAAGCGGTCGCGCAGGACGCCGACGCGGGCGGCCTCGTCCTCGCGGCGCTCGACCGCCTCGGTGAGCGCGACGGCGAAGCCGCGGATGGCCGGCACGTCGAGCGTGCCGGACCGCACCCCGCGCTCCTGCCCGCCACCGTGGCTCAGGGCGACGAGCCGGGCGTCGCGCTTGGCGACGAGCGCCCCGATGCCGAGCGGTCCGCCGAACTTGTGCGCGCTGATGCTCATGAGGTCGACGCCGCTCTCGGCGAAGTCGACCGCCAGGTGGCCGGCAGCCTGGACGGCATCGGTGTGGAAGGCCAGCCCGTGCTCGTGGGAGATCGCGGCCATCGTGGCGACGTCCTGGACGGTGCCGACCTCGTTGTTGGCCCACATGACCGAGACGAGCCCGACGCTCGCGGGGTCCTCCTCGATCGCGGCCCGGACCGCGTCGGGCTGCACCGCGCCGCACTCCCCCGGAGCGACGAAGGTCGCCTGGGCGCCCTCGTGCTCGACCGCGTGGTCGACGACGTCGAGGACGGCGTGGTGCTCGACACCGCTGACGACGACGCGAGAGCGAAGGGGGTCCGCCGCACGTGCCGCACGGAGCGAGCCGGTGATGGCGAGGTTGTCCGCCTCGGTGCCTCCGGAGGTGAAGACGATCTCGCTCGGACGGGCGCCGAGGGCCGCGGCGATGCGCTCACGCGACTCCTCGACGACCCGGCGGGCGTCGCGGCCGGGCCCGTGGAGGCTGGAGGCGTTGCCGGTGAGCGCGAGCTGCTCGACCATCGCCTCCCGGGCAGCGGGAGTCATCGGCGTGGTCGCCGCGTGGTCGAGGTAGGTGGTCATCGGATGAAGTCTACGAGGTGACTGCGGCGGCGATCCGGCGGCGATCCGGCGGCGATCCGCCGAGCGATGGTTGTGTGTTGAACCGGTAGTCCTGGCCGCCGGCGACGCTCCTCAGCGCGCGCCGGCCCGCAGGGCTACCAGTTGCACACACAACCTTGGGCTCGCTCAGGCCGAGGCCAGCGCGCCCTCGCGTTCGGCGACCGCGATGTGCGCGCCACGCCCCTGCCGGGCGACCCCGAGACCCGCGCGCGACCCCGCCGACGATCCAGCAGGCGAGGACGACGAGGTGGGAGGTTGCGCCGCCCCCGACGAAGAGCATGGTGAGCGCGATGCCGATGCCCGGGGTACCGAGGAGCAGGCGGGGGTCGGGGCGGGCACGCTCTACCGCCACTTCCCCACCGGGCAGCTCGCCCTGGTACTGGACGAGCCTGCCCGTCGGCCTCCTGCTCGGCTGGGCCTGGGTGCGGTGGGAGCGCCACTACCGCGACACCGGCCGCAGCCCTATGGTCGACCTGGCGATCTTTGCGATCCCCAGCTTCACCCGCGGCAGCACCATCGCGCTGCTGTACTTCCTCGGCATGACGAGCGTGTGGGTCCTCGTCGCCCTCTACCTGCAGATCGGTACCGGCAAGAGCGCCCTGCAGACGGCGCTCGTCGGCGTCCCCGCGGCCCTCACCGCCGCCGTCCCGCCAGCTGGGCGGGTCGACGGGTCGACCGCCGGGGGCGGCAGCTCGTCATCGGCGGCCTCGGGCTGTCTCGTCGGAGTCGTCGGCAGCATCGTCGTGGCCCTGCTCCAGGCGGGCGGCCACATCAGCGAGTGGTGGCTCGTGCTCAGCCTCGTCTTCGTCGGGGCGGCGCAGGGGTCGGTCATCAGCCTCAACCAGACGCTCGCCCTCGCCGACGTGCCGCTGGCCTACGCGGGCAGCCCGGGTGCCGTCATGCAGACTGGTCAGCGCATCGGCACCTCGGTCGGCATCGCCGTCATCACCTCGGCGACCTTCACCGTCGTCGGCACCACCGGCAGCTGGCCGGCCGCCCTGAGCACCGGCTTCGGGCTCATCGGCGTCATCGTGCTCGTCGCGCTCGTCTTCGCGGTCCGCGACCGGCGCGAGGCCCCCGCTGACTGAGGCACTGCCGCTCAGGCGTGCTCCATCGAGTCGCAGGTGCGCTCCCGCAGGTCCGCGGTCTCGAGCTGGACCGTCGCGTGGTCGAAGGAGACGGGGAAGTGCTCGCGCAGGCACTGCCGGATCTCCTCGAGGATCTGCGGCGCGTGCCCCGACTCGAAGCACCCGTCGTCGATGACGACGTGGGCGGAGATGACGGGCAGGCCGGTGCCGATCGTCGACGCGTGCAGGTCGTGCACCTCACGCACGTGGTCGAGCTCGAGGACGTGGGCGCGCACGACGTCCAGGTCGACGTCCTCGGGGGCGAACTCCATGAGCACCCGCACCGTCTCGCGCAGGAGGGTGACGGCACGCGGCACGATGAGCGCCACGATGAAGAGACCGGCGATGCTGTCAGCCCGGGTGAAACCGGTCGTCGTGATGACGACGGCCGCCACGATGACGCCGAGCGACCCGAGCGCGTCATTGACAACCTCGAGGAAGGCGGCCCGCATGTTGAGGTTGGCCCCGCGCCCGGTCGACAGGACCGCCATGGCGACGAGGTTGGCGAGCAGACCGAGCATCCCGAAGACGAGCAGCTGCGGCCCCGGCACTTCGCTCGGCTCGACGAGGCGACGCACCCCTTCGATCGCCGCGTAGCCGCCGACGAGGACGAGCAGGCAGGCCTGCCCGAGGGCCGCGATGACCTCGATCCGCAAGAAGCCCCAGGTCCGCCGGCTGCTCGCCGGACGCAGCACCATCGTCGCCGCGACCACCGCGACGAGCAGGCCGGCGGAGTCGGCGAGCGCGTGCGCGGTGTCGGTGAGCAACGCGAGGCTGCCGGTGACGAGGGCCCCGATCGCCTGGGCCACGACGACGAGGGCCGTGATCGCGAAGGCCATGGCCAGCCGGTTGCGCAGCCCACGGTCCGGTGTGGCCGAGGTGGGGGCGTGCGAGTGTCCGTGCCCGCCGCTCATGCCGGCTCCTCGACGAGGTCGTCCGCGCTGCGGAGCAGCGCGTCGAGACGGTCGGGCCGACGAAGGGAGAACCAGCTGGCCCTCCCTTCGGCACGCACCGTCACGAGACCGGCGTCGCGCAGGCAGGCGAGGTGGACGCTGACGGTGGACTGTGCCAGCCCCATGTGGTCGACGAGGTCGCGCACCCGGTGCTCTCCGCTGCGCAGGTGCTCCAGCAGTGCGAGCCGGGTCGGCTCGGAGAATGCGTGGAAGACGAGCGCCCGTCCATTCATCGTCATGTGACGATGATATACTACAGCGGCGATCCGTTGGAGGGCGCTGCCGTGCTGACATGATGCCCACATGCACCTGGCTCGCCGGATCTTCCTCGCGGAGCTCGACTCCGTGGCCATGCGCCGCCTCCACGACGACAGCACCGACCCGTCGCGAGCCATGGCCCGAGTCGTCGGCGCCCTCCGCGTCGCGCACCTCATCGGCGGCGAGATCCTCGTCACCGACTCGATGCTCCTGGACAGCCGGTTCTTCACCACCGTCGGGCCCCGGGACCTGGCCACCCTCCTCGGGTCACCGCCGGGCGACCTCCCGCTCACCGTCCTCGTCAACGGCCCGACGGTCGGCGACGCCCTCGAGGACAAGCTGGCGCGGGGGCAGGGATTTCGGTGGCAGCTGGCCGGCCAGCACCAGCGCGAGGGCTGGGTCACGCCGGAGATCCGCTCGGCATGGGACGAGTCGCAGCCGCCGGTCGCCGTGACCGGTCAGGCGTCTACGCGGCCTACGCCGCCGCGGTCGCCGACGACGCCGCACCGCAGGAACTCACGGAGCTCAAGCGTCTGCGCGACGAGCACGACGGCGCCTACTTCACGGCGATGGCCCGCGCGGACGCGTGACGGGCGTGCCGGTGAGGGTCCAGGAAACCTCGCACATTCGAGGTGCACGAGGAGGTCGCCAACACTGCCACCGCGAGCCCTCAGTCCCCCTGGTGCAGATCTGCAGCGAGGGCATCGACCTGGGTAGCGATGTCATCGCGGATCAGAGCCATGCGCTCGCGCCCCTCGATGCCGCGGTTGGATGGTTCGTCGGTGATCCACCGGTCGACCTGTGCGCTGCCCGGCTGGTCGATGTGCGCCTCGTCGCCGAGGATGATGACGCGCTCGACGGAGTCGAGGAGAGCGGGGTCGATGGGCTTGGGGTGCTCACCAGTGACGCTGGCCCCGACTTCCTCGAGCGAGGCGACGGACTGCGTGTTGAGCTTGTCCCCGGGGTGGGTGCCGGCGGAGTACACGTCGACGGCGTCGCCGTGGCGTTGACGCATGAGGGCGGCGGCCATCTGGGACTTGCCGCCGTTCTTGACGCAGACGAAGAGCACGGAGGGGCGGGTGCTCACGAGCTGGCCTCGACCGTCTCGATCCCGAGGGAGTCGAGGAGTTCGCTGACCCGCGCTCGAATGTTGTCTCGGATCGGCCGGACGGCCTCGACTCCCTGCCCGGCCGGGTCATCGAGGGTCCAGTCCTCGTAGCGCTTGCCGGGGAAGATCGGGCAGGTGTCGCCGCAG
This sequence comes from Janibacter sp. RAF52, assembly GCF_052114035.1. Classification (NCBI taxonomy): domain Bacteria; kingdom Bacillati; phylum Actinomycetota; class Actinomycetes; order Micrococcales; family Intrasporangiaceae; genus Janibacter; species Janibacter sp. RAF52. Next base: position 20,270 of record NZ_JBFRDY010000001.1, on the reverse strand, counting down.
CCCATGGTGATGACGACGTCGGAGGCCTCGACGGCTTCGGTCGTGAGGATCTTGGGCGTCTCCGCTGACAGGTCGATGCCCTCCTCGAGCATCGCTTCTCGCACGGCGGGGTTGATCGTGTCGGCAGGTGCAGATCCGGCTGATCTCACCTCGACGGCGCCACCGGAGAGGGTGCGCGTGTAGGCGGCGGCCATCTGGGACCGCCCGGCGTTGTGGACGCAGACATAGAGGACTGAGGGCTGGTCGGTCATGTGGGGCTCCAGGCGTGTGGGAGGGGTCAGGCGAGGACGTCACGAAGGAGGCGGGTCACACGCTGCTGAATGTCATCCCGGATGTCCCGCACGACGTCGAGTGGTTGGCCGTCGGGGTCGGCGACGTCCCAGTCCTCGTAGCGCTTGCCGGGAAAGACCGGGCAGGCGTCGCCGCAGCCCATGGTGACGATGACGTCTGCTGCCTGGACGGCGCTGTGGGTCAATGGCTTGGGGTATGGCGCGCTGAGCGGGATGCCACGCTCAGCCAGGGCGTCGAGGACGGTGGGGTTGACCGTGTCCACGGGTTCAGACCCGGCTGAGCGCACGTGGACCTTGCGGGCAGACAGGTGCTCGGTCAGGGCGGCCGCCATCTGGGACCGCCCGGCGTTGTGCACGCAGACGAAGAGGATCTCGGGGACTTGCTTGGCGACTCTCCCTTCAGCCTGGGCCACGGTCATGAGCTGCTCGCGGGCCTGCTTCGCGACGAAGATCGGCAGGTACTGCGTGATCGTGGCGCGCGGCTCGAGCAGGGCGCGGGCCTCGTGCACGACTGTGGCGATGGTCTCGGGTGAGAAGACCCCGTCGTAGGCGTAGGTCAGGTCGTCGATGAGTCGGTCGTACGTGTCGGGCGTGTGGGGTGCGGTACTCACGTGCGGTCCTCTGCTCTGATGCGAGATGGTGCCACGGCTGACGAAGGGTGGGGGAATCGTCGACGCAGGCCAAGGCTGACGTAGACGAGGCCGACGAGGACCGGCACCTCGATGAGGGGTCCGACGACGCCTGCGAGGGCCTGGCCGGAGGTGACGCCGAAGGTCGCGATGGCGACGGCGATGGCCAGCTCGAAGTTGTTGCCCGCCGCGGTGAAGGCGAGCGTGGTGGTGCGTTCGTAGGTCATCCCGAGTACGCGACCGGTGAGGTATCCGGCGCCCCACATCAGGGCGAAGTAGGCCAGGAGGGGCACCGCGATGCGGGCGACGTCCAGTGGGCGCGAGGTGATGGCGTCGCCCTGCAGGGCGAAGAGGACGACGATGGTGAAGAGCAGGCCGTAGAGCGCCCACGGGCTGATCTTCGGCAGGAAGGTGCCCTCGTATGCCTGCCGGCCCCAGCGCCGCTCGCCGATGCGCCGGGAGAGGTACCCGGCGAGCAGGGGGACCCCGAGGAAGATCAGGACCGACACGGCGATCTGGCCGAACGAGACGTCCAGCGTGCTTTGCTCCAGGCCCAACCAGCCAGGCAGCACCGAAAGGTAGAACCACCCGAGGCCGGCAAAGGCGATGACCTGGAAGATCGAGTTGAGCGCGACGAGCACGGCAGCCGCTTCACGGTCCCCGCAGGCCAGGTCGTTCCAGATGATCACCATGGCGATGCACCGGGCGAGGCCTACGATGATCAGACCGGTCCGGTACTCCGGCAGGTCGGGCAGGAAGGCCCACGCCAGGGCGAACATCAGCGCCGGCCCGACGATCCAGTTGAGCACGAGGGAGGACCCGAGCAGGCTGCGGTCACGGGTGACCGAATCAAGGCGGTCGTACCTGACCTTGGCCAGCGGCGGGTACATCATGACGAGCAGGCCGAGGGCGATCGGCAGCGAGATGCCATGCAGCTGCACAGCGTCCAGCGCGGACCCCAGACCAGGCACCCCACGGCCGAGCACGAGCCCGGCGACCATGGCGATGCCGATCCACACGGGCAGGTAGCGATCCAGCATCGCCAGGCGCGCGGGCGCGCGCTCGGTGGCCACTTCAGACATCGTCACGCCCGGCTCCCCTGCGGGGCGCAGCACGGCGAGGACTGCTCGAGGACGGGCAGGGCCGCGGTGGCCGGCTGCGCATTCGCCGGGTTGTCGTCCTTGACGACGTAGACCTCCCACGGAGCGCCGGCCGGGTCGTGGACCCACACCTTGTCCTGGAGCGCATAGCAGCACGTCGTGTCGTCCTCGTCGAAGGTCGCCAGCCCGCCATCCGCGAGCCGGGCGCGCGCCTCGCTGACCTGCTCGGCGCGGTCAACCTCGACACCGAGGTGGTTCAGCGCACCGCGCGGCCCACTCTCGCGGGTCGCCTCGTCGGTCTCGATGAGCACGAGCTTGAGCGACGGCTCGGTGATCGCGAAGTTGGCGTAGCCGGGCCGGCGCTTGTGCGGCTCGACACCGAAGAGCGTGGAGTAGAAGGCGATGGACGCCTCGAGGTCGACGACATTGAGAGCGATCTGGACGCGGCTCACGTGGGGTTCCTCCATCGGGTCATATCGACGTGTGTCGATACGTCAACCTTGGCACTGCGCATCGACGCGTGTCAATATGGGGCCATGTCGATCGCCCCCTCTACCGACGGACGCACCCTCCTCAGCCAGGCGGTGGAGCGGTGCTGCGCCACCGAGGGCAGCGCACCGATCACGCGCGAGGACGCCGAGGTGGTGGCCCGGCTGCTCAAGGCGGTCGCCGACCCCGTCCGGCTGCAGATCCTGGGCATCGTGCGCTGCTCCCCCGGTCAGGAAGTGTGCGCCTGCGACCTACCGGAGCCCCTCGGCCTGGCCCAGCCCACGGTGAGTCACCACCTCAAGGTGCTCGTCGACGCCGGGCTGCTGACACGGGAGCGTCGCGGGCAGTGGGCCTGGTTCACCCTGGCGCCTGACCGGCTCGCCCTGGCGCGTCAGGTCCTCGACGCCTGAGCTGCCCGGGCCGACCCTCCCGCGACGACGCACGCCCCGCCACGCTGGTGCGTGACGGGGCGTGCGGGCGCGGGTCTCAGCCGACCGAGACGTGCACGTGGTCGAAGTGGTTCTGCGTCGGGTCGCCGCGGTCCTCCATCGGCCGCCAGCCGCTGCCCGGGAGCCAGATGCGCTGCTTCCAGATGAGGTACTTGATGTTGAGCTGGCCGGCGTTGGCCTGCAGCCACGACGCGACCTGGTCGCCGCGGCTGCCGGTGACCATGATGTCGACCGCGTTGCCGCTGCCGTGGTCACCGGGGTCGCCGGCGCGGAAGCCGCCGATGTTGGTCATGTCGGGGAACTGGGTGCGCACGGCCGAGTAGACCTTCTGCGCGTTGGGGCCGAGGCCGAGGGCAGCGCCCTGCGAGGCGTAGTTGCCCGTGGCGACCGACCCGCTCGACTGCTGCGACTGCGACTGCGAGGACTGCGACGACTCGGTGTCCTGCTCCGGAGCGCTGCGGGTGTCCGAGCTGCGGGAGGTCTGCGTCTGCTCGCGCTCGGCACCGCTGTCGGCCTCGTCCGTCTGCTCCTGCTCGACGGGCTCGGGCTCGGGCTTGGGCTTCGGCTTCGGCTTGGGCTTGACGACGGGGTCGATGCCGAGAGCGCCGGAGTCCTCGTGGGCGTCGTCGGCCGTGCTGCCGGTGGGCGCGGTGATCGCCGCAGTGGTCCGGGAGCCCGAGCGGGAGGCCGTCGGGTCGCCCGCACGCTCGCCCAGGAGCTCCGCGGCGGTCGTGTCCACGCTCTCGACGGCAGCGACGTCCGTGCCGGACTGGCTGCCGACGGCGGAGGTCGGCGCGATGACGAAGGCGCCGGAGCCCAGGACGATGCCGAGGCCGGCGACGGTCTTGGCTGCCGCACGGGCTCCGTGGGAGCCGGCGGACGAAGGGAGTGCACCGAGACGGGACAGGGGACTGGGACGACGACTGCCGTGCCGACCGACGTAACGGGACGTGCTCACGCGAGACCTCAAGGCTTGGGACAACAGGGACGGCCTCACGGCCACGAGACACCATAGCCACTCCCCGTCCCAAAAGTCACGTTTCGGTAAAGGGGACCTTGCTCACCCCGTCCGGGGCGGGGCCGGACCCGCCGCGTGACGCGCCGACACGACGAAGGGCGCCGCCCCCGGTGCGGGGAGCGGCGCCCTTCGTCAGGCGTGACCGAGGGTCACTTGCCCTTGACGGCCTCCGTGGCCTGGGGCAGGACGGTGAAGAGGTCACCGACGACACCGAAGTCGACGAGCTCGAAGATCGGGGCCTCATCGTCCTTGTTGATCGCGACGATCGTCTTGGACGTCTGCATGCCGGCGCGGTGCTGGATGGCACCGGAGATGCCCGCCGCGACGTACAGCTGCGGCGAGACCTGCTTGCCGGTCTGGCCGACCTGCGAGCTGTGCGGGTACCAACCGGCGTCGACCGCGGCGCGCGAGGCACCGACGGCGGCACCGAGGGCGTCCGCGAAGGTCTCGACCGGCGAGAAGTCGCCACCGGTGCCGCGACCACCGGAGACGACGATCGCCGCCTCGGTGAGCTCGGGACGACCGGAGGCCTTCTTCGGCTCGGACGCGGTGACCTTGGCGGCCTTGGCGCCGTCGGAGATGCTCACGGAGAGCTCCTCGAAGGCACCGGCACCGTTGGCCTGCTCCGGCGCGGCGGAGTTGGGCTTGACGCAGATGATCGGCGTGCCCTTGGTGACCTTGGCCTGGACCGTGTAGCTGCCGGCGAAGACGGACTGGGTCGTGACCGGCCCCTCCTGCACGTCGACGGCGTCGGTGATCAGACCGGAGTCGGTCTTGACCGCGAGGCGGGCACCGATCTCCTTGCCGGCGGCATTGCTCGGGATGAGCACGGCCGCCGGGGACTTCTCCTGCACCAGCTGCGCGAGGACCTCGGCCTGGGGGGCGACGAGGTGCTCGAGGGCGGCCGGATCGGAGACGGCGTAGATCTTCTCGGCGCCGTAGCGCGCGAGCAGGTCCTTGGCGGTCTCGGCGCCGGGGCCGATGAAGACGGCGGAGGGCTCACCCAGGCGGCGGGCGATGGTCAGCATCTCCGCGGCGGGCTTCTTCACCTCACCGTTTGCGTGGTCGACGAGGACGAGGACTTCAGCCATGTCTATTGCTCCTTCGTGTCCGGGTCGTCGATCAGACGAACTTGTTGGTGGTCAGGAACTCGGCGAGCTTGGTGCCGCCGTCACCCTCGTCGGTGACGATCGTGCCCTGCTCGCGCGGGGGACGCTTGGTCGTCGACTCGACGGCCGTGGCCGCGTTGGCGAGGCCGACTTGGCCGGCGTCGACGCCGAGGTCGGAGAGGCTCCACTCCTCGACCGGCTTCTTCTTCGCGGCCATGATCCCCTTGAAGGAGGGGTAGCGCGGCTCGTTGATCTGGTCGGTGACCGAGATGAGCGCCGGGAGGGAGGCCTCGATGGTCTCGCTCGCGGTGTCACCGTCACGGCGGATCTTCGCGACCCCACCGTCGACGGTCAGCTCGGAGGCGTAGGTGACCTGCGGCAGGCCGAGACGCTCGGCGAGCATCGCCGGGACGACACCCATGGTGCCGTCGGTCGAGGCCATGCCGGTGAGGACGATGTCCGGGGTGCCGATCTTCTTGATGGCCTCGGCGAGGACGAGCGAGGTCGCGAGGGCGTCGGAGCCGGCGATCGCGTCGTCGGAGACGTGGACGCCCTTGTCGGCACCCATCTGGAGGGACTTCTTGACGGCCTCGGCGGCGTCGGCGGGGCCGATGGTCAGGACGGTGACCTCGCCCTCACCGGCCTCGACGATCTGGAGGGCCTGCTCGACGGCGTACTCGTCGAGCTCGGACAGCAGACCGTCCACGCCTTCGCGGTCGGTCGTGTTGTCCTCGTTGAATCCGCGGTCGGACTGTGCGTCCGGAACGTACTTCACGCAGACGACGATGTTCATCGGCGAATCGTCCTCTTCCTGGGTGAGGGGGCTGGGTACCGGGCTGATCCTCTCAGCAGCCGCGCAGGATGTGCCCGAACTGTGGGGAGGCTCCCAGTCCGCCCACGCTATCCAGCGGGAGCCGCGACCTCCAACGCGGGTGAGGGTGCCCTTCACCACACCACCCTTCGAGGCGGTCGCTGCGCGACCTTCCTCAGGGAGCGGGAAGGGGTACGCGGCCGTCGCTGCGCGACCTTCCTCAGGGAGCGGGAAGGGGTGCGCGGCGGTCGCTGCGCGACCTTCCTCAGGGAGCGGGAAGGGATGCGAGGCGGTCGCTGCGCGACCTTCCTCAGGGAGCGGGAGGGGCGGAGGGAAATTCGTCCGCGACATTGACCAGGACGTGGAAGGACGGCTCCTCGTAGGGGTGCGCCTCGCGAAGGGCCTTGACCACCAACGCCCTTCGCGATCGGGGGAAGGCGACCTCGACGCGGTCCTCGACGACCCGTTCGGCCTCGCCGACGGTCCCGATCGTCGGGTGGGCTCCGTCGACAGGGCGGAACCTCCCTTCGCCACGCAGGACGAAGGCGCACTCGCGGTAGTCCCCCACCGCTCCGGCGCCCACGGCGAAGAGCGCCGCGAGCACCTCGTCGGTGTGCGTGGCGGGGATGTGGGCGACGAGCACGTCGAGGGCCTCGCGCGCGCTCACGTCACCACCCCGCCGGCAGGTCGAGCTCGTCCTCGGTGACGACGACCCGCTCGCGCTGCTTGAGCACGCGGGCGGGCACCCCGCCGAGCACGACGAAGGGGGGATGCGCCCCCCGGACCACCGCGCCGGCCCCGACGACCGAGTGCGCGCCGATGTCCGTGCCGCGGGTGATGACGCACTTCGTCGCGACCCACACGTCGTCGCCGAAGCGCACGGGCGACTTGATGATCCCCTGGTCCTTGATCGGGGTGTCGAGGTCCTCGGTGCGGTGGTCGAAGTCGCACACGTAGACGTCGTCGGCGAAGAGGCAGGCCTCGCCGACCTCGATGTCGAGCCACGTGTTGAAGGTGTTGCGGATCCCGATGACCGTCTTGGCACCGATGCGCAGGGTGCCCTCGTGAGCGCGCAGCGCCGAGCCACCACCGATGTGCGTGTAGGCACCGACGACGAGCCGGCCGGTGCCCGGCGTGACCTGGAACTGGACGCCGGGCCCGATGAAGCACGGCCCCTCGAAGACGAGCCCCGGGGTCGTGAGCTTGGCGCGGACCATCCGCAGGTAGCCGAGGACGTGGTGGTGGGACCAGGCCCGGTTGGCGACGACCCACCGGGCCCAGTGCCACCACGTGAGGTGCGAGGAGGCCATCAGCGCGTGCCCGTCACCGCAGCGGCTTGGTCCCGGTGACGCCGACGTTGTAGAAGAAGCGCTGCGGCACGACGCGGCCGAGGACCGCGTCGACCTTCATGAGGTTCTTCCACGAGCCGTAGGCGAACTTCGCCCACCCGAAGCCGAGGGCATCCTCGGCGACGGCGTACTCGAAGGTGCGGATCGGCCAGCCGGCGAAGGCGGACAGCAGCTCCTCGGTCGCCGTCCCGACGTGCTCCGCACCCGCGCGGCGGGCCATCGCGGCCAGCTGCGCCGGGTCGAAGGTGTGCAGGTCGACGACGGCCTCGAGCGCGGCGGCCCGCGACGACTCGTCGAGCTCGGCCTGGGCGCGGGCCCACGTGCCCCGCAGCGGCGGCAGCCTGCTGACCCGCGTCGCGGTCTCCCACGTGGCCCGGGAGAGGTGTCGTGCGTACCAGTGGCCGATGGTCGTCGGCTCGCCGGCGATGACGAAGCGTCCACCCGGCTTGAGCACCCGCACGACCTCGCGCAGGGCGCCCTCGACGTCGGGGATGTGGTGGATCACTGCGTGCCCGACGACGAGGTCGAAGCTGTCGTCGTCGTAGGGCAGCGACTCCGCGTCGGCGACCCGCCCCTCGATCTCGAAACCGAGCCGCTGGGCATTGGCCTTGGCCGCCTCGACCATGCCGGGCGACAGGTCGGAGACGTGCACCTCGTCGACGAGGCCGGCGAGCTTGAGGTTGAGCGAGAAGAAGCCGGTGCCGGCCCCGAGCTCGAGGGTGCGCCCGAAGGGCAGCGACTCCCCCGGCCGACGCGTCGACTCCAGGACGTGGAGGAAGCGGTCACGCACGACCGACGTGCAGCGGTCGTCGAAGCTGATCGACCACTTCTCGTCGTAGGTCTGCGCCTCCCAGTCGTGGTACAGCACCTGGGCGAGCTTGTTGTCCTCCCAGGCGGCCTCGACCTGCTCGGCGCTCGCCGCGCGAGGTCCGGCCATCAGATCCCCTCGAAGGTGGCCTTGCCCGGCCCGTTGTCGACGAAGCTGCGCATGCCGGTCTTCTGGTCGTTGGTCGCGAAGAGCCCGGTGAAGAGCTGGGCCTCGATCTCGAGCCCGGTGTCGAGGCTGACCTCCAGCCCCTTGTCGACCGCCTCCTTGGCAGCGCGCAGGGCCTGCGTCGGCCCGGTGACGAAGGGGGCGACGAGCGCCTGCGCGGTGGCGAGCACCTCCGCGGCGGGCACGACCCGGTCGGCGAGACCGATCTCGAGCGCCTCGGCGGCGTCGACGAAGCGACCGCTGAAGATCAGCTCCTTGGCCTTCGCCGGGCCGACGAGCCGCGGCAGGCGCTGGGTGCCGCCGGCACCGGGGATGATCCCGAGGGTGATCTCGGGCAGGCCGAGCTTCGCGTTGTCGGCGACGACCCGGAAGTCGCAGCACAGCGCGGTCTCGAGACCACCACCGAGCGCGAAGCCGGTGATCGCGGCGACGGTCGGCTTGGGGATCGAGGCCAGTGCGCGGGAGAAGCGCTGGAGCAGACGCACGTGGGCGGCCATGTCCGTGTAGGACATCTCGGCCATCTCCTTGACGTCGGCGCCGGCGGCGAAGACCCGCTCGCCGCCCCAGACGATGACCGCCTTGACGTCGGTGCGCTCGGCGGCCTCCTCAGCGACGGCGACGAGCTGGCGCTGCATCTCGGCGTCGAGCGCATTCATCTTCGGGCGGTCGAGGACGATGGTGCCGATGCCGTCGGCGACCTCGAGGCGGACGACCTCGCTCATGCCTGGGGCTCCCCCGCCTCGGTCGGCTCGCCCTCGGGCTCCTGACCGGTCGCCCGCTGGTGCCACAGCTGCACACCCTGGAGGACGAGCGGCAGGGCCAGACCGAGCAGGCCACGGATGTCGGCCCCGCGCGGGAGGATGTGCTCGGAGGTCACGAGCAGGGTGTCGCCGGCGACGGCCGCCTTGACGAGGTTGAAGGCGACGTTGAGGTCGTTGCTGACCTGCAGCCGCTCCACCGGGTCGGTCGGCACCGGGTCCTCGAGGGCCCACTGGCCGAAGACGCGCAGCACGTTGGACTCGCCGTCGCAGCGGATGAACATCTGCTGCTCCGAGAAGGTGAAGGCCACGTCGCCCTCGTCGTCGATCGACGGCTCGAGACCCAGCTCGCGCAGCGCGTCCTGGACGCGGTCACGCAGCGGGGCCTCGGGCTCGGGCTGGTCACCCGAGGCGGGAGGGGTCGGGCCGAAGTTGGGGAGGGCGGTCGGGTCGCTCATGGCCGCCACGCTACCCACTGCTTACCCTGTGAGCCATGTCGACCTCCACCGCCCGGGTCCTGCCCCACCGGCCCACCCCGGGCGTCCACCCCGTCGACGGCGGGGTGACGGTGGCGGTCCACGCCGCCGGCGCGACGGCGGTGTGGCTCTGCCTGACCGACGACGAAGGGGGCGAGACGCGCGTCGAGCTGCCCCCCTTCGGCGACGGGTGGTGGGGTGGGTTCGTGCCGGACGTCCACCCGGGCCGGCGCTACGGGCTGCGGGCCGACGGACCCTGGGACCCGGCCGTGGGGCACCGCTTCGACCCAGCAAAGCTGCTCCTCGACCCGTGGGGTCGAGCCGTCGAGGGGACCGTGACGTACGACCCGGCGGTCTTCGAGCGGGGCGGCGAGTCGGCCCCCTTCGTCCCGCGCAATGTCGTGCTCGACACGACCTTCGACTGGGGCGACGACGCTCCCCCGGCCCACCCCCGCGACGCACGGGTGGTCTACGAGGTGCACGTGCGCGAGATGACGCGACGGCTGCCAGGGGTCCCCGAGCACCTGCGCGGCACCTACGCCGGCCTGTGCCACCCGGTGACCATCGAGCACCTGCGCTCCCTCGGTGTGACGACCGTCGAGCTGCTGCCCGTGCACGCCTTCGCCGACGAGCCGCACCTCGTCGAGCACGGCCTGACCAACCACTGGGGCTACAACACGCTGGGCTTCTTCGCCCCTCACGCGCCCTACGCCAGCGACGCCGACCCGCACGAGGTGCTGCGCGAGCTCAAGGGCATGGTCAAGCTGCTGCACGCCGCCGGCATCGAGGTCCTGCTCGACGTCGTCTACAACCACACCGCCGAGCAGAGCACCGGGGGCGCGACGCTGTCGTGGCGCGGCCTCGACACCGCGACCTGGTACCGGCTCGACGAGCAGGGCCACGACGTCGACGTCACCGGCTGCGGCAACACGCTCGACCTCACCGAGCCGCTCGTGCTCGAGATGGTGCTCGACTCGCTGCGCTACTGGGTCACCGAGGTGCACGTCGACGGCTTCCGCTACGACCTGGCGGTTGCCCTCGGCCGCGGCGAGGACCTCGGCTACACGCCGGACCACCCCTTCCTCGTGGCGCTGCGCGAGGACCCGGTGCTCTCCCGGGTGCTGCACGTCGCCGAGCCCTGGGACCTCGGGCCCGACGGGTGGCGCACGGGACAGTTCCCCGGGGCGTGGGCGGAGTGGAACGACCGCTTCCGCGACGCCACCCGCGACTTCTGGCTCGCCGACGCCGGGGCGCTCTCGCGGGGCGAGGCGAGCGGCCCGGGCGTGCGCGAGATCGCCACCCGGCTCGTCGGCAGCCGCGACCTCTTCGGCGAACGCACCCCCCTGTCGTCGGTCGGCTTCGTCACCGCCCACGACGGTTTCACCGCCGCCGACCTCGTCGCCTACGACCACAAGCACAACGAGGCCAACAGCGAGGACAACCGCGACGGCAACGACCACAACCGCTCGTGGAACCACGGCGTCGAGGGCCCGACCGACGACGCCGTCGTGCAGCTCGCCCGGCGCCGGTCGGTGCGCAACCTCCTCGGCACGCTGCTGCTGTCGTCCGGCATCCCGATGATCGCCTCCGGCGACGAGATCGGGCGCACGCACGACGGCAACAACAACCCCTACTGCCAGGACAACGAGATGACCTGGCTCGACTGGGACCTCGACGACGAGCGCCGGGACCTGCTCGCCACGGTCGCCCACCTCACCGGGCTGCGCCGCGAGGTGCCCGTCCTGCGGGACCACGACGAGTCGGTCATCGGCTGGTACGACGAGACCGGCGCCCCGATGACCGACGAGACCTGGGCCCAGGACGAGCGACGCACCCTCCAGCTGCACCTCGCCGGCGAGCCCGCCGCCCTGGTGGTGGTGCACGGAGGCCTCGACGAGGCTGCCGTCACGCTCCCGGACGTCGGCCCCCTTCGCCTGAGGTGGGACAGCGCCTGGGAGCGCCCGCAGGACGCCGACGCGGGCCCCGCCGACCGCCAGCAGACCCTCACCCCGCTGAGCCTGCGCCTCTACACGACCTGACCTGCGGGTACGACGCCCTGGCGAAGGGAGAGCCCGACCACTGCAGGAGCGGGCGAAGGGAGGGGTCGGCCCGACTCATGGGAAAGTCCGGCTGCCCGCACGACGTGAGTCGTCACGCCAAGCGGCCGGACTTTCCCTTAGGGCCACCCCTCCCTTCGCCCGCGACGCCAGAGGCGACCGCGACGGAGAGGCGACCACGCGGGCCCTTCGAGACGGCGCTGGCGCGCCTCCCCGGGGACCGGAGGGGTCAGGCGTTGGCGACGAGCCCCAGGCTCGCGGGGTACGCCATGAGCTCGTGCCGCGGCAGCACCCGCACGGTCCAGCCGAACTGGCCGGTCCGCTCGATGGGGACGTGGCCGGCAAACTTCGCCCGCCCGTCCTCGTAGGCCTCGACGAAGCCGAGCGAGGTGGCGTCCCAGTCGACGAGGTCGTCGGTGCCGAGGGCGACCCGACCGGCGACGACCTGGACGTCGACCTCGTGGGGGGCCAGGCCGTCGAGTGCGACGTAGGCGTCGACGCTCAGCGACTCACCGACGATCGGGCTGTCGGAGACGCCCGAGCCCTCGACGTGCTCGACGCGCACGCTGGACCAGCCGGCCCGAGCCCGCGCCTTGTACTCCGCGAGCGCCCGCGCGCCGGCGTGGCCGTCGGCGTTGACCCGGGCGTTGTGCTGGGCGGCGGGTGCGTAGAGCTGCTCGGTGTAGTCGCGCACCATGCGGGTGGCGAGCACCTTGGGCCCGAGCGTGGTGAGGGTGTGCCGCAGCATCGACAGCCAGCGCTGCGGCAGACCGGCCTCGTCGACGTCGTAGAAGCGCGGCGCGACCTGCGTCTCGATGAGGTCGTAGAGGGCGGCGGCCTCGATGTCGTCGCGCCGGCCCTCGTCGGTGACACCGTCGGCGGTGGGGATGGCCCACCCGTTGTCGCCGTCGTACCACTCGTCCCACCAGCCGTCGAGGATCGACAGGTTGAGCCCGCCGTTGAGGGCGGCCTTCATGCCGGAGGTGCCGCACGCCTCGAAGGGCCGCAGCGGGTTGTTGAGCCAGACGTCGCACCCCGGGTAGAGGGTGCGCGCCATGGCGATGTCGTAGTTGGGCAGGAAGACGATGCGGTGGCGCACGTCGTGCTGGTCGGCGAACTGCACCATCTGCTGGATGAGCTGCTTGCCGGTCTCGTCGGCCGGGTGCGACTTGCCGGCGATGACCAGCTGGACGGGCCGCTCGGGGTGGAGCAGCAGCGCCCGCAGCCGCTCGGGGTCGCGCAGCATGAGGGTCAGCCGCTTGTACGTCGGCACCCGCCGGGCGAAGCCGATGGTGAGCACCTCGGGGTCGAGGACGCCGTCGGTCCAGCCGAGCTCGGCGTCGGTGGCCCCGCGCTTGGCCCAGCTGGATCGCAGGCGGGCGCGCACGTCGTCGACGAGCCGCGAGCGCATCTGCGCCTTGGCGGCCCAGATGGCCTCGCCCGGCACCTCGGGGATGCCCTCCCACCGGTCCGACGCCTCGACGTCGCGGCCGCCGAGGTGGTGGGCGGCGATGTCGTAGACCGCGTCGTCGACCCACGTCGGGGCGTGCACGCCGTTGGTGATCGAGGCGATCGGCACCTCGGCGTCGTCGAAGCCCGGCCACAGCCCGTCGAACATCTCCCGGGAGACGACACCGTGCAGCTGGGAGACGCCGTTGGCCCGCTCGGCCAGGCGCAGCCCCATGACCGCCATGTTGAAGATGCCCTCGGAGCCGCCCTCGTAGGTCTCCGCGCCGAGCGCCCGCAGCTTGTCCAGCGGCACGCCGGGCAACTCCTGGGCCCCGCCGAAGTACCGTTCGAGCAGGGCGACGTCGAAGCGGTCGATGCCCGCGGGCACCGGGGTGTGCGTCGTGAAGACGGTGCCGGCGCGGGCCGCCTCCATCGCCTCCTCGAAGCTCATCCCCGCGGTCTGCGTGAACTCGCTGATCCGCTCGATGCCGAGGAAGCCCGCGTGGCCCTCGTTGGTGTGGAAGACCTCCGGCTCGGGGGCTCCGGTGAGCCGGGACCACAGGCGCAGCGCTCGCACGCCGCCGATGCCGAGCAGCATCTCCTGCTGCAGGCGCTGCTCCCCGCCACCGCCGTAGAGACGCTCGGTGACCGCGCGCATCGCGTCGTCGTTGCCGGGCACGTCGGAGTCGAGCAGGAGCAGTGGCACGCGGCCCACCTGGGCGCGCCAGACGTGAGCGCGAAGGGAGGCACCCCCGGGCATCGCGACGGTCACCACGCACGGGGTGCCGTCGTCCTCGCGGAGCAGGTGCAGCGGCAGACCCTGAGGGTCGAGGACGGGGTAGGTCTCCTGCTGCCAGCCGGAGGCGTCCAGGCTCTGCTTGAAGTAGCCGGTCGTGTAGAAGAGGCCGACGCCGACGATCGGCACCCCGAGGTCGGACGCGGCCTTGAGGTGGTCGCCCGCGAGGATCCCGAGGCCACCGGAGTACTGCGGCAGCACCTCGGTGATGCCGTACTCGGGGCTGAAGTAGGCGATGGAGGCGGGCAGGCCCCCCTTCGACCCTCCGTCACTCCCCGGGGACCGGGACGCCTCGTCCTGGTACCACCGGCGCGACCCGAGGTAGTCGTCGAGGTCGGCCTTGGCCGCGCCGACGCGGGCGACGAGATCACCGTCGCGGGCCAGCTCCTCGAGCTCTCCCGCCGAAAAGGTGGAGAGCAGCCGGACCGGGTCGTGGTGGACCTCGTCCCAGCGCTGCGGGTCGAGCCCGGCGAAGAGCTCGCGGGTCGGCGAGTGCCAGCTCCACCGCAGGTTCATCGCGAGATCGCCGAGGGCGGTGATCGGCTCGGGCAGGGCGGTGCGGACGCTGAAACGTCGAATGGCCTTCACCTCCCCCATCTTGGGGGCTTTCGCCCCGGCGCGCCAACCTGCAGCAGGTGGACCGCGGGTAACGTTGCGGGGGTGAGCACCGACTTCACCGTCGCCCCTGCCCCCGCGAGCACGGCGCCCGTCTCCGTGCCGCCCCAGCAGCCGATCGGCCGCATCCCCGTCAGCGACGTGCGTCCGTGCGTCGACCACGGCACCCGCCCGGCGAAGTCGGTCGTCGCCGAGCCCTTCACCGTGACCGCCGAGGTCTTCCGCGAGGGCCACGACGCGGTCAACGCGACGCTCGTGCTCACCGACCCCGACGGCGTCGAGCAGCACCTGCCGATGACCTGCACCAACCCCGGGCTGAGCCTGTGGGAGGTCGAGGTCGTCGCCGACCGCGAGGGCCTGTGGCACTACCGCGTCGAGGGCTGGTCGGACCCGTGGGCGACGTGGGTGCACGACGCGTCGATCAAGATCCCCGCCGACATCGACGCCTCGCTCATGCGGGCCGAGGGTGCCGTCGTGCTGGACCGGGCCGTCGCCGACCCCGCCCGCGACGAAGGGGGGCGCGCCCCCCTTCGTGCTGCTGCCGACGTCCTGCGGGACGAGGCGGGCCACCAAGCCGCCGCGGCCCTGCACCTCGTGACGACGGGCGCCGCTGCCGCGGAGCTGGCGGCACGGCCCCACCGAGAGCTGGTCAGCCCGAGTGCCGACCTGCCGTTGCTCGTCGAGCGCGAGCTGGCGCTCTTCGGCTCCTGGTACGAGATCTTCCCCCGGAGCGAGGGTGCCCACGTCGACCCGACGACCGGGCGCTGGGTGAGCGGGACCCTGCGCACGGCCGCGCAGCGGCTGCCGGCCATCGCGGAGATGGGCTTCGACGTCGTCTACCTCACCCCGATCCACCCCATCGGGACGACGGCGCGCAAGGGACCCAACAACACCCTCGTGGCCGGGCCCGACGACCCCGGCTCGCCCTACGCGATCGGCTCGCCCGACGGGGGCCACGACGCGATCCACCCGGAGCTCGGGACCTTCGCCGACTTCGACGCCTTCGTCGCCGACGCGACCCGGCTGGGGCTGGAGGTCGCGCTCGACCTGGCGCTGCAGTGCTCGCCGGACCACCCGTGGGTCACCGAGCACCCGGAGTGGTTCACCACCCGCGCCGACGGCACCATCGCCTACGCCGAAAATCCGCCGAAGAAGTACCAAGACATCTACCCGGTCAACTTCGACAACGACCCCGCCGGGATCTACGCCGAGGTGCGGCGGGTCGTCCAGGTGTGGATCGACCACGGGGTGAAGATCTTCCGGGTCGACAACCCGCACACCAAGCCGGTGCAGTTCTGGCAGTGGCTCATCTCCGACGTCGCGCGCAAGCACCCCGACGTCATCTGGCTGTCGGAGGCCTTCACCAAGCCCGCGATGATGCACACCCTGGCCAAGGTCGGCTTCCAGCAGAGCTACACGTACTTCGCCTGGCGCAACACCGTGGCCGAGCTCGTCGAGTACGGCACCGAGGTGAGCGGTGAGGCGGCGGCGTACATGCGCCCGAGCTTCTGGCCGACGACGCACGACATCCTCACTCCCTACCTGCAGTTCGGCGGGCGGGCCGCGTGGCAGGTGCGCGCCGCCCTGGCCGCGACGATGGTGCCGACGTGGGGCATCTACGCCGGCTACGAGCTCATGGAGCACGTGGCCCGCCCCGGCGCCGAGGAGCAGATCGACAACGAGAAGTACGAGCTCAAGGACCGCCGCTGGGACCTCGTCGCCGAGGCGGGCGACTCCCTCGCCGGCTGGCTGACGATGCTCAACCGCGCCCGTCGCGAGCACCCGAGCCTGCAGCTGCTGCGCAACCTGACCTTCCACCACGTCGACGACGACCAGCTCATCGCCTACTCCAAGTCGCGCACCCTCCCCGACGGCGGCGTCGACACCGTCATCGTCGTGGCCAACGTCGACCCGCACAGCACGCGCGAGTCGACCCTGCGACTCGACCTGGCCGCCCTCGGTCTCGAGCCCGGCGAGCGCGTCGAGGTGGAGGACCTCGTGACCGGGGCCCGGTGGCAGTGGGGCGAGGAGACCTACGTGCGCCTCGGCCCGGAGAGCGAGCCGGTCCACATCGTCTCGGTGATCCGCTGATGGCGACGATCCACCGGGCCGAGCTGTCGCCGACCAAGCTCGAGCTGCTCACCGACTGGATGGGTGGGCAGCGCTGGTACCTCGGTCGTGGCCGGCCCCGCCTGCGCCGGCTCGACTCGTGGCGCCTCGACGACCCGGCCGGCGAGGTCGGCATCGAGGTCCTCGTCGTGCTCGACGAGTCGGCGACGCGCCCGGTCATCTACCAGGTGCCGCTCACCTACCGCGGAGCCCCGCTCCCCGGAGCTGACGCCGCCCTCGTCGGCGAGATGGAGCACTCCGTGCTCGGCCACCGGTGGGTCTACGACGCGCCGCACGACCCCGTCTTCGTCACACAGCTGCTCGAGCTGATCTGCGGGCGCGTGGCCGCGCAGGCCGGTGCGGTCTCCGACACGGTCGACCCGGACATCGTCGGCGCACCGCACCCGGCGTGGCCGAGCGACCCGGTCGTCGCCTCCAGCCGCGTCATCGGCGGCGAGCAGTCCAACACCTCGATCATCGTCACGCCGGTCCCCGGCACGGGCGCGCCGGTGATCCTCAAGGTCTTCCGCACCCTCGCCGCCGGCGAAAACCCGGACATCACGCTCCAGGGGGCGCTCGCGGCGTCCCACTCCCCCTTCGTCCCCGCCAGCGTGGGCCACGTGGCCGGCGCGTGGCAGCGCCCCGGGGCCGACCCGACGAAGGGGGCACCCCCCGACCGCGAACTCGGTCAGCTGGCCTTCGCCCAGGAGTACCTCGAGGGCACGACCGACGCCTGGCGCGTGTGCCTGCGCACGGCCGCCGCGGGTGAGGACTTCAGCGATGGCGCCCGCCGGCTGGGGCAGGCCGTCGCGCACGTGCACGACACCCTCGCCCGGGTGCTGCCGACGCGGCCCGCCGGCGACGACGACATCGCCCGGATCACCTCGGCCATCCGTCGCCGTGCCGCGCTGGCGACGAGCGAGGTCCCCGGGCTCGCCGGGCACGAGCAACAGGTCGCCGCCCTGGTCGACGCGGCGACGACGGCCCGCTGGCCCGACCTGCAGCGCATCCACGGTGACCTGCACCTTGGGCAGGTCCTCGACGTACCCGGCCGCGGCTGGGTCCTCATCGACTTCGAGGGTGAGCCCCTGCGACCGCTCGCCGAGCGCAACGAGCTCGACTGCCCGCTGCGGGACGTCGCCGGGATCCTGCGCTCGCTCGACTACGTGGCCGGCACCCTCGAGCGCGAGGGCGCGGCGGTCGACGCCCGGGCGTGGTGCACGGCGGCACAGACCGCCTTCCTCGACGGCTACGCCGACGTCGGGCCCGACCCGCGCGAGTCGGGTGCGCTGCTCGATGCCTTCGTGCTCGACAAGGCGCTGTACGAGGTGGTCTACGAGGCGCACCACCGCCCCGCGTGGCTCGTGCTGCCGGCCACCGCGATCGACCGACTGCTGGAGGAGCGCCCGTGACCCCCGTACCCGAGTCCGCCCTGCCCGGCGCCCTGTGGGCCGTGGCGCACGGCCGCAGCGCGCAGCCCCACGACGTGCTGGGCCAGCACCTCGAGGCCGGTGGGCTGCGCGTGCGGGTGCTCCGCCCCCTGGCGACGCGCGTGCGGGTGCGCTTCGAGGACGACGTCACGCTCGACCTCGACCACGAGCAGGACGGCATCTTCTCGGGCCTGCGGGAGGACGCCGACCGGACCATGGACTACCGGGTCCTCACGACCTGGGAGGACGGCGTCGAGCACGTCGGGGACGACCCCTACCGCTTCGCCCCGACCGTCGGCGAGGTCGACCTCCACCTCATCAACGAAGGGCGTCACGAGCAGCTGTGGACCGTGCTCGGGGCCCACACCCGGGCCTACGACGGCCCGATGGGGCCGGTCGAGGGGGTCTCCTTCGCGGTGTGGGCACCGCGGGCCAAGGCGGTGCACGTCATCGGCGACTTCAACGGGTGGGACGAGGCGAGCCACCCGATGCGCTGTCTCGGCGGGTCCGGGGTGTGGGAGCTCTTCGTGCCGGGCGCGGCCGACGGCGACGTGTACAAGTTCGCCCTGCGGGGGGCCGACGACGTCGTGCGGCACAAGGCCGACCCGCTCGCCCGGCTCGCCGAGACGGCGCCGGCGACCGGCTCGGTCGTGACGACGAGCGGCCATGAGTGGCAGGACGCCGCCTGGCTCGAGCAGCGGGCGCGCACGGATCCGCACACGGGCCGGATGAGCGTCTACGAGGTGCATCCGGGGTCGTGGCGCCAGGGGCTCTCGTGGCGTGACCTGGCCGACGAGCTCGTCGACCACGTCGTGCGGCACGGCTTCACGCACATCGAGCTCATGCCCGTCATGGACCACCCCTACCCGCCGTCATGGGGCTACCACGTGACGAGCTACTTCGCGCCGAACTCCCGCTTCGGCTCGCCCGACGACTTCCGCCACCTCGTCGACCGCTGCCACCGGGCCGGCATCGGCGTCATCCTCGACTGGGTGCCCGGGCACTTCGCGACGGACGAGTGGGCGCTCGTGGCCTTCGACGGGTTGCCGCTCTACGAGCACCCGGACCCGCGACGGGGCTGGCAGCCGGACTGGGGCAGCTACGTCTTCGACTTCGGTCGGCCCGAGGTGCGCAACTTCCTCGTCGCCAACGCGCTGTACTGGCTCGAGGAGTTCCACGTCGACGGGCTGCGGGTCGACGGCGTCGCCTCCATGCTCTACCTCGACTACTCCCGCGGCGACGGCGACTGGCTGCCCAATGCGCACGGCGGCCGCGAAAACCTCGAGGCGGTCGCCCTGCTCCAGGAGGTCAATGCGACCGCCTACCGCCGCTCGCCCGGCATCGTCACCATCGCCGAGGAGTCGACGGCCTGGCCGGGCGTGACCGCCCCGACCGACGGGGGCGGGCTCGGCTTCGGGCTGAAGTGGAACATGGGCTGGATGAACGACGCCCTGCGCTACCTGGCGGAGGACCCGATCAACCGGCAGCACCACCACCGGCTGCTGAGCTTCGCGATGATGTACGCCTACGCGGAGAGCTACCTGCTGCCGATCAGCCATGACGAGGTCGTCCACGGCAAGGGGTCGATGCCGCTGAAGATCCCTGGGACGATCGAGCAGCAGCTGGCGACCTTGCGGGCCTTCTACGCCTACCAGTGGTCCTTCCCGGGCAAGCAGCTGATCTTCATGGGGACGGAGATGGCGCAGACGCGTGAGTGGGCCGAGAGCCGCTCGCTCGACTGGGAGCTGCTCGACGACCCCGGCCACCGTCGGGTCGCCGAGCTCGTCGCGCAGCTCAACTCCTTCGCGGCGGACCACCCGGCGATGTGGGCGCTGGACGCCGACCCGGCCGGCTTCCAGTGGCTCGACGCCGACGACCACCTCGGCAACACCGTCGCCTTCCTGCGCTTCGCCGACCAGGAGCGCCGCGGCGACGTCGTCGCCGTCGTCGTCAACTTCGGCGGGGCCGACCGCGGCGAGCTGCGCATCGGCCTGCCGCGTGCGGGCCGCTGGGAGGTGCGCTTGGACACGAGTGGCTACGACGCTGCCGGCTCCCCCAGCCAGGCCGGGGTGACCGTCGAGACCGAGGAGCACCCGTGGCAGGGCCAGCCCTGGTCCGCTCGCGTCCGCGTCGCCGCCCTCGGCGCCGTCTACCTGACCCCCGTATCTCCCTAGGGAAATACGGCCAGGCCTGCGCATTTCCCTAGGGCGTGTCTGGCAAAGATTTGGGTTTGGGTGGGGCAGCGTGGACGACATGACGCGATTTCAGGTGCTGTCGGATGCGCAGTGGCGGCTGATCGAGCCGTTGCTTCCTGCTCGCACGGGGCGTCGTGGTCGCCCCTT